>CAMZKN010000209.1 GCA_947311315.1 uncultured Desulfobulbaceae bacterium | reverse complement strand
TACGATAAACTTGACGCCTCAGACAATGTACGTTTGATTTGGTTTTGAATATTCATGCATCAAGTATGCACGATTCAGACTTAAATGTCCAGACTAATATTATGGGTAACAGGCAGTCCTAGGAGTTTGTCTGAGAATAGACATTTTGTTCAAAATAGAAGAATTTACCAAAAATAAGCGCAGCCATATGTATGATATTGCGAGCATTATTTTTTGACAATTCTGAAGAGTTTGGGCAAAAGGGCGTTCTCGGACAAGCTCCTAGTGAAATGTTCTACGTACCATCGTCCTCCTACCTCTATGCGGGTTGTTATGCCAAAAACTCTACAGGAGACAAATCAAAATCCCCCTTTACAGGCCGTGGCGGAATCGCCTCTAATTTGTATTACCGGCATTGGTAATGAACTCTTTCAGGCTATCCAGGATCCCGTTTTTGTCGTCACTCCCGATGGTATAATAATCGATGCGAATAGTGCGGCCCTTAATGCCGCCAGAAAAAAGCCATCTGAAGTTCTTGGTCAGGGGATCTGTAAAATCATCCATGGCGGCAGTTCACCACATCTTCAATGTCCGCTTGAGGCGTTTCTTCTTACCTGCTCATCGAGGGTTGAAGAGACAACCTTACCTGGACTTGCAGGAGAATACCTGCTCACAATTTCGCCGGTCAAAGATAAGGATGACAATATCAGAAAAATTCTTCTGGTTGCCAGGGAATTGACTGGGGATGAAATGAGAAAGGCTGATTCTCTACGTACTGGCCAAATGGCGGCGATTGGCGAACTGGCGGCTGGAGTGGCTCATGAAGTGAATAATCCTATTACCGGGATTATCAATTTTGCACAACTATTGCTTGACGACAGTGATAAAGATTCTCTCCAGGCAGAACTGCTAAGTAATATAGTGACTGAAGGAGAGCGAATAGCACTTATTACCAAAAATCTTCTTTCCTTTGCCCGGGAAACTGAAAGTGGTATTGAGCCTATTTCAATAACACAGGTGATTAAAGATTCCATTTCTCTTGTGAAGCATCAGTGCAAAAAAGATGGCATCAAACTGCAGATAGAATACTCTGAAAATCCCTGCCAGGTGCAGGGTAATTTTACTCAAATGCAACAGGTTGTTTTGAATCTGTTGAGTAACGCCAGATTCGCACTCAATGAGCGCTATCCCGAAACATCACCTGATAAAAGAATAGACATACGTTGCCTGGTACTTAATGAAGATGACATTTCTCCGGTAGTTCGGATCAGCATAAAGGATTCAGGAACCGGTATTCCACAGGGGATCCTCAAAAGATTATTTGAGCCGTTTTTTACCACCAAGCCTGCGGGGAAAGGTACCGGGCTTGGTTTGAGTATCAGTTATGGTATCGTTCAGGATCATTGCGGCACTATAAAAGTTGATTCCATTATGCATCAATATACAAATATGATTGTGGAACTTCCTCTGATGGGGAACTGACGCTAAGGTACTGATATGGAACAGAACATTCCTTCACATCTAGACAGTCGAATTCTGATAGTTGACGATGAAGCCAGTATTCGACTCACCTTTGAGATGTTTCTTACAAGGGAAGGATATGGCCCTGTCACTACGGCATCAACTTTTGATGAGGCTGTTGTTGCGATACAGGAGCAGACCTTTGATCTTATAATCAGTGATATTGTTCTTGAAGAAAAGAAAGGAACGGATCTTCTGCATAAAATCAGGGATGCCGGTATAGAATGTCCCGTTGTTATGGTTACCGGGTTTCCAAATCTTGATACCGCAGCTGACGCAGTCCGATATGGGGCATTTGACTATATTTCCAAGCCGGTAAATAAGGAGACGTTACTGAAGTTCGTTCGTCAGGCCTTGAAACATTGGGATCTTGAAAATGAAAAAAAGCGTCTTTTACTGGAAAACGAAAAGTTTAAACGCTATTTTGAAACAATTTTCAGGTCTGTCAGGGACGCTATCATCACAATAGATGATGAAATGAAAATTGTGCAGCTTAACGAAACCGCAAAAGAGTGGCTTCATTTCCCTGCCTCATCACAAGAGAACGATCTGGGTGCATATCCAAATGAAATGGGAAGGGCATGTCTGCAGGATGTGAAACGTGTACTGTCGACAGGCAGTGAAGTGAGAGAACATCAGATTGAATGCAGGAGAACCGATGGAAATATTCAGATACTCAGCCTTAACGCTGCCCCTTTAGATGATGGTTCCAATGAGTTTGATGGAGTTGTTATTGTTGCCAGGGACATTACTCTGCCCACTCCCGTTGTTGACACACAGTCAAGGAATAGATTTCATGGATATGTTGGTTCGAGTGAACATCTTCAAGCCGTTTACGGACTGATTGAAAATGTGGGAAAGGTTGATACTGCTGTGCTGGTTACTGGAGAGTCTGGCACAGGAAAGGAACTTGCTGCAGAAGCACTACATGCGGAGAGCTCCAGGAGAGAAAAGGAGCTGGTAAAGGTTGATTGTGCTGCAATTTCTGAAGAATTATTGGAAAGTGAACTCTTTGGCCATAAAAAAGGATCGTTTACCGGTGCAAATACTGATCGGCAGGGAAGGTTGCTGCTTGCGGATAAAGGAACACTCTTTCTTGATGAAATTGGTGATATTTCTCCCCGCATGCAACTCAGGTTGCTGAGGTTTCTTCAGGAAAAAACCTTCACCCCTGTCGGCCAGGATACTCCTGTAGAAGTTGATGTCAGAATTATTGCGGCAACAAATGTCGATTTTGCCAAAAAAATACAAGATGGTAGTTTTCGTGAAGATCTCTATTACAGACTGAAAGTTGTTGAGGTCAAATTGCCGCCTCTACGAACCATGCAGGAATCAATTCCCATGCTTGCACGCCATTTTCTCACTCTTTTTCGTGAGAAAATGAAACGAAATATCTATGGTATTTCCGATCAGGCCATGAAAGTGCTGGTTCATTATTCATGGCCTGGCAATGTTCGCGAGCTAAGGCATGTGATTGAAAGGGCCTGTGTTTTATGTACAGGCCCAACAATTTCTCTTGAGCACTTTCCCGACGATATTCAGAAGCCAGTGGAGATTCATGTAGCTGTTGAAAGAGAGACAGTACAAAGAACAAGCATGAATCTTGAACCATACGTTAGTGAACGTGACGAAATAATAGATACTCTCAAACGTGCCCGTGGAAACAAAGCCAAGGCTTCACGTATGTTGAATATAGATAGATCAACTCTTTATCGTAAAATGCAACGATTAAAAATCGATCCCGACGTTGCTACAAGTGCAGCATGAAATTGTGATTCACAATCGTTGCAATAGTGTTGCATGCGGCACTAATGCAACACTAAATGCCCATTCGCCACACTATTGCTACACTCTTGCGTGTTCCTGATGTTTTGCCTCTAAAGCCATTCTTTCTCTGTTCTAGCCGTACTATTCCTTTGTGAATTAAGTTAATTAGCTGCCAGGGTCAGTTTTTTTGTAAAAGTATTATCCTTTGGCACGGACTGTGCAAAGTAGGTTGTAATTCAACAAACAAAAAACTGAATGTGTAATCCAGCATATAAAAGGAGAAATCAATGAAAAGCGCAAACGCACTAACAAGAGAAAAGAGCATCGCCCAGGGCACTGTCAGTACTGAAATCAGCAGGGTAGGAGTTGGTGCAATTGGTGTTACTTCGATTCTCATAGGTTGCTGGGCAGTTGTTACTTTGGTTTCAGGCATGGTCAGTTCGGGTGGGCCTGCAGGTCTGGTATCGAGCTTTATGACAGCAATCGGTGGGTAATTTAGCCTGAATGAAACTGTGGAGAAGCGAAGATGGATACTACACAATACCTGGAAAAAGCAGACAGTAAGGATCGTGTAAAGGCTGATTTAAGCGCAGATATTTCCAAGATAGGCGTTTATGGTATTGCTATCTCAGCTGGACTTATAGGATGTTGGGCAACGGTCTGTCTCGTTGCGGGTATTGTGACAAATGGCGGCCCGGTTGAGCTTGTGAAAAGTTTATTTAGAGCGATTATAGGTTCATAAGAATCGTAGCCATATATTTTGAAATTAGAGTACATAGAGGTAATCCAGGTGGAACAAAAAGCTATAGCAAAAGAGGCAGTTTCGGCGACTCCAACTGTTCACGATATTGAGCAGACCAGCAGCGAACTTTACAAGGTTGGCGCATACAGTACTGCCGCTTTTGCAATTATAATAGGGATTTGGGGCGTTGTTTGTCTGTCTAGCGCTATGGTTTCAACGGGTGGCCCTGTGGCCCTTTTTAAGAGCATGTTTGGAGCAATGTTTGGCTCCATGTAGATTCTTGTGTTGGTAAGAGCAGTATCTGATCTCACGGCAAATTTTTTTTTGTCGTGAGATTTTTTTGTCGTGAGATTAAAGCTATTTGATGATTGTTCGGCATTAAATTTATTATCTTATTGGTTTTATGATATAAAGGAGATGTATGCTGTATAAATATCGGGTTTGTTTCTTTACAACCTGAGATACTTCTTCCTTTATTGATTCAGGAATCATACCTGCACTTCTATGGCAATTTTAGTTCGAAATCTCTTTATCTTTTTTATTTTTACCGTGTTGCTGGGTCTTGGATATGGCATCTGGAACATCGAGCACCAATTGCGAACGGTAAGCTACAGTGAGTTCCGCTATTGCCTCGCCAATCATGACCTTGCAGCCATAACGTTTATTGGCAATAAGGTTATTGCACAACACGCAGATGGCGATAGTTACGAAACAACTGTTCCTAATGCCGAAAAGCTCATCTCGGAGCTGCAGGAAAAAAATATCCAGATTGTTTTCAAAAAAGATAGATCTGAGCAAATTTTTCAAGGTGTTGCTCTTATCTACATAATTCTACTTGTTTTAACGATAGTAGTCTCTCTCAACAGGAAACAGAAAGTAGAAGAGGAGAATAAGTTTGCCTCGGATAAATTGATTATGCCGGGGGATGAACAGCAAAATATCACGTTCAATGACGTTGCGGGTATACCCGAAGCACTTGAAGAGTTGTACGAAATTGTCAGTTTTCTTAAAAATCCAGGGCAGTATAGCCAGATTGGCGCTGTCAGTCCGAAAGGCATATTGCTTCAGGGGCCACCTGGCAACGGTAAAACATTGCTGGCAAGAGCGATTGCCGGTGAAGCGAAGGTACCTTTTTATAGCTTTAGTGGGTCTGACTTTGTGGAAATGTTTGTCGGTGTCGGGGCATCGAGGGTACGTGATATTTTTAAGGAAGCCAAAGCACAGGCACCTTGCATAATTTTTATTGATGAAATCGATGCAGTTGGCGGTACAAGAGCTGGGGGAGCAACAGCCAGTGGTCAGGATGAGAGAAGCCAGACATTGAATGCATTACTTGTCGAAATGGATGGTTTTTCTACAACAGATACCATTGTTGTGCTCGCGGCTACAAACAGGCCAGATATTCTCGATCCTGCATTAAGGCGGCCTGGCAGGTTTGATCGTCAGGTAAATATCCTGCCACCTGATACAAAGGGTAGAACAAAGATTCTTGAGGTGCATGGTGCCAAAGTGGCACTGGCCCCTGATATTGATATGGATAAAATTGCAAGGATGGTTCCTGGTTTTACAGGTGCTGAACTGGCAAATCTCGTCAACGAAGCAGCGCTCATGGCTGCAAGAGATGGTAAAAAAATTGTAGATTACAGTGATTTTGAAAATTCCCGGGATCGTATTCTTATGGGCGTTGAGCGCAAAGGGATGATCATCTCGGAAAAGGATCGTAATGTACTCGCTTTTCATGAGGCGGGACATGCGATTGTCGCTAAGGTACTACCAAATTCCGACCCAATTCATAAAATCACAATTATCCCCCGTGGCCGTGCTCTCGGCCAGACCCAGCAACTTTCTGTTAGTGATCGTAACAGCTATTGCTCCGAATATCTTAAAAGTCGAATTACAATACTCATGGGTGGTCGTGCTGCTGAAGAAATTGCCTTTCAGCAGCGAACGACTGGCGCCCAGGGTGACATCGTTCAGGCGACCGAAATTGCAACGAATATGATTTGTAAATGGGGCATGAGTGAAACCATTGGTCCCCAGGCAATGGTTGTCGATGATGGAGGTTTTCTCGGCTCAACGGGAAGACGTATTGAGATGAGTGATAAGACCTCCGAGTCAATTGATACAGAAATAAAAAATCTGCTGGAAAGCTGTTATGAAGAAGCTGTAAAAATTCTCAAAGAAAAATTTTATCTTCTCAAGCAACTGGCCGCAATCCTCCTCGAAGTTGAGACTCTTGATGAGGAAGACTTCGAAATTATCATGTCCTGTCATTTTACGGACAAGATCCAGGCGGGGATCAAAGAAACACATCAATGCGAGACCTGTCCGGCAGCGGACAGTTGTCTGCATTCCAAACGGAAAAAGGAAAGTCCATGAGGTCTTTGAAAAAAACGGGCTACATGGCATTTATGGGTGTTGCGACCCTTCTGGTTTTCGTTATAATCCTCAGTATTCGTCAATATCAGTTGACTGAAAGATACAATACCATCATCACTCAAAGTGAAGAGATGATCTTTCAGTTCTCAACCATTCGTGAGCAGATTACCACTTCTCTGATTGAAAAAGACTGGGAAAAAATTGTCAGTGCTGCTGATCCGTTGAAAAACTTGAATTCAGTTCTTGCCAGACTCCAGGAGAATACGCTTATACCAGGGGAGTATCGGCTGGATATGGCCAAACAGGTTGACCTGGCCGGCTTGGCCATATCATCTCAGGAGATTTTGACGAGTAAGGATAAGGTTTCTCATAGCCTTGCCTTGCAGCATAAAATGCGTGCACTGGCGGAATATCTGGTGCAGTTTGACAGGGTTATTGTCAGCCAGATGCGGGCAAAGGTGGTTCAGTTCCAGACAGTTATGATAGGCGCACTCGGTGCTGTGATATGTCTGATCAGTTTTTCTCTGCTTTTCTTCTACAAAAAAACTATGGCCCCCATGCTTCGCATTGCGAAACAGACGGAGGATCCTGACATCCTTGAGACAGGCTTTAGTTTTGATAATGATGCCTGTACAGAAGTTGTTCTCTTTACCGAAACTGTAAATGAGTTGCTCAAAAAATGCACTGATAAGTCGAATATTGACAGTAGTGGACAACCGCATAGTGAACAATTCGCAACGTTGCTCAATGAAAGTACCAACTTGTCCAACGGTATCATCAATTATGCACAACTATTGACTGATTCGTACAGAGAAGTTGGTATAGGAGGGGAAGAGACGAAAATTCTCAAGAGTATTATTGATGCAGCTGAGCGAATCGCCCGATTAAACAAAGAAATTCATTAACCCCGACATGACAGGCGGGATAATCACCTTACCGAAATTATTTCTAAGGTACTAACACCAACTGGAGCAACACAATGATCAAATGGCCAGTCTTAAAAACGAGTTTACTAGTTCTCTTGGTATATCTTTTTCTTGTCGGCACTGGATTTTCAGCAGAGACGTATGATGCTGATGCGTATGGCCCGGAAGAGCCAATTGTCTGGGCTGACCCGGCTATGGCAACATTTGAGCATAAGATACACACAATGGATGCGGGACTGGAATGTGAGTCCTGTCATGATGAATTGTTTGAAATGGAAGCAGGGGCAGCGGTTGGGGCGGATACTTTCACCATGAAAGCAATGGCCGATGGTCAATCATGTGGCAGTTGCCATGACGGCGATACTGCTTTTGCAACCGACACCAACTGCCAGGCGTGTCACGCTGTAGCGGAAGATCCTATTGTCTGGAATGAACCCACGAAGGTAACATTTAGCCACGAAGTCCACGTTGAAGATTCCGGGCTGGAGTGTGAAAGTTGTCATGGAGAAACTTTTGCCATGAAAAAAGGGACGGCCATTGTAAACAAGAATTTTACAATGGCTTCCTTTAAAAAAGGATTGTACTGCGGTTCCTGTCACAATGGGGATGATGCCTTTGAGTCGGCGAGCCAATGTGCATCGTGTCATTTCCCACCATCAGACAAAATTGTTTTCACTCAGCCTGTTAAATCAGTTGTTTTTGATCATTCCATTCATGTGGAAAAAGCTGAACTTTCCTGTGAATCCTGCCATAAAGAAGTTTTTGCCATGAAGAAAGGTACTGTGGAAAATCAACAGAATCTTTCTTCCGATGATCCTGCCGAAAAAAGGCAATACCTTGTTACTTTGCATAAAAAATATTGCGGTACCTGCCATGATTCAGCCCAGGCATTTGGTTATCTTACCAGATGTACCGTATGTCATATCGGTGTGAAAGGCTTAAAAGAACTGACCGGAGAAGAACCGAAACATAACGCACATGAATAACATCATAACTGAGGGTTTCACTCAATCCTGTAATATATAATTTCTAGAGAGGGAAAAATGGCGAGCAGAATTGTTAATATTTCAAAAAAATGGGGATTTCACGGTGTAGAAGCCTTGAAAGAAGCAAGCCCTGGATACAAGGTTTTAATGGGCTTTTTTGTCCTCCTGACTTTGGCGGGGATGGCGGTTGGGCTCCATGCACTTTTTGTCGGCTACCATCATGTATATGGCGTTACACGACAGATTTCATGGGGACTCCTTATTTCTGTTTATATCTTCTGTGTTGTTACCTCTACAGGCCTTTGTATTGTCTCATCCATAGGTCACGTTTTTGGAGGGGAAGCATTTATGCCCATTGCCAAAAGGGCTGTCTTCATGTCAATCGTCTTTATGTTTGGTGGCTTTTGCATAATATTTTTTGATATTGAAAATCCATTCCGAATGGCCATCTGGAACGTATTTTCACCCAATTTTGTCTCGAATATGTGGTGGATGGGTACCCTGTATGGGATGTATCTGGTTTTTATGATTGTTGAATATTATTTCCTTCTCGATCAGAATCACTCAATGTCCAGATTGATGGGCTTTTTTGGCCTCGTTGTTGGTGTTGCTGCGCATAGTAATTTGGGAGCAGTTTTTGGAATGCTGCATGGGCGTCCATTCTGGTACGGCCCGTATCTTCCCATCTATTTTATTTTCTCAGCTGCTATGTCTGGTGGTTGCGCGATTCTTTTTTTCACCACCCTTGGCTGGAAGATTAACCCGGAAATTATGAATCAGCGTATGGAGCGTGCTGTAAAAGCAGTGACCCAGGTCACTATTTTTCTTATTTCCGTCATAATCTTTTTTACTATCTGGAAAATTATCACCGGCATGGTTTCAGAGGGAAAACATCTTGTTATCATGTCTTTTTTAAACGGAGATTATGCGATTAACTTTTGGGTATTTGAAGTTTTTCTCGGTATGTTTCTGCCACTTTATCTCCTTATTCGCTCCAGGGGAAATAATTTCAACCTGATTATGTGGGCTACAGGGCTTATGATGATAGGCATATTTTTTATGCGCTATGACATTGTTATCCCGGGCCAGATGGAATCTGTTTATCATTCACTTGGCGTTGTAGAAGAGGCTAACCTTCTTACCTACACACCATCATTTCATGAAATTATGGCTTCGCTGTTTGGTATTGGCTTTATTGGTTTTGCCTATTTTGCCGGTGAAAAGATGCTCAACGGTCATCAGCTTGAGAAGCATGAGATCGTTCCTGATGGTGGTTATATCTGTCCTGGTTGTGGTGCTATCCACTTTATGGAAGAAGGCGAGACCGAAGAAGATGCCATGAAGCGTCATCATAGAATCTGGTAATTGCGTCGGCTGTTTTCGAAAAAAACAGCCGCTTTACATATTGAACAAATACGTGAAAGGGTAATGAGATCATGAAATTTTCAAAAATTGATTTTGATAAACTTGAAAATGAAGGTACTGCATCGGTCAGTACCCGGGAAAGAAGGAAATTCCTGAAACTCGGGCTTGCTGTTGCAGGTGTGTATGCTGGTGGAAAGATACTGTCGCTTACCTCGGTAATTGGTACAGCTCATGCATCAGGCGGAGTGGGTACAATCAAAAAATATCCGTATAATCCCCACTACAGTATGGTTATTCGTCAGTCTCTCTGTATTGACTGTGAAAAATGTGTTGATGCGTGTAATACGACCAATCATGTGCCGGAATATGGTTATAGAACCCGTATTCTGACAAAAAAGTATACGGATCAGTTGGACAAACAGGTAGAGTTTATCCCTGTGCTTTGTAACCACTGCAACAATGCTCCATGTGTGAGAGCATGTCCAACTAAAGCCACATTTAAAGACCCGGTTACCGGTATTGTCCGTATGGAAAGTAAAAAGTGTATAGGCTGTAAGACCTGTATGCTTGCCTGTCCTTATGATGCGCGGTATTTCAATGTTGAAAGACGTGCTGTAGATAAATGCGATTTTTGCTGGGATAAGAGGTTATCGCAAGGCGAAACTCAGACCGGGTGTTCTGCTGCATGTCCGACCGGCTCAAGAACATTTGGCAACCTTACTGACCCCGATAACATTGTGTATAAGCTCGTACATCAGCTTGAAGAGCGAATCTGGGTTATTCGTCCAGCCGATGACACAAAACCAAATATTTTTTATATGAAGGGTAATATGCGTTCTGTGGACAATATTTTGAAAGAACAGAAATTCAAATATTTTGATCCCAATAAAGCCTGATATTTTTCTCTGAAAACAGCTCCCCCGCCTCCGCCGCGGGAGCTGTTTTGCTTTTCACTGGTTCCATTTCCCCTCTGGCTGCAAACTTGTAATACAAAGTAGTATATGCTATCCTTGCCGCAAATATTATATCCATTTTATCAAGAGCATAATTGAATATTAATGACGAGGCTAAGGATGGCAGAGCAGAAACAGGAATCACCTGGAGTACCAGAAAAACTAAAAGAAAACGGTGAGATGACCTGGCAGGAACAGGTTGGCTTGTCGCTAAAAACCCCCATGGGTTTATTGGGGATTGGTCTGACCACCATATGTTTTACAATGACTGTCCTGGGGTTGCTGGGTCATATGACAGGGCTTATAGAAAATCATTATGCGGCGATTGTTACTTTCCTGGTTTTTCCGTCTGGTGCTGTATTTGGTCTGTTACTTATTCCGGTGTCGTGCTATTTTCGCCGAAAAAAATGGTTCAGGGACAATATCAATAAAGGTAATGTAACTATTGATTTTGGTAAAAAGAACCACAGAAGAACGGTGATGCTTTTTCTTGTATTGTCGGTTGTGAACCTTGCAGTTTTTTCCCTGGTTATTTACGAAGCGTATCATTTCACTGAATCAGACTATTTCTGTGGGGCAATTTGTCATACCGTTATGGATCCGGAATACACCGCTTATCAGCGTTCTCCCCATGCAAAGGTCGGTTGTGTCTCCTGTCATATTGGTTCAGGAGCCGAGTGGTATGTAAAGGCAAAACTCTCTGGTCTGCGGCAGGTTAAAGCCGTTTTGGATGGGAGCTACAGCACACCAATTCCAGCGCCGGTTGAACATTTGCGGCCGGCCCAGGACACCTGTGAAGCGTGCCACTGGCCTGAAAAATTTTATGGCAAAAAAGTGAAGCAATTTGTCTCTTACACCAATGATGATCAGGAAAACCCTGAAATTCAGGAAATTTCACTGCATATCGGTGGGCGTAATCCGTTAACTGATAACTTTGAAGGTATCCACTGGCATGTATCCGGTAACATTAAGGTTGAATATGAAGCGCTAAATGACAAACGGACATCAATTGGCAGGGTAAAGGTGACAAAACCATCAGGAGTGACAGAAGAATATTTTCCAGGTGGCGATGAGAGTGCAACTGGCGAAGGTGGAAAATGGCGGACAATGGACTGCATTGATTGTCATAATAGACCCACACATGTCTATGAAGACCTGGAACAAAAGGTGGATTTTGGACTTTACAGTAAAAAAATTAACCCCACAATACCAGGTATTCGTGAGGACAGTCTGACAGTACTGACGAAAGAATATGCTTCCCGCGATGAAGCAAAAGAACAAATTGTAGAAACGCTGCTTTCACTTCAGGCAGAGCGAAACGGGCAGGATTTTGTCGCAGAGAATGAGGCAACTCTCGTCTCATCCGGAGCGTATCTGCTCGAAGCGTATCTTGGCAATGTCTGGCCGAAAATGAATGTTACCTGGGGAACATATAAAGGACATAACGGCCACCAAAACGAAGAAGATGGTTATGGCTGCTTTCGTTGTCATGATGATGAACACCAGACATCATTTGGCAAGACCATTCCGCAGAACTGTGATCTTTGCCACGATGAACCGTAAGGCAGATTGTTTGAAAAGCCCATGGCAAAAAGGTATGAAATTTGTCATGGGCTTTTAGATTCAAACGGTTGGACTTACTCTGTTCACTTACAAGCAATTTGTAGCCCACCTAAATCGATTTTTGCTAAAAAACATCCTTGTATTTTTAGCGGCGAGTAGCTTTTTCTCACCTTTTCGTATTACACTCTCTTTTTTTTAATAATCATATGCACATAATCCATGGAGTTGTTATTATGCTCCCTGGTAGTGTCGTTGATATATGAAACAGTGTTTGTTGGTTCGAGAAGACCAATTACGAAGGAGGACAAGAATGAAAGCCATAAAAATTATTGACGAATATTTCGTCTTGGCGTAAATCTGGAGAGTGATCTTTTGTTTGAGGGCATGTGGCCCATGCCCAACGGTATTTCCATTAACTCTTATGTGGTGCAGGGCGAACAGGTAGCTTTGATTGATCTGGTGGAAGATATTGGGGATAAACCGCTGCAATTTGAACGGGAACTTAATTCTATTCCTTTGCAGGCTGAAGATATCGACTACTTGATAATCAACCATATGGAGCCCGATCACACCAGTTGGCTTCCAGCTTTTTTTCAGAAAAATCCTGATCTGAAATTGTATGTCACTGCAAAAGGTGCTGATATGCTTAAAGCGTTCTGTGGTATAAGTGAAAATGTTTATATTGTTAAAACTGGTGACTCCATTGACCTTGGGGCCGGTAAGAGACTGACTTTTTATGAAGCCCCAAATTTGCATTGGCCGGAGACCATGCTCACCTTTGAAGAGAGTTCAGGCATTCTCTTTTCCTGTGATGCTTTTGGTTCTTACGGGGCCATCGCTGATGTCATCTTCGACGATCAGCTTTCCTCTGAGCAACATGATTTCTTTATTAATGAGGCACTTCGATACTATGCTAATATTATAGGTGGATTTTCCATGTTCGTGGAAAAAGCCATTGCCAAACTTAAAGGCTTGGATATTAAAATGATTGCCCCTTCGCATGGTATTGTCTGGCGAGAGAATCCCCAGGAGATAATTGATACGTATCTTCGTTTTGCAGGTTATATGACAGGCCCTGCTGAGCCAGAAATTACGATCATTTGGTCGAGTATGTATGGTAATACTGAAAAGGTTGTCAATAAAATGATCCAGGGGGTACGCAGTGAGGGGATACCTGTCCATGTTCATAGAGTACCCAATGATCATATCGGTTTTGTCCTGGCCTCAGCCTGGAAATCGGCAGGACTCATTATTGGCATGCCTACCTATGAATACAGGATGTTTCCTCCAATGGCCTGGACTCTGGACATGTTTGGTCGCAAGAAGGTGTGGAATAAAAAAGTAGTCCGCTTCGGTTCTTTTGGCTGGTCTGGTGGGGCGGAGCGGGAAATGGATCTGTTAACCGAAAAGTTAAAATGGGATTTCCAGGCACCGATTGAATGGCAAGGTGCACCGGATGAGATGGTTATGGAGCGTGCAACGGCAGCTAGTCAAAGCCTTGCAAGACAAATTAAGAGTGACGGAGGAGCATAAATTGGAATAGTCGAATAGATTTTTCTTAACATGTTATGGGGTATCTCATTGTTCCAGTGACCGGTAGCGTTGGCCCATAACCATATGAGTAGAAGTGTTGATACGCATCCAATGCCTATGGTTATTAGGGAAATATGTTTCTTGCCATAGATTGAAAAGCTAAGGCAATCATCTACCGGGCATACGCCAATGCATTCTCCACAACCAATGCACTCTGGAGAGACCACGACAATCTTTTCCTGAATATTGATACCAGATGGACATGTTTTTGTGCATTTGCCGCAGTTAATGCATGTGGTTCTGTCCCGTCTGATGCTGGATGGGCCAATCCAAGCCAGGAGCCCAAGGAGTGCACCATATGGGCACAGATAACGACACCAGAAATTCCGAATTGCCACGTTCAAGAGAAAGAGTATACAGATAATAGCTAAGGTAAGTTTGGACGGAATCGTAAAAAAAAGAAGCATTCTTGCGTCGGATGCCAGATTGTAAGATCCGAAGATGAACGCTTCAAGAGATTTGGTATCCATGGAGAATATAACAAATAAAAAACCTCCGAGGAGTAGGTATTTTAGACTGATTAGCGGCAGATCAATCCATTTGTGTGGGATAATTGCCATGTTAATTTTGCGCCCTGCCCGTTCAAGTAGACTGGACAGGAATCCAATTGGACAGAGATAGCTGCAAAATCCCTTGCGAAACAAAAATGACATGAGCAGAATCGCAATGAAGATAGAGAGCCCTGCTGGATGTATTGTATCCCATTGGCCTGTGGAGAGCAGATGGCGGAATCCAAGAAGTGCACTAATGGGAAGGAAACCTTCCACAGATGGCGGTTTGGGGGTAAATACATCTGTGGAGCCGACTGCCCAGGAGATGAAGGCTGCAAATCTCAAACCGATATAAAGATAGAAAAGTGTAAAAGAGATCTGAATGAGCAGGCGAAAGCGAGTGGCAGTAAGAAAAGTATTCGTATTCACATACATAGTTACAAAAGATTGGACTTACATGATTCAGCAAGGAATATGGTTTTAATATCGTGCAAAAGCCCATGGCAAAAAGTATAAAATTTGTCATGGGCTTTTAGGCTCAAACAGTTGGAATTACTCCGTAAGGCCAAGTCCTTTGCGTTTCAGCTTGATGCGTTCATCAATAAGATCAGCGGCTTTAAATGGATCGGGCTCGATACCAAAACAGGCTCCAACCAGATCGTCCAACCCCTCAAGGGCCAGGTTGGTGACAATCGGAGAACCTGTGATATTTGGAGGATGTCCCAGGTGTGTGTATATACCTGATGCTACGGCATAGGTTCCGATAGTTGCAGCTTTTTCGGAATACCATTCCGGTGATGATGTCGCTAGAGGAAGATCTGATATCGAAACACCGATTTCATTGGCAAGAAGGGCAGCCAGTTGCAAAATCCGTGCATTGTCCACACAGCTGCCCATATGGATAACCGGTGGAATGCCGAGGGCTCCGCATATCTCTTTTAATCCGGGGCCCGCCTGGTCAATAGCTTCCGATACCAATAATCCGGCTTTCCCAGCTGCTGTGGTTACACAGCCGGTCACGATCACCAGAATATCTTTTTTGATTAATTCCCTGGCCAGGTTGACATTGCAGTAATCGTGTTTGTATTTGGGATTGTTGCAGCCGACGATACCGACCGCGCCTCTGACTTTTCCAGCCTTTATGGCATCAACCAATGGTGTCAAAGAACCACCAAGGGCATCAAGTAGTGCTTCGTTTGAAAACCCAGTCATAATGTCAACGGGGCCGGACGGGATTTCAACCCGCTCTGGGTTACGCATGCTGTATCGTTCAATGGCCATGCGAACAACTTTGCGAGCCTGTTCCATGCCATTGTGCATCTCAAATTTAACATGATCCGCTCCGGTAAAACGGGCTTTATCTGCGGTTGTAACCATTTTAGTGTGGTAGCACTTCCCCACCTGCACAAGGCTTGGCATAATGCATTGGTAATCGACCACGATCATCTCTACGGCTCCTGTAACAATGGCCAGTTCCGTCATTAAATGGTTGCCTGCCATGGGAATTCCCTGGCGCATCATTAGCTCATTGCCTGTACAGCAGAGGCCGGCAAGGTTGATTCCTTTCGCTCCTTTTTCTTTTGCCAGATCAATAAGTTCCTGTTCGTGGACGGCTTCTAATATTTTTTCTGAAACAATGGGGTTATGGCCATGTACCAGCAGGTTGACATGGTCTTCTTTTAAAACACCGAGGTTCACCTGGGCTTTGCGGGGAGAGGGTGTGCCAAAGAGGATATCGGAAATTTCAGTTGCGATCATTGAACCGGCCCAGCCGTCTCCAAGGCACATGCGTGCACTGTGCAACATGGTATTGGCTGCATCGTTGTCGCAACCCATATGGGTGCGGTGCATCATTTCTGTGATCTCCCGGTCGACTCCCCGGGGCATTATGCCAAGTTTTTTCCATTGTTCGCGTTGCTTTTCAGGTACGCGGTTGATAAAACCGACCTCTTCACGTTTGCTGCCGAAGCTTTCGAAGAATTCATCGGCCAGGTCTTTGGCAATGTCAAGAATCTCTCGATTCTCGGTTGCGACGCCGAGTTCTGCCGCAATACGGAGCATTTTCTTCTCGTCTTTAATGTGATAATCGTCGGTTTTTTCATGGGCAACGGCATGGAATGCTTCAATACAGTCACGGCCATGGTCGGAATGACCCGCGGCTCCACCAGCAAGAAAACGACCGAAATTCCGTGCTACAATAACGTCAGCGTCGGCGCCACATACTCCGTGGGCCGCTTTTTTGCTGATTCGACAGGGGCCCATGGTACAAATTCGACAACAGACTCCGCTTTCACCAAATTTGCAGTGGGGAGTTTGTGACTCGAGCCTGTCCCAGACCGTTTCAATACCATCACGTTTAGCTTTGCGCAGCATCTGTTGTGCATCAGGCCAAATACTCATATCTTCAACGGTTTTCAGTGTTTTGGTCATGGGATCCTCCCGGATAAGGTTATCGTTTTTGTGGGGAAATTACACTTGCTATTTCAATAGCAATATATGACGATAACAAGCAGGAGGCTTTTGTGCTGTCAGCTATCTGACAGTGTATATGTTTTTTTTAAAACGGTAATTGGGGATTAATTGTGTGCAGATTTTCTAAAAAGATCAATGTCGGGAATGAGGTAACAATTTTTTTCTAATTTGGTGAGCAGACCATCTTTTAGCATGCTGTTGACAATGGTCGATACAGTCTGCCGTGAAGATCCGACAATGGTTGCAAGTTGAGTGGTTGTCAGGTTGAGCTTTATGGTGGTACCTGCAGCGTTTGTGTGGCCATTAAGGTTTGCTTCGTATATGAGAAGTTCCGTGAGACGCTGTTTGATATCTTTGAAGACGAGACTGTCAATTATGGAAAAAGATTGTTTTAACATCTCCCCGAGAATGGAAATAATTGTTCGTGAAAGAGTGTGGGATGTTGCCATATATCCATGAAGCTTATTCGTAGGCATGATCATAAGAGTTGAATCTTCCAGAGTTTGGACATGAGCCCTAGTGTGGGTGACATAGATATCTCCGGCTTTAAGAATCGCAAGGGTAAAGTCCTTATCTTCAACGGCAAGATAGAGTCGCAGTCGTCCTTTTTTTACTATAAAAACAAGATTTTTATCATGGCCCGGCGAGTATATAAGATTGTCTTTGAGGAAATTGACGTCGGTAAATTCTGCCAGGAAGCTTTTGTTTTGCGGCTTTTCAAGTTCTTCCAGCAGACTTTTGGAGGAGAGTTGTGTTTTCATTTTCGATTACGTTGCGTTTAGTTAGTGTCTGAACGAAAACCTGCAAATTTTTTCAAGTTCAAGGCGGGTGATAATTTTAACCGCAGGAATACATTAGGTACTTTGAGGATTAAAATTTGAGCCCAACGAAGAAATTGGAAAATTGGTGGTTTTCGGTCGGGCACTAGTTAAGTTGTGCTATTAAGTTTAGGCATTAATGGCACAACAGGCAAACGTTTTCGAAAAAGAGACGAATAACTGGCTCAGGAAAAACTCTCTGACTGGTTCTTCAACTTTATCTGTGACAATGGCGTCCAGTTCTGCTTTTGTTGAAGTCAGTCCGTGGATCTTCAGGCCGTAGGCAACGTTGTCATATATCGATTTTGGAAAAGGATTTGTTTTTTGAAAAACCATGCCTACCCGAGCGCGTAAAGGAACAACATCCGTTGCCTGATCGTAAATATCAATACTGTCCAGGTAGATGCTTCCTTCAATCATGCACGATGGGATTGTATCGTTCATACGGATGAGGCAGCGCAGAAATGTTGATTTTCCACAACCCGAAGGGCCTATCATGGCGAGAATTACATTCTTGCTGACATCAATACTGATAGAGTTAATTCCCTGCTTTTCATCATAGCGAACGACAACGTCACGGCAGCTCATTAGGCTTCATTTCCCCAGAATTCTTTTTTCTTTCAATTTAAAACCTAATACATATACAATGAATAAAAGAGATTGCGTCGATGGAAGAGTGTCGTCGCAGATTTGAAATGAACTATAATACTAAGGTGATATGGTGGTGGTGAAATTAAAACAATTACTGGGTAATCTTCTTCATATTGAGGATCTCAATGTGGACAAAAAACTCAGAGTCCTGATCATACTTTTTCTTTCCATCCTTACCATTATGGTGCTCTATACCTCTTA
>CAMZKN010000208.1 GCA_947311315.1 uncultured Desulfobulbaceae bacterium | reverse complement strand
TAAAAGCTATGTATGGCCTTCCACTGGTTAAAGATTTTCGTAAGATGCTATGCGACGGTTAGAATGGACTTTACCAACACTTTTGGAGAAGTTACCTGGGAGCCATTTAACAAGCTGTTTTAATAGAAAAAGAAATAAATGAAAATCACGATAACAATGGTGAAATTACTCAATTCGGAGTTAATTTTTCTCCAGCAAAGTCAAAATATCCCAATATAGCTTCGAGCACAGCACCACCAATCGCACGGGATTTTTCCGATATTGAATAACAGTACTGAACCTGTCCTCTAGGATCAATATCACCTAGTTTCATCCCTTTATGAACCGTGATTCCGTGTCGAACCAACCCTCGCAAGACTCCATCAATCTGAGCCACAACGTCTTGGCCATCAACTCTACCTATAACTTTGTCTGCAGAAATCATATCGGCTATATTATGATTCGTTTCAAATACCCCTGCACCAGGGGATCGAAGGACTCTGCTGATGGCATGACCACCTATAGTTCCGGGAACACCAGTGTTAGGGATAGCTGCCCCGCTCTCAAGAACGCGGCCCAAATCATGGCCTCGCATTGTTTCTATCACTCGATGAGCATCAATTCCTGCAACAAATCCGGGCCCAAGAGCTATAACCAAAGTTCCATCTGACAGCGTTGTTCCGAGATTTTTCTTGGCTATAATAGCATCAATAACTACCTGGGGTCTTACCCGTGCAATGAAATTCCATTGAGGGTCAACCAGGATTGCAACCTGATTTTTCCTCCAGGCTTCGTGTACACTTGTAACATCTGTTGCTAAAGTTGATTTAATCCCCTCAACAACAGATTCAGAATCATAAATTGTCTCACTAAAAGACACAGGTCTCCGAACCGCATGAGGTCTGTCAATATCAAGCATAGCTATCTTTACAAAACCGGATTTTTTAAGCCGAACAGCTACTCCTGTAGCCACTTCCCCAGCACCCTTTACGACAACAATACTATTCTTTCGGTCAATCACCTTCACCAGCCTCTCCTTTAATTTCGATTCAACTCTGTTCAAGTTTCTTGTTTTCCGTCGCAATAACTGTTAGTTTGGCATGGCGAATGTTCATTGAACACGAATCTTCTTTACGGTTGCGGCATATATAACACATTAGGATCATTATTTTGAAAACCTTTCCACTAAACCATGTAGTCGAATCCCAACAGTTTGATCGGGACTTACTTGAACTCGTGTTTCAAATGGCCGACCAGATGAAGGCGGACCTCTTTGGAGAACGCAAATACGCTAAATACCTGGAAGGCAAAATCATGGCCTCCTTGTTTTACGAGTCCTCTACACGAACCCGATTTTCTTTTGAAAGTGCAATATTACGACTCGGTGGCTCTGTAATAACCACTGAAAATGCCCGTGAATTTTCCAGTGCAGCCAAAGGTGAAAGCCTCACCGATTCCACCAAAATTATGGCAGGCTACGCCGATATTATTGTCATGCGGCACAATGAAGCGGGCAGCGCTTCACGAGCTGCTGAGGTCTCTTCTGTTCCGGTTATCAACGCTGGCGATGGGGCCGGCCAACACCCAACACAGGCTTTGCTTGACGTCTACACCATCATTGATGCTTTCCCGGATGTCAATAATATAAAGATTGCAATGGTAGGTGATCTTCGTTATGGCCGTACGGTTCGCTCGCTGTCATACCTTCTAACTAAATACGAAAACGTGGAAATTATCTTCGTATCTCCACACGTGTGCAAAATGGAAGCGGACATAAAAACCTATCTTGAAAAAAACGGAACCCCATGGAGGGAGGAACAAGACCTGGCTCTTGTAGCCCAAGAGGTTGACTGCATTTACATGACCCGCATTCAAAAAGAGCGGTTCCATTCAATTAAAGACTATCACGCTGCTGCCAGTAAATATATCCTTACCCCAGACATCGTCCAGACAATGAAACCTAATGCAATCATCATGCATCCCCTGCCAAGAGTCGATGAAATCCCCAAGGAAGTCGATGACGACCCCAGGGCTCGCTACTTCGAGCAAGCAAAAAACGGTCTCTATATCCGAATGGCTCTCCTTTATCTGCTACTGCAATAGAAAAAGAACGAGATCCTGCAAAATTACTCAAGCTGACTGGGACTGCCTGCAGACATATAAGATATTAGACACACATGGATTTCTCGTGATATTCGAACACGATACTGGTGTGTTTCAAGAGCGAATCTGTTTAAGGTAATTATATATAGTATACCGTGAAGCCCCCAGAACTCTAGAGATATAGTCGACCGAACCTTTTATCATAAAAACACCTTCTTTATCTAACTTTTTCAAAATCGTTAGTCTGTCCGATTTATCCATCATACCAGGTATTTTGCCGTAGTCTGAAACTGCAAAATCAATAACTGACTCCATAGTTTCGCCAAAACTTGCCGATATACCATTCTCTGTTGTGGAGCCACCACGACCAACGCTTTCTTGAGATACAAAGGTGAAATCATTAAAAGCCGTTGCAAGATAAGCAAAATCGGTAACATTGAAATTAATGCAAAGACACCCTTCAATTTTACCTTCTTCGTTTCTAAACATGGTCGTCGAGCACTTAATTACTTTTCCATCTTCAGTGGTACTTTTATAACCTAGCTTGTTGGGAGCTTCGTCACCAAATTCTTTCAGCAGACGGTACAGCATGTCAGGAATCATAGACCCGAGTGGGCGATTGGTCACGTTTCCAACAAGATAGACCAGTGAACTTTTCAGATCACTAAAGTCATGGATTGCAACTTCACATCGATCACCAAAGACACTATTGATACCTCTTGCCATATCTTTCAAAAATTCGAGTTGATATATTTCCATGTCCAACTGCTACCACACACATTTATGTGTGTCAAACAATAATTTACATACAAAACTCAACTAAATTGCCACTACCTCAGAGCTAACACCGTCAATTCTAATTTGACCACAAACAAAAAAAGCACCTACAGTCAAAACTGTAAGTGCTTGAATTTTTGGTACACCAGACAGGATTCGAACCTGTGACCCCCTGATTCGTAGTCAGGTACTCTATCCAGCTGAGCTACTGGTGCTTTGATGGTGCTTTGGAGAGTTGCTATATACCCCGGATCGAAAAGTAACTCAAGTCTGTTTTTTATTTTTTTCCTCTTTTTCTGCCTTATGAAAGGTAAGCTCATGGTCAGCGGGCTTCATAGCGGTTTCGGCAACTATGGTGATCTCAACTTCATAACGTTCTTCCATATCATGCAACTCGTGTCTTTTCTGGTTGAGCAGATACGAGGCAACATCCAGTGGGAAATGACACTCAATACGCTCAACGGGCTTCCTGCTGGCCCCTGTTTGAATACGCCGCAAATAATATAGAGCAAGGGTTTCAACCGAGCGAACTGTTCCTCGCCCCTTGCAATGTTCGCAACGCATATAATTGCCTGCTTCAATAGGTGCGCCGAGCTTTTGCCGGGATATCTGCATCAGGCCAAACTTGGAGATTCTGCTGAAATCAACCTTGGCTTTATCCCGCTTCATCGAAGCTTTAACCTGTCGTTCAACGGCCATGATATGTTTTTTATTTCGCATATCAATGAAATCCACAACAATCAAGCCACCAAGGTCACGAAGCCTAAGTTGTCTGGCAAGTTCTGCTGCCGCCTCCATATTTGCCTGAAATATAGAAGCCTCAAAGTTTTTACCCTTTGACGTCGAACCGGAGTTCACATCTATTGCAACCAAAGCTTCCGTCGGATCTATTACAATAGACCCCCCCGAGTCCAGGTTTACCTGGGGCTGATAGATGGATTCAATCTGATCTTCAACGCTGAACTGGTTAAAAATCGGTCTGGCCCCCTTATGCATACGAACGTTTACTTTCTTTTTCTGCTGGGCCGGCAACAGTTCAACAAATGTCTTTACCTGCTCAAATGCGTCAAGTTCGTCAACAAGAATCTCTTCAAGAGATGGATCAAAATGTTCTCTTAAAAATCTAAGTACACTCTGATGATCCTCATAAATCTGGCCCACACCTTCAATATCCTGCCCTTTTTTCTTTATATCTGCCCACAATTTAAGCAGGTAGGCCACATCACGGGAAAGCGCTGTTTTGGTGATATCAATACTTGCAGTGCGAACAATCCAGCCAATTCCTTCGGGTATTTCAAGAGAGTTCATAATATCCCTGAGCTGCCCTCTCTTTTCTTCGCCTGAAATCTTTCGCGAAACTCCAGAGGAATCAGAGCCCGGCATAAGCACAACACATCTTCCAGGAAGCGAAAGATAAGTCGTCATATTGGCCCCTTTTTTACCGACCTCTTCCTTGACGACCTGTGCCAGAATTTCCTGCCCTTTCTCGATCACATCGGTGATGCTGATTTTCTTCCACTGATGCGTTTCGACAAGGCGCAAGACAGATTCACTCAAATCCCCTCTGTAATATTCGGGATGAATTTCACTAAAAGGCAGAAAACCATTTTTCTCAGTTCCATATTCAATAAATGCTGCCTGGAGACTGGGCTCAATGGCTACAATGCGCGCTTTGTAAATATTGTTTTTTGTCTGTGTGCGACCGATAGTCGAAACGTGAATCGACTCAAGACGACCGTCTTCCAGCAGGGCTAACCGACACTCTTCAGGTTCTTCAGCATTTATCAGCAGCTTACAAACTTTTTTAACTTCTTTTTTAGTATTTTCCTTTTTAGCTGCTTCGTTCTCTTTTTTCGTTTCCTTCTTATCATCGCCCTCTTGCTTTGCAGGAACATCCTCAACCGTCGAGCCAGGCTCTTTTACATTTTTCTTCTGGGGACTGGCTTTCTTTTCCCTTCGTCCCCGGGGCTTTGAACTCTTTTTCTCTTCTGGCTTTTTGCTTTGTTTGTTGGTTTCAGAAGGATCCACGTCAGCTTCAGCTTCAGTTTGAACTGAATCTATCACTTTTTCTGTTTTTTCTACTGCATTCGTTTTTGTTTTTTGCGTCGCACGTTTTGGTGCAGGTGTTTTTCTGCTTTTCGTCGTTTTTGCAGTTTTAGATACTTTCTTTGTTGCAGAGGTTTTGGGTTTTACAGCTTCTGATGATTCATCATCTGCAGTCGTACTCTTCCACCACGCCCCCGTTGTCGCTTTAATTTTGACAACCTTATTCTTTTTTTCGACTTCTTTTTTTTCTACCATATCTTTCCTTTTGGCCCGGGCCAGATCATAATAGAATCAACCAAACCCTGCACATTACTGGCGTAATCATCACCGTTACAAATTTCAACAACAAACAACCTGTAACAGGATGACTATCGATTATTCTTCTTTCTTTCGGGTACATTCAGTGAGATCATTTCTGTTGTACTGGATGAGATCACGACTTGAAGTCTTGTCAACTTCAAACAGAAAATGAATACGCTCAACGGAACACAACCTTCTATTTTTTTTGGGCAGGACAACTGGAACCGGTGGTTACAAAAGCAACCTCAAATCAAGCCCCCAGTTCATCACACGTTAGCGGGATATTACCTTTTATCGCATAATTCTCTCACTATGCAACAAAACATTCCCGACACACTAGTACAGTCAATTGTCGCGAAACACAAATACAATTTTTCAATCACCTTAAGAGAAATACAATTTTCTTCAAACCAACCACATGTATTCAACCATTTTTCGCCTCAAAATATAGAATACTATATGACTTTAATCTTGACAGCAAACGCTGAGAACCGTACATTTCGATGTTCAGAAAATGTTTATTTGTTTGATGAAGTTATTTTGATACTAAATAAACTATATAGATTATAATAAATATATATCTTTTGTTCTTTCTCCAATGATAATCCCTCAAAAGGAGTATGCTGTGTTCTTACGCCTACCACGAATTTCCAGCCTGACTTGGGTATATTGCCTGGTCTCATTGTTGCTGCTGAACATTCTCCCCCAGTCGGGAGTTGCAGAAGAGATCTCCACTGCAGAATGGAATATCAGTGCCGACAATGTGATGCGATATGAGCAGCCAAACAGCATAATTGCCAAGGGCAATGTTATTTTGGAGAAAAAAGAACTGGTTCCTCCCAACCCGCCACAACCTCAATCAAGTATCTCCTCATGGGCGGAACTGTTGGAGGAAGATGCCAAAAAACCTGAAATCCTGGCTGAAGAAGTAGACCAGGACATCAAACCAGAGTACAAAACAGCAGTCACAATCCGTGCAGATTGGATTGTCTATGATGTGGAACTCCAGTCAATCAAAGCAAAAGGAAATGTACAGATCGACACTGGAGATGACCATCTCACAGCAAAAGAAGGCACGCTGAACCTGATCAATGAAACCGGAAAATTTACCGATGCAACCATCCTGAGAAAAAAACAATCTCTGCATCTTGAAGGTAAAACAATAGAAAAGACCGGATTTGATACGTATACCATCGTTGATGGCTGGGTAATTACCTGCAAGCTTGAAAACGGACAAACACCTCCGTGGAGCTTTTCCAGCTCAAAAACTGATATAACACAAGGTGGCTACGCTGTTCTTAAAAATGCTATGTTTAATATTAAGAATGTCCCGGTTCTTTACTCACCTTACCTGATCGTGCCTGTTAAAAATACCAGGCAGACCGGCTTTCTCTTTCCTGAGTTCTCCCAGTCAAAAAATAATGGCTTCGGCTTTAATCTACCATTTTTTCTTAATATTTCTGACTCCATGGACGCAACATTCTATCCCGAATACCTTCATAAACGTGGGTTTATGCCGGGTGCTGAGTTTCGTTATGTGGCAAGCAGCAGCAATAAAGGGACTTTTACCGCAAGTTACCTCGATGATCAATTGTCAGATCCATCAGAAGTCGAATACTACAACGATACCGGTTATACCCACGATAACAGTGACCGCTACTGGCTGCGAGGCAAGGCAGATCATACTTTTGGCGGGAACTGGCAGACAAGACTCGATGTTGATATCGTCTCCGATCAGGATTATCTAACAGAGTTTGACTCTGGGGTCACCGGTTTCAACAGCAGCCATGATAGATACCTTAAAGAATTTGGCCGAGGATTTCAAAATCAGACAGATGCCCTTCGCCAAAACGAGCTCAAAGTACTTCGAAGCTGGAATGGTATATCCCTCGAAGGAAACCTGCTCGGCATTAACGATGCCAACACCAATGCCAGTGACACAAACACTCCATTATGGAAACTTCCCAGCATTGCTTTTTCCGGAGCACTTCCTGTTGGTGAAACCAGCCTCACTTTTGACTGGAATGCTGATTATGTAGACTACTGGCGTGAAGATGGCATTGGAGGGCACCGTTTTGATATCCATCCTTCTCTTGCCGCACCCATCCCCCTTGGGCCATACCTCGAATCACGGGCTGAAGTGTCTCTTCGTGATACATTTTACAAAGTACAGGAATACGGTGCTGCACAGTGGGACGAAGACGACACACAAAACCGCCTGATTCCAGAATTTGAAACAGAAGTTGCAACAACGATGGAAAAGGATTTTTTTACTGGAAACAATGGTTCAAGAACGGCCGCCCATCAGCTGCGGCCATATGTCAAATACGGTTACATTCCTGACGTTGACCAAAAGGATTTACCGAGTTTTGATAGCGTTGATTTTGTCGGTGAAAAGAACGCCATCAGTTACGGTATTGATAATTTCATCAACATCTTTACTCCAGGCAAAAACAATCAGGAGAAATCACGGGAATACGGTTACTTAAAAATCGAGCAATCCTACGACCTGCGCGACACTGTATCGGATGAACCCTTTTCAGATATTATGGCAAAACTCAGTTGGACACCGATACAAAAAGCACGGGTAAACTACAAGACGTATTTTGACGTTTACGACACAACATTTAACCATCACACCTTTGAGAGCGAATTTACAAACAGTAGAGGGGATTATTTCAGCCTCGATTACAGCTTTAAGGAAAACGAGGATATTGAACAGGTTAACGCCATTATCCGGGCTAAAATCATCAATGGCTGGTTTATCGGAGCGGAAGTCGAACACTCTATTGCCCAAAGTGAAACTGTCAAAGCTAATGGTTCATTGACATATCAGGCGCTCTGCTGGTCCCTGAAATTTGAAACCCGTTATACTCCTGGAGACACTACGTATCTTCTCGTTTTTAACCTGGCAAATATCGGAATCCCATTGGGCGTGAGCTTTTAGAACCATCCATGCATATTGATATTTTCAATGGTGATGCTGATGGCATTTGCGCCCTCCATCAGTGCCGTTTACAAACCAGACAGGCGGAATCTCGACTGATTACCGGAGTAAAAAGAGATATCCGCCTGCTAAAACAAATTGAAGACGTTAAAGAGTGTACTATTGACGTCTTTGATGTCTCTTTAGACAGCAACCGCACATTTCTGGAAAAAATTCTGCAAAACAACAGCGTCTGTTATTACGATCACCATTTTGCAGGACAAATCCCCGACACACAACAGCTAAAAGTTCATATAGACCCCTCAGCAGATACCTGTACTTCCCTGATCGTCAACGCAGTTATTGAGGAAGCCTATCCGCTGTGGGCCATTTGCGGCGCTTTTGGCGACAACCTCCATCAGGCTGCACTGATTCTTGCCCAAAAACAGAACCTTTCAACCGAAAAGACAGAACAACTCCATGAGATTGGAGAACTATTCAACTACAACGGCTATGGAACGTCCCTGACGGATCTGCTTTTCCACCCCGTCGATCTCTACAAAGCTATTCAACCCTACAGCAATCCTTGTGCATTCTTTAATGACACTCAAATTATCGCCGATCTTCGCTCTGCATATAACAATGACCTGGCCAATGCCATGGAACAGAAAGAACTCCCCGGAAATGGAAGAAACGTAGTGTTTATCTTGCCAGATCAGCCATGGGCCAGGAGAATTTCAGGTGTTTTTTCCAATTTTCACGCAAGAAAAAGCCCGGATGCAGCCCATGCAACCCTCACAGAGAATGAGGACGGAACCTTCACGGTAAGTGTCCGTGCACCCATGAACGATAAGCGTAATGCAGACAAACTCTGTAAACTGTTCCCAACCGGTGGTGGAAGAGCCGCGGCAGCAGGCGTCAACAAACTTCCTGCAGCTATGCTTGATAATTTCCTTGCACAATTTCACAATATATACAAATAATATCAGCAATATATTTCACGCTTATCGTTGTAGCCAAGAGGAACTATCATCACTAACACATTAACAAAAAGAAGAGTACTGGAGACACCCCAACAAGTGCGGCAAACCGCTCGCTCTGCAGGGAAACTGACCAGCCTTATAGCCACACTTCTTCTTACTTGTCTGCTGACAGCTCCATCCCCATCAACCACCTTTGCCGGAGAAGAACTTAAAGCGGCAGACCTGATTGTCGACAAACAACTCATCGACATATCAAGCAAAAAATACATCTCCCTCTTCGACGAGCTCGAGGATCAATACAGTTTCACCGCTAAAGAACTTCTCAACCTGTTCAAAGGCGTACGAATTTCCCGGAAAGTTTTGGTGCTGATGGATCGTCAATGGGAGGCCAAACCATACTACCAGTACAGCCCACTGTTTATAACACCATGGATAATAAGTAAGGGAAAGAAACACCTTAAATCCCATGCTGCCCTTTTTACGCAAATCGAAGAAAAATATGGCGTAGACCGGGAGTTCATTGTTGCCATATGGGCTATTGAATCTAAATTCGGCTCGAATCAGGGTGGCTTCCATCTTTTCCAGACTCTCAATACACTCTTTGATGCCTACCCGCGAAGATCAGATTTTTTCCGTAAAGAACTGATACACTTTTTAATCATGTGTCGGGAAAATAACCTTGACCCACTCAGCGTAAAAGGCTCCTACGCTGGAGCATTTGGCCAGGCACAGTTCATGCCCTCAAGTTTCCACAATTATTCTGTTGATTTTGACGGTGATAACCACCGTGATCTTATCAATTCTCTACCTGACATCCTGGGCTCCATTGCCAACTACCTCAGTACATTCGGCTGGGTTCTACATGCCCCGGTCTACGCAGATATAGGCAACACACTCAATTCCGATCAACTGACAACTGCTTATAAACAAGGGAGAAAAAGTCGGGTGGATTGGCGTCTTGTCGGTGACACACAACACATTACCATCCCCAGGCCGCCAAACAACACGCCTCTTTCCATTGTCGGTCTTGAAGTATCCCCTTTTTCCGGTGGAGGAATGCGCTTTATTGCGGGATACCCAAATTTCAATGCCATAACTGCGTACAACCATAGTAATAAATACGCTATGGCGGTTACTGAAATGGCTGAGGCCTTTAAGAAATAGGCCCACAACTGATGTTCAAAACCGCATTCCGAAAAAAACTGGCATTTGCAACTCTTCTGCTCTCTTTTGTCCTTCTTGCTGCACTATACATTTTCTCTCTTCGTGACGTCTATAGCCCTCTTCACCACCTCCAGGAAAAAAATATTCCATACTTTTCAGACGACCTGAACATACCTTCATTTATTGCCAGTGCGCAACACCAGGAAGCCTACCTCAAAAGACAGAAGCAGGAGGAAAAAATCTCTTTTGGCGAAGATAATTATACCTATGCATACCTACTGACCTCAATACAAACCCTTATTACCAAACTGGAACAACATCCCGATACAACCGATCTCAACTCCTTTCTTCACAACAACTATACAGTATATCAGGCTGGCGGCAGAAAAGGGCATAAAGGGCGAAAAATGCTCGTTACAGGCTATTATGAACCAGTATTTGCCGGTAGCCTGGAAAGAAAACCTCCCTATCTCACACCTCTCTATTCGCGCCCGGAATCCCTTATCATCAAAAAGGATAAAAAGAGCGGGAAAAAGAGAGTTGGCCGCTTTGACCACGACAAAAACTTTGTGAACTACTGGAGTCGTGCCGAAATTGAGAACGACAACCTGTTGAAAGGTAACGAGCTGGTATACCTGAAGGACCCTTTCGATGCCTATCTGCTTCATGTTCAAGGTTCCGGCAGAATCCAACTACCGGATAACTCGTTAAGAACTATACGATTTGCCGCATCCAATGGCCTGGAATATAATAGTATAGGAAAATTATTTGTAGATGAGGGCATAATGTCCCTTGATGAGGTAAATATACCAGCCATAAGAACATTTCTCCAACGCCATCCAGAGCAGCAACAACGCATCTTACACCATAATCCGCGATATATTTTTTTTAGCTGGGGAGATACTGCAAACCCGAAAGGTAGCAGCGGTGAAGAGCTGACTCCGGGAAGATCCGTTGCAATGGATAGCACTTCCCTGCCCGATGGCTCTATTGGCTACCTCGTATCAAGAAAACCGGTTGTAACCTCTGACGGAACCATAACCGGCTGGACACCACTCAATCGCTTTGTCTTTCCACAGGATTCGGGATCAGCGATAAAGGGGACAGGAAGAGTTGATGTTTTCTGGGGTAGAGGCAACTACGCCAAGACAGCTGCCAACCATATGAAAGAAGAGGGAGAGTTATTCTTTCTTGTAAAAAAACAGTCTAATAACTAAAGATACGTACCATTCTGAACAATTAAATTTGAATTTTTATACTCACTGAATAGAATAAGACATATCCTATTGTATTTATCTTGTTGCAAAATATTTTTAAGAGGAAAACTCATGATCTTTATTATACGCACGATTTTGGTTGTTCTTCTGGCTGTTTTGTACAATATTCCGGCTCAATCTTCTTTGGCCTTCTCGTTTAGTACATACGAAAGTGACGAGGCAAAAGCGGATCAGGCTGCGACAGAAGTCTCACTAACCAAACTACACTGCCCTTCTTCCCTGAAATCAAAAAAGATCGCCACAATGATCGGCGAAAACCATCGTGATGAACGTTCCGGTCACTATAGAGCATACACAGCTCTTATCACTGTTGGAGACCCGGACTGGGATAGGAGATTCGGTACCAGAAAATCTGTTTATGGCCCTCTTGTTGAGCAGTTCAATCAGGGGTTTCATCAGTTAGGGTTAAAAACATTCACCGCAGTTGAAATTAATGACCAGATAGCCCGGGAAGAACAGGAAGCCTTTCTCAATGACGATCTGGATGCGGCAATGACCGCTTCAGAACGGTTGCAGGCCGACTATATTCTTAAAGGTATAATCTCAACCCTGGCTCAAACCAATAAATCCGTAAAAGTGGATGAGGTTTTTATCACCATCAGCCTCAGCCTTGTTGACAGCAAAGGAAATCAGATATCAGCGGCACAGGTGAGCGAGACCACCTTTTCAGATGCGGATATCATGAATGCCGTGCACAAAATAGTGAATAAAAACGCAAATGCAATCATCGCAAAACTCTTTTCCGATATCTGTAAAGGAGGTAAGTAAAACAGATGAAAATCTTTTCCTTTCTCACCATTATACTTTTCATAGGGTTGTCTTCTCTCGGGTCAATCTCCAGTGCTGCCGACAGCACAGCACCTGAAACCATAATTGTTACCGCGGAAGGTCTTGTTGACCCGAATGCTGCCCTGTACGCCAAAGATAAAGGCCTTATGATCGACGACCTTCGCCGTGACGCACAGAGGCAGGCCGTTGAAAAAGCGGTTGGTGTCTATGTTGAGAGCTCGACTCTGATTCAAAATTACCTGCTTATTGAAGATACTGTGCTTTCAAAAAGCAGAGGTCTCATCAAACAGATTCTCGAACAATCTTCACCACAACTCGGTGAAGATGGCTTAATGCACATACAGATAAAGGCGGAAGTGTTCATTTCTGATGTCAAAGAGGCACTCGAAGGTCTTTCAGCCACAAACCGCTTGCGCCTTATTAAAGAACATGGTAATCCGACCATATCTGTTGCCATAATAGTACGGGATGCCAAAAGAGGAGGTGATGCATCTCCAGAAAACTCACCAATTGCGGAAAACATTCTCAAAAGCCATTTTGTCAATTTTGGTTACCGTGTCTGGTCTGAGGATTACACCAGAATCCTGCGAAAAGATATCGGCGCCAAACAAACCGGGCGAAGAATAGCTGATTTCTCTGTTATTGGTGAGGTGAAATTCAGACAATCCACCGTCACTCTCAAGGCATCCGGCATCCAACTGACCAAACATGCCCTCACTTCATGGACGGTCAAATGTATTGACAATCATACCGGCGAAGAAGTGTATTTCAATAACAAGGTACCAAGAAAGAAAAGCTGGGCTGATGAGGATCAGGCGCTTGAAGATATAGGTACCCTTATTGGTAATGAATTTACAAAGGTTTTTTTTCAGTCCCAGTTTATGAAGCCCTCTCAGCTTTATCAGGTAGAATTAACCGGGTTGCCGGACTACGACACGGCACTTCTTTTTAAGGATGAATTTGTTGGGCTGAGAACCATTCTAAACGCTGAAATGATCAATTTTGAGCAGGACGGTCTCACACAGTATGAAATCGAATGCACCTCCGGAAGGTCTAACTTTGCAGGGGTCATAAACAGCACCATTCTCAAACCTTTAAATGCAAAACTTAACGGGCCAAAACTCAAGCTGATATCTCAGCATGGAAACGTGGTGAGAATAGCACTCGACCCTGGAAAAGATCCAGCCCTTGTCCAGCAAGCGCTAGAGACCAACCCTCCCGCATCTCTTGCTGCTGCAGCTCCTGAACGTATCAAGAAACTCATCGAAGATAAGCAAATACTGAATAAAGTCATGCAAATGAACCAAAGTCTCAAATAAATTACTATGTCCCAACAAACAGAAAGTATATTTTTTACAATCACCTAGAGGAGAGAAATTATGAAAACCATCTTTTATGCTGTTGTCTCACTATCCCTGTTTAGCCTCGCCCTGTTTTCTTCAGGATGCGTTCCCACAAGTACAGGTGCGGGCGGATCTGCATCCCTGCGGGCAAACGCGGAAGCAGATAAGAGCATGTATAAACCGGTGAACTACGCCAACGCCAGTAAACGTGGGCCAACGCTCATCGTCCTGCCTGGAAAAATAAAGAGCGCCAGTTCCACTTTCACACAAAAAATGACACCGAATAATATTGCTGATTTTGCTGAGATTGAACTGGGTAACGCCAACTTCAGAGTTCTTGAGCGTTCTGATCTCGGCCCCATGCTGAAAGAACTCGAACTTGCAGTTAATATGGGTGATCCAACCGCTCTGCAGAAATTCAAAAAAGGCAAATTCAAATCAACCAAATGGTTTGTTAAATTTGATATTTTAAAGGCACAAAAAACGGCAGCAGCAAGCCAGGGCTTCAACGGCAATGCAATTGGTTCCATTTTTGGTGCCGTTGTTGGTGGAGTTACAGGAACTGTGGGTAATATCACCGCATCTTCAACCCATGCAAGCGAAGCAGCAGCTCTCTGGATTGTCGGCCTGCGCTATAAGGTTATAGACGCCTCCACTTCCGAGCAGGTAGCATCCGGTTATGTAGAACAAAAGATGGAAACAGGCCGCAAGGCCCAGGGCATTCTCGGCATATCAGGTTCCGCTTCACAACTTGTAACACTTGACACCGTCGTCCAGCGACTGGTACAGGAAGCCGTAGCTAAGATAGATAAGAACAAATAGGAAATAGTACATAAACAGGCTGAAAAGATACTGCCTTACTTTTCAGCCTGCTTGTTGGTGTACAATGACAGATCAGCTTAACAGAGCAAACCTTTCCCAGAAATCGGGAAACGACTTTGCCACACATGCCTCTCCAGTAATTTTCACCCCCGGCACCCGTAAACCTGCAACGGCCATACTCATCGCCATTCTGTGATCTTCGTAAGTTTCTATCTCCGCTCCCTGCATACCGGCGCCACCGTCCCCATGGATAATCATGGCATCATCCTGTTCCTCAACCTTTACTCCCAGTCTTGTCAGCTCTGTCACAACTGCTGACAGTCGATCACATTCTTTGATACGGAGATGGGCAATATTATGAATATGCGTGGCACCGTGGGCAAAAGCAGCTACAACGGCTAGAGTCGGGACCACATCCGGCATATCACCCATATCAACAGTTATTGCTTCAAGGCGCTCCCGGCCCTGCAGAGTAATACCGTTGCCTGTTCTACTCACTTCACACCCCATACGCCCAAGAAGCGGAACCAGCATAGCATCACCCTGCAATGAAGGAACCGGAACATTGGCAACGGTTACCCTTCCTCCCGTGACTGCAGCTGCAGCCCAGAAATAGGATGCATTTGAAGCGTCACCCTCAATATGATATTCTCTTGCCTTATACACCCCTTGTGGAATAGTAAAGGAACTGAAGTCAGGAGTACATTCAACCATAATACCAAAGGCGTCCATCACCGCCAGAGTCATCGCCACATAGGGCTTTGACAAAACCTCTCCGTCCACCTTTAAAAAGGCGGGTTTTCTGGCATATGGAGCAACAAGTAACAGAGATGAGAGATACTGGCTGCTCTTGCCTTCCGGAAGAACTGTTTCGCCGCCGGCAAGGCCATGACCATTTATTTTAAGGGGCGGGCAACCCGTCCCTTCTATTGATTCAATATCCACTCCCCATCCCTTGAGAGCACTCATCAACGGGCCAATAGGACGCTCGTGCATCCGCGCACCGCCGTCAATGGTGTACGAAGATGAGCCAAGTGCTGCAACGGAAGTAAGAAAACGTGTTGCTGTTCCATTATTACCCAGAAAAACAGGCTTCTCACTTGCTGTAATAGTCCCACCATTGCCGTTGACAAGCCAGTCTTTATTCTTGTCCACAGAGATACCCATCTGCATAAGAGCCTTTGATGAATATTCAGTATCTTCACTCTCAAGGGGACCAATGAGCCTGCTTTGCCCTTTGGCAAGTGATGCAGCAATAAGGGCCCTTTGGGTGAGACTTTTGGAGCCGGGAACATCAAGAGAAATATCAATTTTTGCAGCAGGTTTTATTTCTATCATAAAGGTTATCCTGTCAATCAGTAATAAGGCCACCGATAAGCGACCGAATAGAGTTCAGTTTTTCAGCTACGGCATATTTATGAATGCCCTCGACAATTTCTTCACTAATCCGCGGGGTAACAAAATTGGCTGTGCCAATCTGTACGGCTGTAGCACCGGCCAGCATGAATTCCAGAGCGTCTTCAGTGGAGCTGATTCCGCCAATACCGATAACCGGGATGGAAACAGCATTTGCCACCTGGTACACCATCCGCAAGGCAACCGGTTTAATGGCAGGCCCCGAAAGACCACCAATGATGTTTGCAAGTGCCGGGCGCTTTGTTTTTAAATCGATACCCATACCAATAAGAGTATTGATAAGAGATATACAGTCCGCACCAGCATCTTCAACTGCTCTTGCAACAACTGTTACATCGGATACATTTGGAGAAAGTTTTACCATGACAGGAACATCAGCTACACCCTTGACGGCCTCAGTTACCGCAGCCGCCATAACCGCATCTGTACCAAAAGCAACACCTCCTTTTTTAACATTAGGGCATGAAATATTTACTTCGATCCCGGCGACACCATCGACTCCAACAAGCTTTTCTGCAATCTGTCTATATTCCTCCACAGAATCACCAAGAATGTTGACGATCACAGGGATACTCAGGCCAGCGAGATACTTCATTTTCTCTGAAACAAATCTGTCAACACCAACATTTTGCAGACCAATGGCATTGAGCATGCCACAGGCTGTTTCGACAATGCGTGGTGGTGGGTTACCTTCACGGGGATAGAGCGAAATGCCTTTCACAATAACCGCTCCCAGCCGGTGCAAATTCATTAAATTTGCAAATTCCCTTGCATAACCAAAGGTTCCAGAAGCTGTCATGACCGGGTTAGCGAGTTCGAGCGCACCTATATTTACCCGCAAATCAGGAAGATCTTCCTTTTCAGTTTTCACGTATTCCATTTGAGCTCCTCTGCATTAAATACTGGCCCATTAAGACATACATGTGCGTACGAACCATCTTTTCTCGGTTTGGAACAACCAAGACAGGCACCCATACCACAAGCCATAACACTCTCAACAGAGACCTGACAGACAACACCATTTTGCCGCGCCAGGTCTGCTATGCCAGCAAGCATTGGTTCCGGGCCACAACTATAAATTGTACAGTTCGCCGGTAAATCTATGGAATGAAGCACATCCACGACATTTCCATGGTGGCCGAGTGAACCATCATCGGTGGCCGTATACAGTGTGATACCAATCTCGTGAAAATCGTCAAGTAATGGGGCCAGTTCATTTTTTTCCCGACCGCCAAGAATAACCAGCCCCTTGGAACAAACGTTTTTCAACCGGCAAATGGCCTTTGCAAGAAACAGCATCGGTGCTATCCCCAGACCACCGCCAACCAGAACTGCAGGTGAATCTTCCCTGACTTTAAAACCCTGCCCCAAAGGGCCAAAAACAGATAATGCTTCACCCTTTTTTACATGGGCAAGAATATCTGTTCCCCGTCCAACCGCCTTAAAATAAATCTGTATAGCTCCGTTGCTACTTGTTTGATGGATTGAGAACGGCCTTCTTAAAAGAGGGTCATTGCCAACCCCTGTCCGGATCATTACAAATTGCCCCGGCTTTGCACAACTGGCAATTTCCGGAGAATCGAGTGTTAAACGAAAATTTTTCACTGAAAACTGCTCAACACGTGTAATGATTGCTTTTTCCTGGTATTGTGGCATAGTTAGCTATACAATTGAGATTAAACGATTACAAAGGAACTCTAACAGCTCAATGTGTTACGTTCCTTTCAAAAGACAATAGGTTCATAAAAAATAACTACTCACGGAGTTTATAACTCTATGTTTTTATTACCTCTGAACTGTAACTGTTCACAGGTGCACCATATTCGTGCAGGCGCATTTGCCCGTTATAGCCCCTCTATACCGGCAAATGTGACCGTGCGAAGATGGGG
>CAMZKN010000207.1 GCA_947311315.1 uncultured Desulfobulbaceae bacterium | reverse complement strand
TTGTCTTGTAATCTGCCATCTGAATCCTCCTCGTTTGTAGTTCTCGATAGGATTCATTATGACACGGACTGACCTGAGAAAAAAGATGGGGTTCTTGTGGCGCTTACTTTTATACCCCTCAAGGGGGTACTGAAAAGAGTCACAATTTTTACCAAGTAAGGGTATCTAAATTGTAACTTCACCCCAGAGATCATCAGATTCAGGCTCAAAGTCCATTACAAATTCAGTCCATCCCCAAGGCGCATTAACAATTTCGATACCGATCACTTTACTGATTGTCTGCCCATTTGCCCATCTGGGTCTAGCCTTCATTTTAAAATTCTGCCCATTACCTGAAACAACCAGGGATAATTTCTTTGCACGTTCGTCAAGTTTTTTGGGAACATCGTCAATTTTGAGGCCAAAACGGGATACATCACTGACTGTACCAGAAAAGACTCTCCAACCATCTGAAATATCCACGAGTAAATTATTTACAGCCATTCTTTGGTGTCGTCGTTTTTCCATTTTTACCCGCCTTTTCCGAAATTGTACTGGATTGAACCAACAAGAAACAAAAACAGCATCTGTCAAAAATTAATCCGACACTACTAATTGTATAGATTTTCAGAGAAAAAGCAAGGAAGAAAATGGGGTAATAAGTGGTCAGGGGCGAGAATGGTTTTTGAGTTGTTTTAAGATATCAAACAGTTAGTGGTTATCACATTGATGGAGTTTGCTCCTAACTCTTTGGTGATCTTGATAATAATTATTAAGATATTAGATAGATGACTATCTTTCGGTATATGTAAATATTTCCCGTAAAAAAAAATGGAAAAATGTCAAATTTAATCAGTGTTATTTTTGTCATTTACCATTTGTTGTTTTTTGAGTTTTTTCCACCACTGTAACCTCTTGTTGATCTCTTTTTCAAAACCAAATTGAGAGGGGACATAGTAATCCTTTTCAGTCATGGAATCCGGGAAGTATTTTTGATATTTATAGTGGTTTTCAAAATCATGAGAATACTTGTAATGTTTGTTATATCCAAGGTCTTTCATGAGTTTTGTGGGAGCATTGCGAATAGCTAGAGGTACTTTTAAATGGCTTGTGTCCAGTGCATCTTTCTGGGCAGCAAGATAGGCCGTTTCCACCGAGTTGCTCTTGGGGGCTGTGGACAGGTAAATTGTGAGTTGACTGAGCGCTGTATTTGCCTCGGGCATGCCTAGGAAATGGACGGCTTCTTTTATGGCAACGGCCTGGATAATTGCCTGGGGGTCAGCAAGGCCAATATCTTCTGTCGCGATACGAACCAGTCGTCTCGTAATGTAGAGTGGATCTTCACCTGCTTCCAGCATTCTTGCGAGCCAGTAAAGGGCTCCTTGAGTGTCACTGCCGCGGATAGATTTTTGAAAGGCAGAAATAAGATTAAAATGTTCCTCTCCACGTTTATCATAAAACAGCGACCGTTTGTTGAGAGAGTTTTTAATGTTTTCTATCTTTATATGATCACCAATTTCCATGTGTTGGCAGACAAGTTCGAGGTCATTGAGGGCTTTTCTCGCATCGCCGCCAGCTTTGTGGGCGAGAAAAGCAAGAGAATCGTTGTCAATGGTCAGTTTTTTATGAATACTTTGTAGCGCGCGGGATAAAATGATTTGTAAATGCTCTTCTGATAAAATTTCCAGTACAAAAATATGGCACCTTGACAAGAGAGCAGGAATAATTTCAAAAGATGGATTTTCAGTGGTAGCCCCGATGAGAATGATAGCACCGGATTCGACATATGGGAGAAATGCATCCTGTTGCGATTTATTGAAACGATGAATCTCGTCAACAAAAACAATTGTTTTTTTGTTCTGGTGGTTGTGGATGAGGTTTGCCTGTTTCATCAATTCTTTGACTTCTGCGATTTTGGTGAAAACAGCACTAAAAGAATGAAAATTATGGTTAGTGCTGGTTTTGATGAGTTTGGCGATTGTCGTTTTGCCTGTTCCTGGTGGGCCCCAGAGGATAAATGAGACAAATTCATCGTGTTCGATCATCTTTGAAAGAGGAGAATCAGCAGCGACGAGTTTTGTTTGCCCACAAATATCTTTAATATTTCTCGGCCTTACTTTTTCGGCAAGGGGTACTTCTCTGGTATGGCTTGATTCTTCGAAAACAGTTGTCTGTTTCATTTTGCCTATCCTTTATGTGAAGTCTATTTGTTCGCTTTATTTGAGTTAAAGAGTTAATTCCACAATTTTCACGAGCACTGAAATAACTTTTATGAGAGTTTAACGATCATAAGCAAACATAAATTACGAACACAGACAAGCTGCAAGTAGGTACTATGGAGGTATCTACTTATCTTATGGACAATCATTATTGAGCAATGCACTAAAAAACTGGTAACGGTTTTTGAAATTGTGCTGTGGGTTTTCTTTCGGTAATTGATTGGTTAATGACAATTGGTAATACTTTTGTAGGAAAAATTATTTAATATAAATAAAGAAGAGGAATCTTTTATGGTTTCTTTGCGCGTGTGTATGGATTGAGATACCATAATTGTTTTAATGTAGGTGAATAGAGGGTTGAGCTCTAAGATCATTGAATAATGAGTGAATTTTAAAGAAAAAAACGAGAAGTATTATGAAGTGGAAAGATTGTCAGAAACAGTATTGCTTTTCTTGGGCTCGGCACCTTTTTTTCGGTACCTTCCTTGATACAGAGATTTTTATGACTTATACTTAAAAAAATAGGGTGTGGCTGGTTGAGTTGGTGCTTGCAGATATTTTTCAGTAGCGCTGCTGATGTAAGGTGGCAGTTTGGCAAAGCATATTTTGTTATGAGGTGTGGTGACTTGTACTGAGTCGCCACTGGGTTATGGTCGAAACATACTATTGTGACGGGAGGGTAAGTTTCTAATTTCTGTTTATGATCAGATTGTGACATTTTTGTAGCACATCAAAAAAAAAATCAAAATGAGGGCACAAATTATGAAAAAGAAACTTTTTATTAGCGCTATTGGACTGGCTGTAGCCATGAGCATGAATGTTTCCACCGGCTGGACAGCTTCAAAGATCGATGGCAAAATCACCAATAAGAGCAAAGTTGATAAGTCAGCTAATATCGCTATCGGCAAGAACAATAAAGCGAGTATGGGCTCTATCAGTGTTAAAAATTCCACTATTGGCAAAACCGGTCAGGTTTTAAATAAATCAAATGTCAGTAAATCTGCCAATATTGCA
>CAMZKN010000206.1 GCA_947311315.1 uncultured Desulfobulbaceae bacterium | reverse complement strand
ATACAACAAAACACAAAAACAACTCACTTCAATAAAAGCTATGTATGGCCTTCCACTGGTTAAAGATTTTCGTAAGATGCTATGCGACGGTTAGAATGGACTTTACCAACACTTTTGGAGAAGTTACAACAAATCTTCAATTGAAATGTCGCCTTTGGCAAATCAGAGATTATTATGGAAGTTTTTTTTGTTCATAATGCCCCCGCATCTAAAAGTCCCTTTGAGATATTTCTTTATATTCCATTTCGTTATCCTGTTTAAATCCAACCAGGAGCAATACTTTCTTTATTTGCTCACTTCGTTTAAGATACACCCAGTTTTCCAAAGTAGAATAAACATTTTTTTCAAACGAACACCTATTCTTTTTCCATGCCCTTTTACCCACCCAAACAAAAAGAGAGATTTCTGCCTTTTCTTCGTTTTGTTGCCACACAAACAGGGCCACCGTCAACCCGCGATCAGAAAACCACTGAGCAGGATATTGCCAACACCCTCCGGTCATTTTCAAAGTCGGACTGGGTACAGATCCGTTCCCTGATTCCCCTCATCTATCATAAGGTCAAACAGACAGAACTCAGCCAAACCCTCCCGCCTGTTATACTGGAACAGCTGAAGAAATATATGTTGCTGCAGCTGGGCCGGGATATGCTTTATCGATACGGACTGGCAGGAATATTCACTCTATTTAAAGAGGCAAATGTTCCTGTTATTCTCCTCAAAGGAGCGGCCTTTGCAGGAACCCTGTATTCCGTAAAAACTCCCCGCCCAGGTGTTGACCTTGATCTCCTTGTGAGGGAAGCTGATTTTGACAAGGCCGGTATTCTGATGGAACAAATCATGGAACCGGTTCTTCTTGATGATGCAAGGGTAGCCACCCATCAAACACTTTTCGAACGAGTATTTATCCCCAAAAAGGGACTTGGCCCCACAGTGGAAATCCACCGGGGATTGACGAATCCATCAATTTTTACGATTGCAGAAGAACCCCTGTGGCAGGCAAGCAGAAAACATCCGATTCATAATTCAAAACTGGTTCGTATCCTGTCACCGGAAGATACCCTGTTGCATCTGGCTGTCCACGCCTTCCGGGATCTTGATTTTTGTACCCATAATATAATTGATGCCCATGAAGTGTGGTGCCAGTGGCACCCCGATCCGGAAAAACTGTTGCAAAGGGCAGGCCAATGGGGTGCAAAAAAGGTGCTGTATTATCTCCTCGTCAACTGCAAAACCATTGTGGGGAGCCTCGTGAATGATGAGTTTCTGGATAAATTAACACCGGGTACAATTGTCGGCAAAATCAATACAACACTCCTCAGCCAGGAACAAGCAGAAGGTCGTCTTCTGCAGCTAATCAGTCAACTCACCTTTCCCGATTATCTATCCTGCGGATTGAAATTCCAGATCGGATACGCTAGAACCCGATTTGCCGACTGGCTGATTGCCCGTAAGAGCAGACACAACGATTCCAAATAGCCAGCGCCGAACCGACTTAACCAAATATTTTTTGTTTCAGCACCAACAGCAAAAACAACGGGCTGGAAACAAAATTGCGCTTAAACAACCGTCTCGGTTCCTGCAACAACCTTGGCAGCCATTCAAGACCGATTTTCTGAAAAAAAGGATGGGAACGTTTTACATTGCCCACATAAAAATCAAACACCGCACCGATGGCTCCGATAAATCCGACATCCAGTTCATCCAGATGCTGATTCAGCCATTTTTCCTGCTTGGGTGCCGTCATACCAATCCAGAGCACATCCGGTTTTGCCCTATTCACAGCCTCGATCATCCTTTTGCTGTCATCCTCTGAGAATTCAGGCTTATAGGGCGGCGAATAAAACCCGGCAAAGATAATTTCAGGATAATCGGTGGCCAGCTTCGTTTTTATCTTTGCAAGGGTCTCTTCACTGGCACCAAGAAAGAAATAACTTTTGCCGCCGGCTTCATTTAACCTGTCGCTCAGTCCCCAGAAAATATCACTTCCCGTAATCCGTTCACGAATAGCACCCCCCAGTATTTTCGAGGCAAGAACAATCCCCGTACCATCCGGGGTGACAAGATCGGCATCGTGCAACGCCTGCTGAAAAAGAGGGTCGCCCACCGCCTGTACCAGTGAATGGGGATTGGCACAGAGAAAGGTTTTTTGCTGGGCATCGTTGTTCAACCAGGTCTCGATTCTGTCCAAACATTGTTCCCTGGGTAGACCCGTAACCGCATATCCGAGGATGTTTTCAGTAGCGAGTGACTTTTCTTTGTTCAATTAGTGTACCTGTATACAGTTAAAGGCGGATTTGCCCCGCCTCTTTTATAAAAGATAGGCGGGGATAAAAAGAAAATCAGTAGTTTTTGCCAAATATGATTGATTAGCGACGACTTTTTGTATGGCATGCGCCTTTTGCCGATATTTTTTTTCAAATTCTTTCATAGCCTTAACTGGCCTATTAAAGGATCCTGCCTTTACTTCCATCAGAGTAAAATTCTGTTCCCGACATACAATAAAGTCAATCTCCGTTTTTGCCTGGGTTCTGTAAAAATAGTTTGTGGTCAGAAGGTCTTTTTTTTGTTCCAGAACATTAAAAACATAATTTTCATAAAGTGCACCGATATCCGGTCTTATATCAACGGCGTTGAAGTTCCGTATTTGTAAATTCCGCACGCCGGTATCCTTGAAAAATATCTTTTTTGTTTTAGATATTTCCTTGTTCTTATTGACGAAATAAGGTGGCAACTCCTTAATTATAAAGGTTTCCGTTAAGAGGGAAATATACTTTTTCAGAGTAGGCGCCGATAGGCCAATGGTACTTTGTGCTGAAGAAAGGTTAAACTGAGCTCCTAGGTTAACAGCGAGGTATTTAAGCAGGTTGTTGTAGCCATTAATATTGTCTATACGCCCAAATTCCCGGATGTCTTTTTGAATATAGGATGTGGCGATTGAATCAAGTTTTTCTATTTTGGCCTCTTTTTCTGCAATAAGAACAACTTCGGGGTAACCTCCATAAATAAGGTACTCTTCAAAGAGTTGCAAAAATTGCTGGTGATATGTATTCAAAAGCGGTGTGATCGACTCAGGGTCTTCGCTATCGAACATGGATCTGATCTTAATAAGCTTGTCTTCATTCCTGAAAAGCAAGAACTCGTCAAAACTTAGAGGCTCGACCTGAAATACCCGCTTTCGTCCGGCAAGAGAGTCTGAAAATTTATGTTTAATCCCCAAGCTTGATGAACCCGTGGCAACGATCCTGAGCAATGGAAAATGGTCATGGAGCAGTTTGAAGAGATTCGCAGGGTCGTCCAGAAGTTGAATCTCGTCAAAAATAAGCAGTGACGGTTTCTCGGGATCAACCCCTTCGAGTCTGAAAATGTTTTTAAGCAGCTGAATTGAAACGGTCATAAACAGGCTGCGATATTCTTTATCCTCAAGATCAAAAAAGAATATAGTCTCAGGCTTGTAGTTTGACGCTGCAGCAACGAGTTGAGTAAGTGTCGTTTTCCCTGTCTGACGAGTACCAAGCAGGAAAATGATCTCATGCTTTTTGAGTTGGCTGGTAATCTCACGCGTTAGTTTTCGGGGTAGGGGCATGATTAAAAATCACCTTATAAACTATGTATTTCCTAAGTAGGTCTAGTGCATCAACTTAGTTTTATTATAAATCTCCCCGTGATTTTGTTCAAGTAAATAAATCGTTTGTCAAGGAGCTCCATGGCAAAAAGAAACGGCACTTCGGTAAATACTCTGTAATCGCTGGTAATATTTTTCAGAAGAATACTCCCGCAACGCCTTCTCCCTACCCGCCTGTCCCATTTGTTGGCAGAGGTCAGGGTGACCCCAGAGGTGCTGAATCTTTTCCGAGAGATCAGCCACATTCCCAGCTTCAAAGAGGAGACCGGTTTTACCGTCATCAATGTCGAGAATAAACATCGCCCCTCAGCACCCCTTGAGTTTGTCAAATATCCAGCATAAACGCACTCCAAATGATTTACTGTAGATATGATTCTCAATCCATTTGTCAGCTTTTATGCAGATGATGGCCGAGGATGATATTTTCAGAGGAAAAGATAGCGGCTTGCAGTATAAGTTGGGCATATATGGCATCTTCTTTGTTGTGTGTGTTGCCTCTGCTCCAAAACCAGAATTTACAACCAAATTGTCATTAGAGTAGGCGTGCAGACCACCCTCCAAAAAACAGGTTATATTCCAACAATAAGCCCATGAACTGATTGCACCAGAATGAACTTTACGAATCAAGTAAAACCAATAGACTGCAGCTCTATATGAACCTAGTGCGGTTCTCAGCTTTTTTAAAATTAGGATTGGTGCATATGTTCCGAACTGGTCATCGTAATGTTCCCAAGCCCTGCGCCATGTTGCCCATCCCCAGCTACTTGCATATTTAGTGAAAATAAAATCACTAGTTGGGGATTGTTGTGGAAATGTTTTTGTCCCACAAACCGACATCACCGTCTCATTTTCGGCATAAGCTTCAAGCAATTCATCACAAAACCTGAAAAAGTCAGGATGTGGTAAGCAATCATCCTCTAGAATAATTGCTCGTTCTGTCTGTTTGAAAACCCAGTTAAGCCCGGAGGAGACTCGATCCTTGCAACCCAGATTTTGCTGAGCATAGTTTACATGCACCTCCCCCGGCCAATCGGCAAAGATTTGGCGGCACTCATCAACAAGTTTAGCCTCACCAGCTCTGCCTTCTCTGGTACCATCTGAAATAACAAATAAATCCCGTGATTCTTCAGGTTGTAACCGCTGACGTAGTTGTGCGGCATGGTCTGGGCGGTTGAAGATGATAATGGCGATTGGGGCTTTCATTTAGGATGGTTGTTCTATGATTTTACAGTAGGTGTAGATTCTTACTCTCCGCTACCTGAGAATCAGTTAAAAATCTCACAAACAAGTACCAGTCGCGAGAAAACGCTTACCAACAAAAATGAGACAACTT
>CAMZKN010000205.1 GCA_947311315.1 uncultured Desulfobulbaceae bacterium | reverse complement strand
GCACATTTGCCGTTATAGCTCCTCTATACCGGCAAATGTGCCTGCACGAAGATGGGGGGGCCTGTGAGCAGTTACTTAAAAAGTACTCCAATTAACTCCTGAAGATTGGATACTCCAACGAGTTCAATCTTCGGTTTCCAGGTTAATCGCTCCTTATTGCTTTGGGGCAGCACAAATTTTGAAAACCCGAGACGCTCTGCCTCCCGTACCCGTACATCCACATGCCCTATGGCACGAATTTCACCGGCAAGGCCGATCTCACCACATACCACGGTGGTCGACGGTATCGGTTTTTCCATAAGACTTGACACCAGGGCGCAGATTACTCCCAGGTCAAGAGCCGGTTCGTCAATACGCATTCCACCGGCGATATTGAGAAAGATATCATTTCCATACATGTCCAGACCAGCTTTTTTTTCAAGAACTGCACAAAGAAGTGATAATCGCTGCTGGTCTGCTCCGATGGCCGTTCGCCTGGCTGTCCCAAGATTCGTCGGGCTGACCAGGGCCTGTACCTCAACCAGAATTGGCCGGGTGCCTTCTACGCTTGGCAACACCACCGAGCCCGGCTCATTCAAAGGGCGTTCCGCCAAAAAAATTTCAGAGGGGTTACTCACCTGCACCAGCCCCTCTTCTTTCATTTCAAAAACACCAATCTCATTCGTTGAACCAAAACGATTTTTGACTGTTCTGAGAATACGAAAGGCATGGCTGCGATCCCCCTCAAAGTAGAGCACCGTGTCAACCATGTGTTCCAGCACTTTCGGCCCGGCAATGGCACCTTCTTTGGTCACATGCCCCACCAGCACAACCGGAATATTTTCTTTTTTGGCCATGCCCAAAAGTTTGTATGCTGATTCCCTCACCTGGGTTACAGATCCCGGAGAGGATGCCAGCTCCTCGCAGATAAGTGTCTGGATAGAGTCAACCGCCAGCAAACTTGGTTTCATGGTACAAGTCATGGCAATAATCTGCTCGACCCTGTTTTCAGTTGCCAGATATTCATCGGGATGTATCGCTCCCAGACGTCTGGCGCGCATTTTTATCTGCCGGGGAGATTCCTCGCCGGAAACATAGAGAACCTTACGACCACCATTTGCTATCGCTGCCAGTAAGTGAAGCAACAGGGTAGATTTACCGATACCCGGTTCACCACCGATAAGAACCACAGAACCTGGAACGACACCTCCGCCCAACACCCTGTCAAGTTCTTCAATACCTGTGCTTATTCGCTCTTCATCCCCGTCTGGTGCCAGATGGAGGGGGACAGGCTCGGTAAAGGAGTGCGTTCCCTGCTGCCCGGTTGTCACCACCTCTTCCACAAGACTCTCCCATTCGCCACACTGGGAACATCGACCGAGCCATTTCCTGCTCCTGTAACCACATTGCTGGCATATATAAACGGATTTCGGCTGCTTTTTTTTAATAGTATTCATAAAATCGGAACATTTCTTTGAGGGATAAAATACAACCCTGGGCTTTACAGCTGCTCAAAAGAGTCTATATTCTGGTACGATTCTCTTTCCATTATTACTACAATCTTTATACCAGTAACTATGATACAAAAACAACCTAAACAACAACACGCTCATTATGCTGAGTGGGTTCCTCTTTCCTACTCGCTCTCTTTTATGCTCCGCCGCAAAAAACTGCTGGGTTGGTCTTTTCTGATCGTCCTGATTACCCTTGTTCTTACCTGGGTCGGGTATCTTGTTACCATCGATTTCATGGATGATTTTACCGGCCATTTTATGTCAACACCACCAGCAGCCGATACGATATGGGGATGGATAAAACATGCAGGCTGGGTTGGTGGCAGCTGGATGTTCCTTCTGGTCTCAAGAATAGTTGCATTTTACCTCTCATTTCTCCTTGCCTATTCCCTGACTACACCGGGCTATGCTTTTTTGAGTACAGCAGCCGAAAAACTCTATGCGGGCGATCATTTTGACCCGGATGCAAGCTTCACCGTTTTGAGTTTTTTTGCTGATATACTTGAGGGCATTAAAATTGCATTTTTTGGCATCCTGGTAACTATCGTGGCTCTTTTTGTCAACTTCATTCCCATTGTAGGCCAATTAGCGGTATTCCTTATGTATTCGTACTACTCTGCACTGATGTTTATCGACTACCCTGCCTCTCGCCGCCACTGGTCACTCAGAAAAAAAATTTCCTGGCTGCGAACCAACAGCAGCCCCTCTTTTCGTCTTGGTGTTTTACCGGCTCTCGTCAGTATGATCCCCCTGGTCAATATTTTTGCCATCGCCCTGCTTTTTCCACTGCTGACCATCCACGCAACATTAAATTTTTCGGCCATCGAACGTGCTCACAAAAACAAGTCTTTGAAATTTAAAGGAGATATGTAATGGGAGAGGAAATTGAAAAAAAATTCCTTATTATCAACGACGACTGGAGAGGCCTGGCCGAAGGAAAACACTATTGCCAGGGCTACCTCAATTCTGAAAAAGGTAGAACAGTACGAGTCAGAACTATCCATGAGCGTGGAATATTAACTATCAAAGGAGCCAGCAAGGGAGCAACGCGACTGGAATACGAGTTTGATATTCCAATAAAAGATGCCAGGGAACTGCTGGACAAACTCTGTTACAAACCACTCATTGAAAAAAATCGACACAAAATTCCTTTTGCAGGATTTATCTGGGAAGTTGATGAATTCAAAGGGGAAAACGAGGGACTACTCTTTGCTGAAATCGAACTTGAATATGAAGGACAGAAGTTTGAAAAACCACACTGGATAGGCGAGGAAGTTACTGGAGATGAACGCTATTATAATTCTAATCTGGTAAAAAATCCGTTTAGTAACTGGGGAAAATGAAGAGCTGGCATTTTCAAATCATTAACATTTATAACATTTTTATATAATACCAATTTACTATTTTCATCATACCCTTTATTATGACCAGTTATCGATATGATGACATGTAGTATTTAAGTGCAGATCCTCTTCACGGGCTCTGCTTTACTAACAACAACAGGAGAAAAACAGATGAGAAAAACGAAGAATCTGATTGCTGCTTTCTGTGGTGCAACGATGCTGATGGCTTCGATGAACGCTGGTGCCGCTTCAAAAACACTGGTGTTCTGCTCCGAGGGGAGCCCCGAAGGCTTCAACCCTTCCCTCTATACGGCAGGAACCACCTTCGACGCCTCTTCCCGACAGCTGTTCGACAAGCTCGCCATGTTCAAAAGAGGAACAACAGAGATTGGTCCCGGACTAGCCGAAAAATGGGATGTTTCAGCTGATGGTAAAGAGTACACCTTCTATCTCCGTAAAGGTGTTAAGTTTCATACCACCAAAGAGTTTACCCCCACCCGAGACTTTAACGCCGATGACGTCGTATTCACATTTATGCGTCAGTTTGATAAGAAAAATCCTTATCATATGATCGGCGGTGGCGGCTACGAGTATTTCAACAGTATGTCGATGCCTGAGCTGATAAAAGATATCGTCAAGGTTGATGACTACACCGTAAAATTTATTCTCAATCGCCCGGAAGCACCTTTTATCGCCAATCTCGGTATGGATTTTGCTTCTATTCAGTCAAAAGAATACGCCGACAATATGCTGAAAGCCGGAACCCCCAATGTTGTCGATCTCAAACCCGTTGGTACTGGTCCTTTCCAGCTGGTTGCGTATCAGAAAGATGCTGTCATCCGTTACAAAGCCAACCCCGATTACTGGGCTGGAAAAGCAGCGATTGACAACCTCGTTTTTGCTATAACGCCGGATGCTTCTGTTCGTTATCAGAAGTTAAAGGCTGGCGAATGTCATATAATGCCTTACCCGAACCCGGCTGACCTCGAGGCCATGGCAAAGGATCCGGATATAAATCTCCTGAAACAAGAAGGTTTAAATGTTGGCTATATGGCGTACAACACGCTGGTCAAACCATTTGACAACGTGAAAGTTCGTAAGGCCCTCAATATGGCTATCAACAAACAGGCCATCATTGACGCAGTCTTCCAGGGCGCTGGTAAAGTTGCCAAGAACCCGATCCCACCGACCATCTGGTCCTATAATGACGCAATAGTTGATGATCCGTACGATCCAGCAGCTGCTAAAAAAGCATTGGAAGATCTCGGTGTTAAAAATCTGAAGATGAAAATATGGGCCATGCCCGTACAACGTCCTTACAATCCCAACGCACGACGAATGGCCGAACTGCTCCAGGCGGACTTTGCCAAGGTTGGCGTAGAAGTCGAGATCGTTTCCTACGAGTGGGGTGAATACCTCAAACGTTCCAAAGACAAAAACCGTGACGGCGCGGTTCTCCTCGGATGGACCGGTGACAATGGTGATCCGGACAACTTCCTGGCCGTTCTTCTGGGCTGCGATGGTGTTGGTAGCGCCAACCGTGCACAGTGGTGCTACAAGCCTTTTGACGATCTGCTTAAAAAAGCAAAAATCGTATCTGACCCGGCGGAACGTACCAAACTGTATGAGAAAGCTCAGGTTATCTTTAAGGAGCAGGCTCCATGGGCAACTATCGCCCACTCCATGGTCTTCCAGCCAGTACGGAAAGAGGTCGTTGATTTTAAAATCGGTCCTTTCGGTGGCAATTCCTTCTATGGTGTTGACCTGAAATAAACAGCAGATATTCAGGCCGGGCGATTTTTTCGCCCGGCCTTTTTTCTTGCCACTTTCCATGTACCTATGAAATTTAATTTCCCTGTCAACAGGGCTACGAGAACTGATACATGTTTGTTTACTTTCTAAAAAAACTGAGTGTCGTCTTACCAACTTTTCTTGGTGTTACCCTGGTGGCTTTCGTTTTTATTCGAATGCTTCCCGGTGACCCTGTGATGTTGATGGCTGGTGAGCGTGGCATGAGCGAAGAACGACATACCGAGTTAATGGCACGATTTGGTTTCGACAAACCCATTATCGTCCAGTACGGCCTCTATCTCAAACAACTTGCTTCAGGCGACTTCGGCACGTCCATCATTACAAAGCAACCAATACTCAAAGAATTCTCTACTCTCTTTCCGGCAACGGTGGAGCTCTCTATCTGCGCGATGTTTCTTGCCATTTTCTTTGGTCTGCCCGCCGGTATGATTGCTGCGACAAAAAGAGGATCTACCTTTGACCACACAGTGATGACGGGGGCTCTCGCCGGCTATTCAATGCCTATTTTCTGGTGGGGGCTTTTACTGATCATTTTCTTTTCGGGAATCCTTGGTTGGACCCCGGTTTCCGGTCGTATTTCACTCCTTTATTATTTTGAGCCCGTCACCGGTTTCATGCTTATCGACAGCCTCCTCTCCGGACAGGAGGGAGCCTTTACCTCAGCTGTTTCCCATCTCATCCTGCCCGCTATCGTACTTGGCACCATCCCACTTGCGGTAATAGCCAGGCAGACCAGATCGGCAATGCTCGAAGTACTCAGCGAAGATTATGTCCGCACGGCCAAAGCCAAAGGACTTGGACCAAAACGAGTCATCGGCCTCCATGCCCTGCGCAACGCTCTCATTCCTGTAATCACCGTTATCGGCCTGCAAGTGGGTGTTCTTTTTGCCGGCGCAATACTCACTGAAACCATATTTTCATGGCCGGGTATTGGCAAGTGGATGGTTGATTCAATTTTTCGCCGTGACTATCCTGCTGTACAGGGCGGTCTTCTCCTTATTGCCGCAATTGTCATGCTTGTCAACCTGGCTGTTGACCTGCTCTACGGTTTGATCAACCCGCAAATACGCCATACGGATTAATAATGACTGAAATTTCAATACAAGAAATAGTTGATGACCGGCCGACTGGTTTTAGAGCTCAGTTTGGTGAATTCTGGTCCTATTTTAGTGAAAACAGAGGTGCTGTTATTGGCCTCTTCTTCTTTCTGGCAGTGGTGTTAATCGCTCTCTTTGCAGATTTTGTCGCCCCCCATCTGCCAAACCAGCAATTTCGTGATGCCCTCCTCCTTCCACCGTTTTGGCAGGAAGGTGGAAGTATCACCTTTCCTCTCGGAACTGATGCCATTGGCCGGGATATGTTATCACGGCTGATTCACGGCTCCAGATATTCCCTTTTTATCGGTTGTATCGTGGTCTCCGTTTCGCTTGTTGTCGGGATTATCCTGGGTCTTGTCGCCGGATTCTTTCGGGGTCGGGTAGACACAGTTATCATGCGCCTTATGGATATTGTCCTGGCCTTTCCAAGCCTGCTGCTGGCCCTGGTTCTTGTCGCCATCCTCGGCCCGAGTCTGATAAACGCCATGATTGCCATTGCCATCGTCCAGCAGCCGCATTATGTACGGCTGACCCGGGCGGCTGTTATGACCGAAATGACCAAGGATTACGTCACCGCTTCACGGGTTATAGGCGTTAAATCCCTGCGCCTGATGTTTGTTACCATTCTGCCCAATTGTATGGCACCACTTATTGTCCAGGCGGCACTTAGTTTTTCGACTGCCATCCTCGATGCAGCAGCACTTGGTTTTCTCGGAATGGGCGCGCAACCACCAACACCAGAATGGGGAACCATGCTGGCAGAATCAAGAGAATTTATCCTGCGGGCCTGGTGGGTCGTCACCTTCCCAGGTGTTGCCATTTTGTTAACCGTACTGGCAATTAACCTGATGGGCGATGGTCTGCGTGATGCACTTGACCCCAAACTCAAACGATCGTAATCGATTTATACCATGGTCTCTCCCATTTCAATGTGGGGTGATACCTGAATAGTTCAGCATACGTGTAACGATGTCACTACTTGAAATAGAAAATCTCAGTGTAACCTTTCAAACGGCCGGTGGTCTTTTCACCGCTGTTGACCGCGTCTCTTTACATATTAATCCAGGTGAAGTTGGCTCAATAGTCGGCGAATCCGGTTCGGGTAAGTCTGTTGCCATGCTCGCACTTATGGGCCTTCTGCCGTGGACTGCAACTGTAACCGCCGATCTGCTTCGCTTTGATGATCAGGATCTGACAACGATCTCAAAAAAGCAGCTGAGAAAAATCATTGGTGCGGAAATGGCCATGATCTTTCAAGAGCCAATGACCAGCCTGAACCCCTGTTTTACCGTAGGTTTTCAGCTCACGGAAAGCCTTAAAATTCATTATGGCATGAAACGGGCTGAACAAAAATCGCGGGCTATTGAACTTCTCGATCTCGTCGGCATCCCCGAACCGGATAAAAGACTTTCAGCTTTTCCGCACCAACTTTCAGGCGGTATGAATCAAAGGGTCATGATTGCCATGGCCATCTCCTGTAACCCGCGCCTGCTTATAGCCGATGAACCAACTACGGCGCTCGATGTGACTATTCAGGCGCAGATTCTCGATTTACTGCTCAAACTGCAGAAAGAAAAAGGTATGTCTCTGGTTCTGATCACCCACGATATGGGTGTAGTTGCTGAAACAGCTGAACGTGTTGTTGTCCAATACGCAGGTCAACAGGTTGAAAAACAGCCGGTGAAAGGACTGTTTTCGACACCCCACCATCCGTACACACAGGCACTTCTCAATTCACTGCCGGAGCGCTCGGTTGGCAAGATACTGCCCTCCATCGCAGGTGTTGTTCCAGGACAGTTTGATAAACCAAAAGGCTGCCTCTTTTCCCCACGCTGCGAATTTGCAACGGAACTCTGCCGTGAAACTCCACCAAAACCGGCGTCGGCTGAATTTGGTTACGCCCTTTGCCATTACCCCCTCGCAGATGGTCAACCCACCAACCACCCTGAAGAGGTGAAAGCATGAACACTGATATTGTCCTGACGGCCAACGAGTTGACCCGTCACTACCATGTCGAGCGTGGTTCTTTTCGCAAGCCAGCCGTTTTAAAAGCACTTGACGGTGCAACGTTTACTCTTACCAAAGGAAAAACCCTCGCTGTTGTTGGTGAATCCGGCTGTGGCAAATCAACACTTGCCCGCCTTGTCACAATGATCGAAAAACCGACCAGTGGTGAGCTGCACATTACCGGCACAGATATCGGACACAGTGACGCAACGACCCTGCATAACCTCCACAAAGAGGTGCAGATCGTTTTTCAGGATCCCTATGGTTCGCTCAACCCCAGACAGAAAATCGGTCACGCCCTGGAAGAGCCACTTCTTGTTAACACCGAAAAAACAAAGGAAGAACGGCGCGCGGCAGCACTTGATATGATCTCCCTCGTCGGACTCCGGCCTGAACACTATGATAGATATCCGCACATGTTTTCCGGCGGTCAACGGCAACGAATAGCGGTAGCCAGAGCATTAATGCTCAACCCGCAGATTATCGTGCTTGATGAACCCGTATCAGCCCTCGATGTCTCCATCCAGGCCCAGATTCTCAACCTTATTGCCACGCTGCAACAGCAGTTTAACCTGGCCTACCTCTTTATCAGCCATGATCTATCTGTGGTCAAACATATTGCCGATGACGTAATAGTTATGTATCTCGGCAGACCCGTTGAATCGGGATCAAGAGAGGCTCTGTTCAGCAAGCCACACCACCCTTACACACGGGCCCTCCTCTCCGCAACCCCTGTTGCAGACCCATTCCACGTTAAAGAACGGATAATGCTGAAAGGTGAACTCCCCTCACCCATTGCTCCACCTTCAGGCTGCACCTTTCATCCGCGCTGTCCGTCCATGACGGAGCAATGTAAGGAAAAAGCACCACCTGTTCGCGAAATTGACGGCTGTCAGGTTGCCTGTTATCACCCGAAAACATATTGAACTGCCCCTACATCCCCATCCTGGAGAAGAATATGAAATATTATCATATTGCAGATACGGAACGTATACCCGCTTTGGGGCTTGGTACCTGGAAGTCCAATAAGGGAGAGGCCGGCAAGGCGGTTGCTGAGGCCATTGATCTGGGCTATCGCCATATTGACTGTGCACCGATTTACATGAATGAAAAAGACATTGGTACGGCAATCGGCGGTGCCCTGTCTGCTAAACGTGTAAAAAGAGAAGATCTATGGGTGACTTCAAAACTGTGGAATAATGCCCATGCCAAAAGACATGTGCAAACCGCGCTGGAGACTACACTGAGAGAATTACAGGTGGACTATCTGGATCTTTTTCTTATCCACTGGCCTGTTCATTTTCAACCCGGTTTACTCTTCCCGCAAAGGCCGGAAGAATTTCTTGCCCCCGATGCCATCCCGGTCATGGAGACCTGGCAGGCGATGGAAAAGCTTGTACAAAAGGGTATGTGTCGCTTTATTGGTGTCTGTAACTTTAACCTGATTCGGCTCATAGACCTGCAACAACAGGCGGATATTAAACCGGCGATGAACCAGATCGAGCTTCACCCCTATTTACAGCAGCAGGATATGCTCGACTATTGCCGTAAAAACAACATACTGCTCACCGCCTACTCACCCCTTGGTTCTTCAGATCGACCGGCACCACTGAAAAAGGAAAACGAACCCTCCCTGCTCGATCATCCGGTTATTCTTGACATTGCAGCCCAAAACAACCTTTCTGCAGGGCAGGTTCTGCTTGCCTGGGGGCTGGCACGAGGTACTGTCGTTATTCCAAAATCAGTACACCCGCAAAGATTACGGGAAAATCTTGAGGCAACGGAATGTACCTTAAGTGACTCGGATCAACAGGCTATTAACGACCTTGATATGGAGTACCGTTTCGTTGATGGAGGATTTTTCCAAACACCGGGTTCACCCTATACGGTAGCTGATCTCTGGAAAAGGGAATGAACTTACTGCATTTTTTCCAGAACACCCATTGCATCTTCAAGAAGTTTACCTGAAAAACGAGCAGCAAGCCCTGAGTGTAACATTTTAAGTGTGATGACACAGTCGTTCCCTGCCAGTACAGCAAGAGCTGCCAGCGCCATTTGTGAAGGTTTAATGGCTTGTTCTTTGCGATCTATCTCAATTATCCGTGCCTCTGTTACCGGTATTTCAAGATCATAGGGTTTTATGATCAGATCATCTTTATTCAACAGAGAAAACACACCCTTTCGCCGGGCAACGCCTTCAGCTGAAACAGCAATCACCACAGATGGCTTACTGATTCCCGTATACCCTATAGATCCTGGCTCCAGAACAACCTCGCAGACAGAATGGCCACGCAGCACTGTAATGGGATAATCATTTTTCTGGCTTACCTGCAAACCACCACTCATTCCGGCAAGGCAGAGAACCTCACCTGCCGTATTAATATATTGGCCAGCGGCACCGAGTAACAACACTTCCCGGCGCTGATCCACAATTTTCTCACAGGTCGTTGTAATCCCTCCATCACTGACCTGTGGTGACGTTGCAAGTGCCAGTCTACGATAGTGTGCACCATATTCCTCCCGTTCATTTTCCGGTACCGGACCATCGGCTACCGGATGCATACTCTTCATCTGGCTTTTAAGTTGAGCGATCGATGTTCGATTGCGCTTTGTATACCTGCCTGGACAGAGTCCCAATATATCCATGATAGCAAAACCGGGATACTCTATTGCCCCTGCAAGCTGCTCTGCCAGTTCTTTGTCCGTTGCCATGGTGCGTACCAGATAAGGCGCTCCAGCACTTTCTGCAACCCTGCATATATCAAGTGGAGCATCGAGCTGATTAAGAAAACCTGACGAAGTCTGTGCATCCACCGGCGTGGTAACAGAACACTGGCCCCCTGTCATACCGTAGTTGAAATTATTGAGCACCAGAAGAGTAATATCGAGATTTCGCCTGCAACTACTGAGCACATGGGCGCCACCAATACCCAGACCACCATCCCCCATCACAGTGATGACTGTCAATTCCGGCCTAGCCATTTTCAGTCCAGTGGCATAGGTCAATGCCCGACCATGCAATCCGTGAAAGGCATGGGTGTTAAAGAAGGTGTCAAAAAGACCGGAACAACCTATATCACTGACAATAACGACCTTATCGCCAGATAAACCCATACCCTGTAAAGCCGTATCAAGTTTACGAACAACCAGGTCGTGACCACATCCGGGGCAAAATACCGGAGGCCTGCTATTATTGAGTAGACTTGTCATTGTGTCACCCATGCGACGATCTCTTGTGGGGATATCAATTCTCCATCCATTTTCCCGTGAAACGATACCGGCAGAACAGTCGCTAGCCTCTCAATTTCCCGAACATATTGGCCCAGGTTCATCTCAACAACAACCACTCGATTTTTACCTTCAAAAGAGTGCAGGATACATTTTTCAGGTACTGGATAAAGCGTCTTCAAAGCGAGCAGGGAAATCTTTTCTCCCTTGTCTCTTAAATGCTGCAATGCGGTTCTGGCCGCTCTGGCCGTCACACCATAAACAACAAGCAGCGTCGTATCGTCTTCTCTTGTATCAAGGTCAAAATAGGTGAAATCATCAACCGCCGACAGAAGTTTTCTCTCCATTCGCTCGATGGCCTGGGCAATAACCGCGCTATCAGCAGTAATATATCCATCGGGTCCGTGGGTCGACGATGTCAGTCTCGAAAGTTCGGCACCTCCAATCGGTTTCAAAAAAGAGACGGCAGCAGATTTGCGTGAATGTAACGGGTCAAGATCGACACTCTCACGGGTCATGGCGATCTCTTTATTGGAAGCAATAAAAACAGGACAACGGTACTTTCCGGCCAGACGAAAAGCATGTAGAGTCAATTGGTAGCAGTCTTTTACATCAACAGGAGCCAGAACAATAACCGGCAGTCCGCCACTATTTCCCCAGCGAAGAAACTGAATATCACCATCCGCTCCTTTGGTGGCAGAACCTGTAGAAGGCCCCAGGCGCTGGACATCAACGATAACAAGAGGAATTTCACCGCCGATAGCCAGAGAGATCTGTTCACTATACAAACTTATGCCAGGCCCGGAGGTCGCAGTCATAACCGACAGCCCCGTCATCGCCGCACCAAGGCAAAAGCCAATGGAGGCAATTTCATCCTCCCCCTGCAGACATATGCCGCCCAAGGGCGGCAGCAACTGCAACATATGTTGATAGATCGAGGTTGCGGGAGTGATGGGATAACCTGCAAAAAAACTACATCCTGCAGCTATTGCGCCTCTGGCGATTGCTTCATTTCCTTCAATAAAACTCAGTACCATATCACCTTCTTTCCAGGCCAATATCAATAGCTGTAACTCAACAACCCATTAATTTCATGCATATTTTGCCGGAGAACTGTTCAGCGGGATAAAAAGAAACATGCAAAAACACCAGGACGAACCTATTGGAAGATCAAGCGTCCTGGTGTGAAAAGTATTGTCTCTCAGGGATTCACAGTTTTAAACAACTCAAATTCACCCTTCTCATTTATACGTATCACTACTGCACTTTTTGCAGGGTTACCATCTGCATTCATATCGAGGTTTCCGGATACCCCTTCAAACCCTTTGATTACCGCAAGCTTATCCTTAACCTTGGCTCTGGCCTGCACAAGATCCGGATCAAGACTGTCCATGGAGCCGATGGCAGTAAGCAGTAACTGGGCAGAATCATAGCCAAGAGCGCCATCACCTGTGGGCAGGACCTTAGCTTTTGTCTGATATTGATCCACAAAAGTACGACTCTTCCCCTTAGCACCAATCGCTGCAAAATGTGAGCTGAAATAGAGTCCTTTACACAGTTCCCCACAATTTTTCATGAGATCCGAAGTCTCCCAGGCGTCACCACCCATAATATCCTTTGTCCAGCCTCTGGCCCTGGCCTGCAGGGTAAATTAATGCTAACCGCCAACTCTTTCAATTGGCACAGGAATTTTTCGTCATTTTTAAGTGATCTAAAACTGCTCGTACGTCAAAGCTGAGCTTGCGCATT
>CAMZKN010000204.1 GCA_947311315.1 uncultured Desulfobulbaceae bacterium | reverse complement strand
AGTACCGAGTGATGTGTCTGGCTTGATACATAGATCACAGCTCGATGATAGTCTTTTGCTTTTAGTTGGATAGCTTCACGAGCAGCTGTGATTGCTATCAGATGGGCAATAGAGCCTCCTGATGTTAAGTTGCCTGCTGCTGTTTCTGGGTAGCTCATTAAATCTGCGATCCATCGAATTAATTGATTTTCTAGGCGGACGCTACCAGGGCTTGCAAAAAACGAACCTGCATATTTATTAGTAATGGCAGCTAGAAAGTCTCCCAGTGCAGAAGGATATAAAGCACCTCCAGGTATATAGCCAAAATGTCGTGAGGAGGTAAGATCTATTCCTGGTCGAACAATAGAATTTTCTACTAGATTTAATACATCATCTATATTTAAAGCTTCTTCTTGGATAGGGTTATCTAACAGTGCTAAATCATTTTTATTGTCATTATTAGAACAGTCTTCATAGGCTTTTTGTTTTTTCTTATTTTGAATAAAGGATTCTGCATAAGCATTCGTCTGTGTTTGCCAATGTGAGCAGTTACAGTTCAGAGGTAATAAAAACATAGAGTTATGAACTCCGTGAGTAGTTACTTTTTTTCTTTCTTTTGCCTTATGGATCTTTTTTCATCGTCAGTGTTTACGAACCCACTACCAAATGACCTGAACCCCATAAAGCTTGGCGATGTATTATGGTTACCACCGTTTAGGCCTGAAGAAATAATGTTAGTTAAAATAGAGCTTCCAAAGCTTGCAAAAGCTCCAATGGCCAGAGAGCTACAAAAAGATTTGATTTGAAAGCTTTCAATAATGAAGTAAAGAACTAGCGATATAACAACGCCAAAAATACCGCCCCGTAAAATAGATTTTCTGCCCAACAAACCAGCAGCAATAATCACAATTATTAACTCTCCATTATTCATAGTTATTTCCACCCTGAGACTTTGAAAAAGGTTTGAGGAAGACAGATAATATTATTTTGTTCCATAGCGGCCCAAGTTGAGGTTAGCCCTCAAGTTTGGGCCGATGCCGTTGCACGCAGTGGAATAACTGTCCCGTGCAGTGATTTATGTGTTTTTATTTTAATTGCACCATGAGTAGTGGGCATTTCCAAAATGGAAACAACCACTTTTCATTCAACTCTCCGCTTTCAAAAATGTTCTTTATATGTTTTGACATTGCGGGAATGCCTATGTCAAAAAGTCCTGCAATTTTTTCAAGCTTGTCACAAATACTTATCTGTTTCTTTTAAATTGAACTTTTCTAAATTATAATACTTTTAAAAGCTGATATAACTATCTTAGTATTTTGAATAAGTCTTTAAGGTCAGAGCGAGCATAACGAGTGGGTTGAGCGCCTGGCTATGCAGATTTTATTATTGGTTTAAATATTTTTTTGGGCAAGTGGTAGACCATTAAACTTAACCATATACCAAAGGCAATTGATAAGTAGACATAATTGACTGTTTGAATAAATAACACCATCCCGTAAATTGGAATATTTGTTACGATGAAAATGATTATAAAATGTACACAAAAAAATATTAGTGACCCCAGGTAATCATTAGAATCATATTTGTGTTTTTGAGATGGGCTTATCAGCAAATATTTTCTCAACGCTATTGTTATGAATGTTTCAATTAAAACCACAACAAGTATCATTAACGGTAAATATAGAAACCAAGGTTCCTCTGCAATTGACAAGGCTTCTAATTTTTTTTGGTTCAAAATGTACCATAACAGTATAAACGTTCCAACTAACGATGATAGCCAAGTTAGCCATGTCAGCATAAATAAAAACTGCGTAATTAGAAGTGTCATTTTTTTTCTATTTAAGCATAATGGTCCGAGCTGAGCGGCATCTTCTTTATCTATCTAAACATATCAAGCGATATCCATTGTTCCTAACGCATTGTGGGAAAGTTCATCGTATGTATCTATCTCTTATTGGGTGATTTTACAAGAATAAATAACTACAACTGGAAGTGTCGGGGTATGTTTTTGCTCAATTGCATTACTGTCTATTCGTTTTATCGTGTTATGCAAATTGTCCAACGAGATAAGGTCTGATCAGTCCTATAACCTGCACTAAGGAAACTAAAAAGCATGTAGGCTGCTAATGTTTCCGAAGTGCAGATATTATAGATACCGCTGCATAAAAAAATACTACCTGAGCAGGAGAACCGATGACGGTGAATCGCTGATAAAGGAGCTGATTCGTTTCTTTGGGAAAAATCGGTTGAGAAAGGATGTCGGCCCAACCCAGAGTGCAACCAGATTTTTTTGTGATTCCTTTGAGATAAATGAAGGCATGGTTGCGCCATCTACGACTTCAAGCCATGGTGTGAGCTTGAGATTGTTGTAATATTCGAGCAGTTGCTGCATTTTTTGTTCGATATTTTCCTTCAGACTGTCACTATCGGAAATACCGACAATTTTGAGCTCTGCTCCGTAGAGAGTGACCAGCTGGTTGATCATTTCCAGAGAATACTGGGTGACATGGTCGTGATCAAGGCAGCAGACAACCTGTTCAGGATCTTTGGTTTCTTTGACCACGAGCACGGAGCAGGTTGCCTCTGTTGCAACTTTCATTGGAACTTTTCCTGATTGCCAGGAACAGCCCAGATCCTTATCGCAGCTGATGACGATGAGATCGCTTTCTGAATTCTGATTGTAGAGGAGGATTTCCTGGGCTGCAGCTCCTTTAGCTATAACGAGTTGCAGCTGTTTCAGCCCACCACCCGTGGCAGCCATTGAATATCCGTCCTCTGTCTGTTCCCATTGCTCAACCGCGTCCTTGTTGTAGGGACAGGAATCTGAGGTGTAAGAGTCGAGGATGATTCTTCTGTATTTTACGAGCTGTTGTTCCAGGGTTTCTCTGGCCTTTGCGGTGTCTTCTAATGGAGACAAAACCCCCATAATGGTAATGTCTGCCCAGGTGTTGACCGCAAGTTTTCCAACTTCGTGAGCCACATGACCACTGTAGGGATTACTGTCGACAGCAACGATAATCTTCATATCTAACTCCCTTTGTCAGCGGTAGTACTGTTTGTGCCGCTGTTAATAAAGTTTTATAAGCAAGGTATATCTGTCTCATTATCACGACCAGAAAACTAATACTGGCGTCGGTACATAGGCCAGTATGTCAAAAAACGGGCTTTTGGTGTCACTGGTTTTATTAAAACTGGAGACGACCATGCCTTGACTCTTGAGTATTTCAGCTATCGCCTGTGGTGGCCCTGTAAGTGTGTTGAGTATTTTTGGAACACAACCTTCCGTTGCAAGCGCATCACCAATCTCCTGTAAATAGACAGGTACCTGTTCGGATCTGGTCACCTGCTCACTATCTGTCTCGGGTTCTACGTGGAGAAGTTGGAGATCAACTGAAGCCTTGCCGTACATATCCAGATATTCTCTGGCCAGTTTTTTAATGTTCATTCCCTTCTTGCACAAGATTGTAACAGATTTGAAATCCCGCAGGTTCTTAATAAGTAGAACAGGGCAGCTGGATTTTGTTATGAGCTTACTTGCAAGCAGGTTATAAAAGATTTTGCTGGAAAATGAAGAAAGCAACCCCATTGCAAAAAGCTGGTAGTTACCATTCTGCAGTTCTTTGAGAATCTGTTTTTCCCCGTCACCTATTCTGGTGATGGCGGGAGACAGGCTGCGGCAAAATCTGATTTCGTTATGAATGAAATTATTTATTTCAACCTCGCTGGAGCTGACTACAGTATCTTTCCAGGTGTTTTTTACCCAACCGGTGCCAAGTGGAAAATGTTTATCTTCCGCTTCAATGTGGAGTGGCTGGATAGTCATTGGGAAATCTGCTGCCTGTTGGGACAGGTAGCGTAACGCGATACTTGAAGCCAGGTCGTTTCCAAGAGACAATAAGACGTTCATGATATTTTCCTGTGTTGAGGTGGGCTGATTCAGTCTTTACGTTCCTGAATACGTTTTACTGCCTTGGCCACTGCGTCCTGCATTTCTTTAAGTTTGAAAGGTTTTGCGAGAAAGTCGAGAACACCCTGCTGAAAAGATTCTTTTGCCGTTTCCATGGTGGCAAAACCTGTAATGACAATAACCTCTGTCTGGGGTTTGAGTTTTTTGACCTCTGTCAGAAATTCCATACCGTCAATACCTTCCATTTTAAGATCTGTAATAACCAGATCAAACTCACGTTCATGGAAACGGGTGAGTGCGTCGATACTTCTGATGAATGATTCAACGTAATATCCTTTACGTTCCAGTGCTGGTTTGAGGCGCTTGGAAACAATCGGTTCATCATCAAGCAATAAGATATTAATTTGTTCGCTGGTGCCCATAGATATCCTCTTGATGTGTGTGGGAAGTGTTCATAGTATGTGAACACGATATTTCCCTGGTTAGCATGTTCAGGGGGCAGCCCCCTCGTTGTTGGTTGTTGCCTGGGAGCTTGTCCGAGAATGCCATTTTGCCCAAACTCTTCGTTTTTTTGAAAAACCTCGATTTTAACCAAAATGTCTATTTTCGGACACGCTCCTAGTGGGTCATGTGGAGCTGGTATGACCAATATCTGCTAAAATACGTTGAAAATCTTTAGTAAATTCTATAATGGAATTGTCGTTTATCATTTTGACATCCAGTTGCCTGGTATATGATACAAGTCCACCCAGTACGAAAATCTTTTTCAGGATATCATCTCTGTCTGCACCTTTTATCCTGCCGATAATCAGATCGCCCTTTGTTTTTGTCATGAAATCATTAGCGGAGAGTATGGCCTGGATGAATTGCGCTCGTCTGGAACGTCGTGTTTTATCTGTGACCCCGCCAAAAAAACGGAAATAGACATAGTTCTCATCATTTTTAGGAGATGCAATGGTGTCGATCATGGAAAAATGATATCCGAGACGAAGACTTATATTGGCATAATTACCGGACGCTACGGCAAGATTCTGGCCTACAAAGCTGGGGTCTGCAACATCGGATGAGAATGTACGGGTCATGCTTGACATAAAACTGCGAAGATCTATGTCCACCGGATCCTTGGCCCAGAGGCCGGGGGCGCACATACCTTCTACAAAGATTTTAAGTGGAGGGCATTCAATTTCTTCAAGAGTGATAGTCTTTTTTCTGACCAGGCCGCATACAGAAAAATCAATAACGGTGAGATCTAGCGGAATATCAAGTTTTAATTGCGTTGAATAATCTTTTAGATGAGAGTCGTGGATATAGTTTTTACTGATTAGCACATTAACGGATTGTTCGTGGACATAACGAATGAGATCGTGCAGGGTAGTGCACGATTCCGGTGTGAAATTTTTATCTTCAGGGTCGACCAGCTTCAGGGGAGAAATCTTTTTAAACAGACGGCGCAATAAGCGAAATTCGTATGTTTCTTCAAATGTTTCTTCAGCAAGTTCGTAGTGGCAGAGCTCTGTATTGAAGCCGGAAAAAATACGGTTGTCGAGAGCGTCAAGGGTGATTTCCTGGCCATTTTCGAGGATTTTGGTAGCATCTGCACTGTTGATGATCATGGGTATTCTGAATTCCCGACTGATGGTCGACAGGTGGCCGATGGGAGAACCCACGTCCGTTATGATACCGTTGACTTTTCTGATAGCCTGGGCCAGATTTGGTGAGGAAAAATGGGCTACGAGAATGGATCCTTTTGGAATCTTTTCAAGATCGGAATCTTTTGTGACCTTGAAAACAATACCCATGGCCACGCCTTCCTGTACTATTTCACCCTTGTTCTCCATGAGAATGGGGCAATTTGTTTCCAGAGATGACAGATCGCAGACCATTTTTGGTCCGCTTGTGGTGATGTTTAAAGGCCTTGCCTGGAGGATAACCAATTCATCGTTTTGGTCTATTGCAAATTCGATATCCTGGGGATGTCTTGAGTAATTTTCAAGGGCCAGCGCTGTTTCTACAATTTGATGAACCTGCTCCAGTCTCAGGCTTGGTCGATCCCGCAACTCAGGGGCAAGGGGTTGGGTAATGACTCCCTGGCCCAAAGGTCCCATCTCCAGAATCTCTTTTTTATGGACGATTTCCATTCCTGTGATTGCGTAGGGTGGTGTTCTGCTGACAATGTAACGGTCCGCCTGCTGTTTGCCTCCCACAAGATTTGCACCAAGGCCGGGTAGGGCGGTGATCAGAAGGCAGTTTTTCTTCAGATCAAAAACATCAAGGGTGTAGGCAACACCGCTGATCTTTGCCGGGATCATTTTCTGGCAACCAACAGCCATTACCGCCTCGGATTCTTTTATCTTTTTGGTGCGGCGATATTCCATTGCCCTTGGGGAGTAGAGGCTGGCAAGGACTCTTTTGTAGGCCTCTGGAACCGCGCGGCTGTTTATATTGAGTATGCTTTTGTATTGACCGGCATAACTGTGTTCGCTGTCTTCACCAATACCACTGCTTCTTACTGCAAAATTTGTAACCAGGTCACTGGCTGATTTTTCTGTGATGCGGGCAACGCCCTGCTCTATCGCCCTGCGAATTTCTTTTGGCAGGGAGAGAGAGTGAATCAGCTGAGTAATTTTTTCCGATGCTTCTGAGGTCTCGATAGCCTCGTTTTCCCATTCGTAGAGGATACCATTGATCTGCTCTGAAATTGTGCCCGTGCGAACCAGGACATCAAAGCACCTGGAAGTGATGGCAAAACCGGCCGGTATTTTCAGCCCGAGGGTGTTTGAGACAATTCCAAGATGGGCATTCTTTCCACCAACCAGGGTTTCCAGCGTGTCATCAATTGACTCATAACCGATGACGTAATCACCTTCTGGAATAACAAGATGCCCTTTGAGCTCGCTTTCAAGTTCATTGCGAATTCGGTTGCAGACCGGAAACAGCCCCCTGTAGGTTCGGGGGGCTATGCAGTCCAGGTGGTAAATCATTCTGGAGACACTGTCGGCTATGGCTGTGGTGCTAGATGTTATATAATTCTGATCAAAGACAAATTCGCCGCTCAGTTTTTCTCCCATATCCGCCATGATTTCCAGAGATTTGTTGTTCTCTGCAATCAGCTGTTTAAAATGATCAAACAGTTCGGGAAAAGAGAGCCCCTGTTTTTTCGACAAACCTACTTTGTCTAAAAAACGGGCGAAAATTGTCTTGTTTTGGATTGCCATAATCAGCTCCGTCAGTGAGCTCCGCCTTTATCTTTAAAAACCATGCCCATGAAGAATCCGGCACCAATGGCTATCAGCACAGATATAATACCGTAAAGAAGACTTTTATTATATGCCATATTGGAGATAAAAAGTGGAAACCCCTGGAGCTGGACATTCAGTTCCGCTGTCTCCTGGCCTGTGATGATCCCATCTTTGATTTTCAACACATTGACAGTGTAGGTTTCCCTTGGAATATCTGCGGGGATGTGTATATCCGCTTCAAATATTTTCTGACCGTTTGTGCCGGTTTTGTAATGCACACCATTCTCAACCATTTGATAAAGCTCATGATCTGCTTTTAGTTTTAGAAAATCGCTGAAGACCACTGCGCTGTCATTCTGTTCAGGCTCAATAACAATATCACTCTGTAAGGTATCATAGTCAAGATCAAGTTGTGCCCAGCGTTTGTCTTTGTTGTCGCGCCAGGAGCTGATGGTTTCCGGAAGATAGACAAAGTAGGCAGATGGCGCACCTGACAGAGAAAAATGGGCAACAGTCATCCACAGGACACCTCCAACCTTACCCGTTTGTTTGAAATGAGCCTCCGTATCGGTACCTTTAATTTGAATAACAGCATCTTCGTCCTGGCTGATTTCACCGGATACGGTGATGGTGCCGCCGTTAAAAGTGGTTCCAATGTTTACCTGTTCGGGCGTCAGCTGAATGGCCATTGAGAGGGCTGGGAACAGGAAAAACACAATGAAAGAAAACAATATTATTTTTGGATACTTATGAAGAATATACATGATTAATGACCTCCCGCATAAGAGAGTAAATTAGTAGGAGCCATTAAGAGACCAAATAACATCTGAACCATAACCAGTAGTACCAGGCTGGCAAGAATGATCTTTAGTTGGTCACCTTTAAGTCTTTTACTGATCTTTGTGCCGAACTGCGCTCCAACGGTTGAACCAAGGAGGAGCAGGAGAGCGAGAACAAAGTCTACCGTATGGTTGGTGTAGGACTGCATGATAGTGACATTTATGCAGGTAAAAAGGATCTGGAAAAGGCTGGTGCCGACAACGACGTGCATCGGCATGCGAAGAAGATAGACCATTACCGGAACCATGATAAAGCCACCACCAACGCCCATGATAGCCGCCAGAATACCCACAAAAACACCGAGAATAAGTGGGGTCAGTGCCGACATGGAAACACCCGATTTGACAAATTCGGTTTGAAAGGGCAGGGTACCCATTAATTTACCGAAAATTGAGGGCTTTTTTTCAACTGGTGCGGTTTTTATACTGTCTGGAGTTGAAGATCCCACTTTGTCTTTTCTAAGACTTTGCAGACTTTCAAAAAACATATAGGAGCCAACAAAACCGAGCATAATGACATAGGTGACGCTGATAAGAAAATCAGCGTGGCCGCTGGCCCGGAGGATTTTAATAAACTGTACACCGATAGTGCCACCGAGGACACCGCCTATCAGCAGAAGAATACCCATTTTCATATCGACATTGCCAAGACGGTAGTGGGCAAGAGTTCCGGATGTCGAGGCGCCGACAATCTGGTTTGAATCAGATGCGGCAGCCACCGTAGGTGGTATGCCGAACATGATAAGGAGGGGGGTCATTAAAAAACCCCCACCCACACCAAATATTCCCGAGAGCAGCCCTACAATACCACCGAGGCCTAGAATCAGAAAAATGTTTACGCTACTTCCCGCGATGGGGAGATACATGTGAAACATACGGTATTTACCTCCATTATATTATCTGCCCATGGGTTATCCTCAAGCTGTGTGATCTTGAGTTTTCTCCGTCTGTCGGAGTGAGGCAGAATTTTACAATTTCGAAGTTAAACGCATATATTGTGCCACTCTTTTAACGTGCTGATAATAAATGGTTTAGTTTGTGTTTAAGTGGATTCTTGAGCTATTTTGAAACAAGAAACGTTTCACTTTGAAACACGGGCGTTGAGAAAAGGGGGATGGGTACGGGGAAAGGCGGTTTCATTTTGAAACAAGATGTGTTTGTTGGCTTATTTTGTTTCGAAATGAAACAAAATAAGAAGTATGGAAGCAACTATGGGTAATTATTCGAGATGGTGCTTTTTCATGCGCCGCCAGAGAGTGGTCCTGGGCAGGCCGAGGATAGCAGCAGCTTTTTTTCGATCTCCACCGGTAAAAGCCATAACGCGTGAAATATGATTTTTTTCTATTTCATCCAGCGATGGTGGGATCGGGTCTTCTTTGTCTTCAGGGGAAATTTGCTGGAGCTCAAAGGGTAACTGTTTTGCAGTGAGTTCACGCGTTTCGCTGAGAGCCAGAGATCTTTGCAGGATATTTTCAAGTTCTCTGACGTTGCCCTTGTAGTCATGTTCTGTGAGAATTTTAAGAGCTTCTTTGGACAGTGAACGAATATCCTTGTTGAATAGACGGTTATATTTGGCAATAAAATGGCTTATTAAGAGGGGCAAGTCGTCTTGACGTTCGTTAAGTGGAGGTAACCAGATGTTTACGACATTGAGCCGGAAATAAAGATCTTCCCGGAATGTGCCATCTTGCGCCATCTGGCGTAGGTCTCTGTTGGTTGCGGCAATGATACGGATGTCAAGGTCGACAGGTTCAGTGGAGCCTAGTCGCATAATTCTTTTTTCTTCGATAACATGCAGCAGTTTGGCCTGCATGGTCAGGCTCATTTCACCGATTTCATCGAGAAATACTGTACCACTGTGGCCTGCCTCCAAAAGACCAATTTTGCGACTGGCGGCCCCGGTGAAGGCACCTTTTTCGTGGCCAAAAAGTTCGTTGGCAATAAGTTCTTCTGAAAATCCTCCACAGTTAAAGGTTATCAGTGGCTTGTCGCTACGATTGCTTTTCAGATGCAATGCCTTGGCAACCATCTGTTTCCCTGTGCCTGTGTTTCCCTGAATCAAAACGTTACAGACAAGGGGAGCGATTTTGCGGATGGTACTGAGCATCTCAAGCATCTTGGGGCTTTGGCCAATGATGCCAAACTGCTGTTCCTTGCTGTCCAGTTCTTTTCGCAGCCATCTGTTTTCCCGCCGGAGGAGTATCTTTTCCCTCGATGAATCCACGACGAGCAGGAGATCGTGGCGATTGATCGGTTTACAGAGGTAATTGCCGGCACCTTTTTTTATGGCGGTGACGGCAGAATCGACACTGGAGTTGCCGGTAATGATAACAACTTCTTTGTTCGGGTCGTTTTTTTTGACATGGTCGAGAATGGTGAGTCCATCCATATCCTGCAGTTGTAAGTCGAGCAGGATTAAGTCTGCCGTTTTTTCTGCAGTGCTGTTGAGCAGTTCTTTGCCGCTGCGGCAGAAATGAATCTGATCCACGACGGGAGCCAGGACTTTGCCAATTCGTTTGCGGAAAATATCATCGTCGTCAACTATTGTGACGGTAAGTGATTTTTCAGAACCTTCAAGTTTCATATGGGATCCTTTTAGCTGCAGGATTCTGAATCATTTTTCATGGGTCTCCGGGGAAAAGCGACGGTAAAGGTCGTTCCCTGGCCGGCAGCGCTGTTTACTTCAATATATCCTTCATGTTTATTAACAATACCGTAAACTACAGAAAGGCCCAGACCCGTTCCTTTACCCACCGGTTTGGTCGTGAAAAAAGGATCGAAAATTTTATCAACGACTTCCGGTGGCATTCCTGTACCTGTGTCGGTTACTTTGACGATAATCATCTTCTCGTCGTCGGTATGGATGGAAATGGTGAGCAGGCCACCGTCTGGCATTGCCTGAATCGCATTGAGACAGAGGTTTACAAAGACCTGTTTAATACTGTCACTGTCTCCGTTGATGCAGAGACGTTCCCGGGCCAGATTGGTTTTGAGTTGGACGCCGGAAAGCATGATCTGGTTTCGTATCAGTCTGAGAGTTGCCTTGACAACATTACCAATATCGATGGGCTCGAGGATCATTTGTCCGTGTATGCGGGAGAAGTCGAGGAGGTTGTTGACCACATTAGATGCCCGTGATACTTCGCTGACAATGTCATCGAGCATCTCAATCCCTTCTTCTTTCGATAGGTCATCATATTCTTCCAGAATTGCCTCTGCTGTAAGGGATATATTGTTGAGCGGATTGTTTACCTCATGGGCAATGCCGGATGTAAGTGTACCGATGGCTGCCAGTTTTTTTGATTGGATGAGCTGTTCCTGGCGGGAATCAAGTTCGCCAATCATACGGTTAAAGGCCCTGATAATCATTGGATAGGTATCATATCCCGCAGACGAGCTGTCGATATGACGAAAATCTCCCTGGGCAATCTTTCGTGTTGTCTGCTTGATAAAATTTATCTGTTTGATGGTTGCCACCGTGAGAGTTCCCAGGGCGACGATAAGGCTACCACCAAACAGGAACATGATGGTCGATGGGATATACATGATACTCTTTAGTCTTTCTGCAATGTATGCCCGGTTGATATCCCGTACTTTTCTTGAGAACATGCGCATCTTATGCCCATAGACCCGAATGGCTTCAGGTTCAGCGCCACCTGTTTCCCTGGCTTTGAGAACAAGTTTGTCGTAGGCTATGAGGTTGTTTGTAAATTCCTGTAACCCTTCCTCATATTGAGGCGCGACTGGAGATTTGTGTATATCCTGTATGCCAGTTCTTAAAACCGAGGTGTACTGCATAATTTCATCAATATCTTTCTGGGTGATCTCGTAGGAAAAATTTGTCTCATAGCGTCTGAGTTCAAGGACATTTTCCATAAAAGAATCAATGTCTTCAAGTGTTCTCAGATCGACTCGGAATTCATTAATGGTGAGAACATACACTCCTAGTTGCATAACCAGAAAGATCGAGGCCAGAATTGCGACTGTAATCAGTTTTTTTCGTAATCCTTCCATGGATGTTTGATACCTCTATTTTTTATTGGAGAAGTTTTTGTGGAGATTGTCTGCCAGAGTGGGGGTGTATAGAAGTGTCGGCAGTTTGGCCTGTGTTGCAATTTCTCTATACTGTTGGTAGATTCTGGTTGGTTTCAGGCTGGGCATTGTCAAATATTTCCGACCCGGTGTGATGTAAATAAGTGGAGTCAGAAAAAGAAGCGGCTGGGGCTGGGTATCCTTTTTGCTCCTCAGTCGTTTGGATACGGCACTCTCTGTGAGGGTGAGATTGGCGTGCTGGATTGTTGTTGTACTATTCATGTATGCCAAAATACCCTTTAAACTTTAATTCGTCATTGAGAAAATGAACAAAGTCTTCAGCAGCACATACACGGTAACTATTGGTGATATTAACTATGGAGGGCATCTCGGCAATGAAAGAGCTCTTTTAATTTTTCAGGATGCGAGAATTCGACTTTTGGAGCACCTTGGTTTTGCCGAAAGGAATATTGGCGAAGGTGTTGGCATAGTTGTCGTTGAGTCGGGCTGCAGCTACCTGCGTCAGGTTTTCTTACACGAGGAACTTGAGATTCAAGTCGAAGTTGAAAAGATGGCGGGGAAGAAATTCACTTTACGTTATGCTGTGTTTCGAGGTGATGACAAAGAGAAGGTCATCACCGGGTTCACGGTTATTCTGGCATACAACTACTCACTACACAAGGTTGTACAGTTGCCAGGGGAGTTTATTCAGAAATGCGCCGGGTTGGGGGCGTAGCGCACTCCTGAAGTTTTGATATTGTTGGTGAGGGTTTCAAGCTCATGTATCTGATCCTGAGTCAGTTCCAGAAATTCGACGCCAATTTCCATTTCAAATTCAGATGAAATATCGGAGTGATTTTCGCCCCTTTGCCATATCTTTTTAACTTTTAGTTGTTTAATATGAGTCCCTTGCGCATCGAGAATGTCCATGATCCATTCGTTTTGAAAATAATGGTGATAGAGACAGCCAAAGGACAGTCCAGCTCCGCTGATATCGATAATTTGCCCTGTGCCTTTTGGTGTAATCGCAAGAAGGTGCTGTGCCTGACAGCGATTGCTGTTCTGTTGTTCCGGGAAACAGAGAACCTGTGTTGCCTGCTGGTGGTAGTTTATCTGGTTCATTATTTCCCTCCGGTTTATTTTAAATAGGTCTTTTCTACGTTATTCAATGCGTATTGCTGCTCATTTCTGTTGAAGTAGCAGAATATGTATTTTCCGAAACAACAAATGGATAATTCTGGGTGAACTCCTCGCCAAATATATGTGGTTGTGTGCTTTTGTAGAGAAGCATGGTTTGCAGCAGAGAACATGCTAATTGATCCATTGTGGTAAATTGAACAGCAGTCCCCTCGTGGGCGTTTCGTGAGACTTTGCTGGCAATTGACATGATAAACATCACATCAAGCCTTCTAACAGTGAGGGTGATAGTGCAGGGAGAATCTAGTTCTCGGTTGAGCAATCCCCGTATTAACATGCCGGACAAACTTATATCAATGATTGGATAGGTTGTTTCCCGTTGTCCGGTAAAAGCGACACCAATCTGTCCTTCCAGGTAAATTCTTGCGTGGCGGCGCAAGTTCTTCTTCAACATGACACCCTCCCTTGTTGTAGTGACAGAGAGTTGAACCATTTATGAAAAAAGTTCCACACAACAGTGAGTAGCAAGAATCGTGCCACGGTATAGTTGTTAAGGGAAAAGTAGGTGGCTGAGATAATAAAAAGTTGGTTTTTTTGAATATGTATCGTTACAATTCAGGCAGATAGGTGGAAAATCTAAAGTGAGGTGTTGTGGGGAGTCATGATGAAATGTTTTTTTTCTGGGAAAACATGAAAACCAGTGAAGAGAAGATATGGGCTGAATATTTCCCACTGTGTGCAAAAATTGCACACAGTGGAGTGGGGTTTCTGCTGTCTTGTGGGCAGTATTAATCAATACACTCCATGTCTTTGCCACAGCAGAGAGGGACGGGATCTCCTGCTTTCACTTTCATGTACTTATTGCAGATATCACAATAATATGTATCATCTTTCTGTGCTGTTTTTGTCTCAGAGTATGTTGTTGGTCCGCCTTCAATGTTAAACCTGGCAAGTGTGTCTACTCCGGGTATAAATTGTCCCATTGGTACAAGTTTTTTATTATTTCCGTAGCAGTCAATTATAATTTTCCAAAGGACGTCAAGGGCTGCTGTTTCTTGCTCAGATTCTGGTGAGATTTCAACAACATTTTTGTCTACTGATATTTTCATTGGCTTCTCCTGCGGTCAATTTACATTTGTGAGTTTCGGCCTTTCTGTATAGTCGTTCTTTGTTGCAAGGTACCCGTTAGCCTTCTTTCCAAAAATCTTCTTTTGCTGCGCCACATTTTGGGCAGACCCAGTCGGCAGGGACATCTTCCCAGGCAGTACCCGGGTCGACACCATTTTCGTAATCACCTTCCTCAGGGTCATAGATATATCCACATGGACATTCCCACTTTTGCATGTCATCCCCTCCTCTTTGTTAATTAGTAATATCGATTCCTAATATATAACAGGAATGATTGTCATTGTCAAGTGGTGCTGGTAGTAATATTCCTGCATTCATTGGTGAAATATTTTGGCATGACAGCTATTCGGTGGCACCTGTTGGAATCACTGAGGGAAGCAAAGGGTTGCAATTTTTTAATGTTACTCGACCTTGCAAAAGATTTCCTTTAGAATATTCACTAAAAATACATGAATTTGACTGAGGGTCATAATTTTCGATCCACAAATTATCATCCTTCCAGGTTGCACCAAGGTGATGTTGTCCTTTGGGTACCTGGATTGTCATAACACCGCCATACCGCTTCACAAAGATCTGCTGAAATCGAAAATAGTAACTGCTCCAGCCAAGTGCTAAAATAACAAGACCTGCGATGAGTCCTATTTTCCACTTACCTAACTTGACACCAATAATATATGTTACTGCTATGACTACAACAAAAACCGCACTCCAGTAGAGATAGGTGACCATGAGTATTCTCCGTGTTGATGTACATTTTTTGGGAACAGGTAATTATACAAGGAGGCTTTCGGGGAAGCCTATTGTATAATCCTGATCCAGAATTTGCCGATAATCTTATCATTAAATGTTACGTTAATGGGGTACCTGATACCTTTTTTATCTTCGGAGTATCGTCGCCATAAATCCTGACCTGCGTATACAGGATAATTTATATCATTTCCGTCGTTTTGAGCTTTTGGTGGTGCAAAGCCTTTGAGGTTGGCGAATATTTCGTTATTAAGTCGACTTATATTGGTATGTACTCCTTTGATAATAAAGGCTTTATCCTTTGGTACAAGTACTTCTTCGTTTGGTGCGATGGTGATTAACTGGCCGTTGATATTTAGCAGAAGTTTTTCTGCCTGTAGTTCATTTATATCTGTATTTGCCGAGGCAGTTTCAGTTGTCGCTGGAATTGTATTGGCTATCACTGTTTCCTGGTTGACTGTTGCTGCAAGGTTATCAGTTGTGGTGATAATTTCAACCCAACCACAGGTTTCGGCATCTTTACGAATAATAACTTTTGTTGATTCTGCAATGCGGAAAGGGAGTTGAATATCGTTGTGACTGCCCATTCCGATAAAATCTGCGGCAAGTCCTCGTTCTGTATTGGCTATAATGTCAGTGACGATAACCTCGTCTCCACTGTTAATAACAAGTTTTGAGCCATTGGGCATAGCATAAGGGAGAGCGCCATTGACTTTAATGAGCACATAGGCCAGTTTGGTCTTTTTCGCATGCATGCCCGGGGTGTCGGGGATTATGCCAAATTCATCCATAAATGCATTAATTACAAGTTTCTGCATACTCACTTTTGTCGCATTTGATCGAATAGATTTGGATGTTTCCACGCCAAAAGCTGGAATGTTTTCCTGGGTTAAGGCGAAATATGTTGCAGATTTACGTTGTTCAAAATGTTTTGTGTCATTGGATATCGTGTTGTGGTTATTGGCTTTGAAATGATATCTCGGATTTTCTATCTGTGGATTAACTTTTTCAATTACCCTGTTCGCAAGGGTTTCGAGGTCGAGCTCCTGTTGAATCTTTTCTCCGAAATACTGTTTGGCATCGAATATGATTGATTGTCCAAACCGGCCCGGATTTTCCTGGTCGGAGACCCATTCAGAGTTAAAAAAGCCGGATCCTTCGTGAAGATTAATCAGGCAATCCGCCTGGCCTATCAAGTCTTTCAAAATTGAGACGATTTCCTGCTCCATATTCATTTTTGTTTTGTCGTTTTCGGCAAATTTTCGGTTCATATCGCCCGTTGCACCATCTCTTTGTTTCAGCAGGATAGAGTAGAAATTTGCCCGTGGTACCACAATCAGGTTGCCCTGTTTCAAAGAAATATCGGCATAGAGATCGGCAGTGAGGTAGCCCCCCGGTTCATCTCCCTGTATACCGCCGATAATCATAATGGTCTTGCCCCGTTTTTTGCCGTAAATTCTAAACACATGAAGCTCATGTTCAGTGTTGACGAGATATACGTCATGGAGGCTCTGGTGGCGGTGAGTAGCGGCAGGGCACGTTGTGGAATAAAAGGTTAAAAAGAAGGCGAGAAAGAAAAAGGGAAGAAAATGTGAGAAAATTTTCATAGTGCTGAAGTGCCTTTGTAGGATGTTGGAAGCTGTCGTTTACATCAGCTCTTTTTTAATAAGCCATTTGTTCCCATGTTTGACAAGTTGCAGACTTTTTTTACCACTGGTCTGGAATTTGTCGGACTGATATGTCTGATGAAAAGCGACATTGGCCCCCCTGTTTGTCCATTTGATGTCAATGTCATGAATGGTAACTCGAATAAAGGAATATTTTCGGTTCAGATATCTTTTCCTGGCTTTCCAGGCAGTTCGGTTAAGTTTTCCGTTGTGAAAAGATGGTGTGTAGCACTCCATATATGTATTGATATCTTTTGTCTGCCAGGCGTTTCTCCATTTCTCGACAAATGCCATTAGTTCGCTTCTGGGGTCGGTTGTCTGTTGTTTATTTGTGGAAATTGTTGGTGGCACTGTTTTGTATTTAATGGGGTGCCTGGCGAGAAAAGTCAATATTGTTTCCTCTCGCTGTTCTGCATAAAGAGTTCGCCAGTCTTGTGTTTGCGCTCGGACTAAATAGGAGCGTTTTTGGTTTTGAAATTTTATGAAATTACCGTCAAATTCATCGTAGCTGACAGAAGTTACGGCTTGTTTACCGATTTTGATAAAGTAGAGGGTTTTGATGTTGTTGGGTTGGTCGCGCAGTGAGTTCAGTCCAAGTCCTTTTAATATTTCATCAAATTGAATGTCGTTTTCTGTAATTCCAAGGTGTTGGTTGAGAAAAGATTCTGAGAGCATTTCAACAATAATAATCGGTATTTTTCCGATACTGAGGTAGGGCGCTAACTCGTCCAGGTCTGTATTGTTGAGGGTAATGCAGCCGTTTGTACTGTTGGAGAAAAGTTGTTTGTTGGTCCCATGGATAAAAATGCCATCACCACGATGTCCTGCCTGGGTGTCAAATATATTTGGATAGTCCAGATGAAAAGCTCTACTACCGAAGACAGTTATTTTCTGGTCTTGGTAGATTTCTGTTATGAAATAAACTCCAACTGGAGTCTTTGCATCTCCACTAATCTGTTTTGTTCCGGGATTCTCGCCAGTGGCACATCCATATTCATTTATTAATTTCAGGTTTTTTTGCTGTTCAAACAACATGAGTTTTTGTGTTTTCTTTTCGATAATAATAAAATGAACGGGTTGGTTGGTGGAATAGATATATAGTGTCGGATTTTTACCCGGTTGGGTGAGAAGAGAACTTTGGCAATTTTGTGATGGGAATAGTAGACAGAAAAAGAGTGCAGGAAAAAGGTGGAATCGGGATATGTTCATGTTGTATTAGCAGCGCAAATAGGAGCTGAATTGTTTTGTGACCCCAATGTGGGGTGTTAGAAATAGAGTGCGGTTCCGTAAAAATTGAGCCTTGAAAAAAGTGTCAGGCTACGTTGAAATGCATTTTCATTTTGTTGAAGCAGAATAATGTATTCTAGTTCTTTTGGCAAACGCTCTGCTAAATTGTTTTCTGGTTCATTTGGTGTTTGTTAGTGTGAGATTTTCTTTGTTGATAATTCCGTATATTGCAAATCATCTCCAGAGGTTGCCCGTTTTTTAATGACTTGCACAGTTCGCCTATATCGGCTAAGCTCCTGATGGATTACCAGATGACACAGGATGATTTAACCCTAACCCAGTTCTTATACAACTTTAAAAGGTTACATTTACAATTGGACATATTGCTCAAAATAAGATACAGTTAATTGACCTATAAATCTTCTT
>CAMZKN010000203.1 GCA_947311315.1 uncultured Desulfobulbaceae bacterium | reverse complement strand
TTTCTTTGTCTTCTTTGGGAATGTTTTTGGTGAGTTGATCGAATGTGCTTTTCATGCTTCCCATCATACAAGGGCAGGGGTTCGAACGCACGCTTTATTTTACCAACACTTTTGGAGAAGTTACAGAAAGACAGGTAAAGGTATCAGACTTACGGAAAAATTTTTTAACATGGCTGAAAATCCAACTTTTGCAGAACTTATTGCTGAAACGGAGGCGAGGTGGCGTTTGGTAGAGACCGCTTGGGATTTGAAATTACCGAATCAAGTTTTAACAGTGACTACTGATGAAAATGCGCTACAACTTCATGCATATGGTAAACATGGGCATAGGGTTTCAATTACATCTTCACGGGATGCTTTAAATGGGTATCAAAAAGGTCGATGTTTCTATTGTTTTCGCGATATTAGTGTATGTTCAGGATCACCTATTCTTGCTGATGTTGATCATTTTTTTCCCCATAAATTATTCTACTGTGCTGGCAATAAACCTATAAATGGTGTTGCCAACTTGGTGCTGGCTTGTCAGGAATGTAATAGAGGGGTAAATGGGAAATTTGACAGATTGCCAGCTTTACCATTATTGGAAAGACTACATAATAGAAATGAATACCTCATAAAAAGTCATCATCCGTTACGAGAAACTTTGATTATGCAAACTGGTATGAAAGAGTCAACTCGTCAGTCGTTCTTGCAGGATGTGTATAATTGCTCTCATCAGGCTTTGGTCTCACAGTGGGCACCAGAGCCATCTGGTGGTTGTATTTTGTGATTCCGACATTTTTTGAAATTGAGGAATAATTTATGCCGTCAATTGTTGATTTTCCAATGAACCTCACCATTTTCTCAATGACTGGGATTTCTTCTGCCAGGATCGGTATGACCTGAGGGTTTGTTGCGTTGATGGAGTGGTGCGGTGGTAAATATAACAGCGAAGAATTTGCTGCAAATATGATAAATTGGCAGCTGATGACGTATCTGTGCAGTTCACGGGACAGATATAAGTATTGGGGAGGAATCAATTTCTGAAAGTATGCACAAGATGAGTTGCCTTTCCAATGTAACTATTCGGGAATTCAGAACAGTTCAAACTACATTCGCCATTCTCTTTTTAAAATCCGTCCGAAGGACAACAAGTTTTTGCCAGCGTAACCCGGCGGCTTCTGATGCTCGCATGTCGCGCCTCACGGCAGGTTGCAATGTTTGACAGCGACCTTTTCTTGCGTGTGAGTATTGATCGCTTTTTTTGGGGAAATTGTGTTAAGATATTTTCCGGGAGTATGGGTAAGAGAGGTGTTCATGGCCTGTCGTGGCGTTGTCTTCGTATAGTTTTTTACGGCTCAAACAGTGGCTCCATACTCTTTTTGTTCCAATTAAATGTGAAATGATAGCCCAAAATAGTAATGACTAATGGAGAAATCGGAGACACAAAAAAAGGCTTTATCCCAGTCTTACTGGAATAAAGCCTTGAATAATCGATGGTGCCGAAGGGGAGACTCGAACTCCCACGAGGATACCCCCACTAGACCCTGAACCTAGCGCGTCTACCAATTCCGCCACTTCGGCAACGGGTCTGAATATGATTCTTGAGTGCAGTTTTGTCAAGACATTCTTAAGAGAAGAGATAAAAAAAGTGAGTATGATCTGCTTATGAAGATTTATAGAAACATTGAAATGATTACAGAACAATTTTCTAATGCCTGCGTTACTATAGGAAATTTCGATGGAGTGCACTGTGGACATCAGCAGCTTTTTGCCACTGTTGTCCGAAAATCTGCAGCGATAAATGGAACAAGTGTCGCTATTACATTTGATCCACATCCTCTTCAGATTCTGTTACCGGATGGGATAAAGCTTATTTCATCCTGCGAGCAGAAAGTTGAATTGATAGAAATGGCGGGTATTGATGTGTTGCTAATTATCCCGTTTACCCGTGATTTCGCCAAAACAACAGCCGATGGTTTTATTGCCAGGGTACTGGTTGAAAAAATCGGAGTGAAAGAACTGGTGGTCGGTTTTGATTACGCTTTTGGTAAGGGGCGCAGTGGTAATATTTCTTTTTTGAAGGAACAGGGGAATCATTTTGGTTTCCCGGTAACTGTAGTTGATGCACACTATATTGAAAAAGAACTGGTGAGTTCCACAAGAATTCGTCAACTTGTCAAAGAAGGACGTATGGCTGATGCGAGCTGTTTGCTCGGTCGGCACTATCAGATTCGTGGAAAGGTGCAGGTCGGTAAACAGCGGGGAGGCAAGGTTATAGGTTTTCCAACAGCCAACCTGAAGTTTAACGAAGAGGATCTGGTACCAAAGCATGGTGTGTACGTTACCCAGGTTATCTGTGAAGGGAAGTGTTACGGCGGTATTTTGAATATTGGCTATAACCCCACCTTTGACGAAAACAAGCTAGTGGCGGAAACGCATATTTTTGATTTTAGTGATGATATTTACGGTAAACCTATAAGAGTGAATTTGTTGAAATTTCTTCGTAGTGAAAGAAAATTCAGTGGCCCGGGGGAGCTTTCAGAACAAATTAAAAAAGATGTTTTGATTGCCAAAAAGATATTATCAGACCATAAGAATGAGCTGACAATGTCCTGTGTTGAGGGTATTTAAGTAACCACTTTCGTAGGTGAATGTCCATTTTTTCTTGTTGCAAGTCAGCGCAAGGTGTCTATAGTGTAGGCGCTTTAATACAGACGATTGAACTTTTTCCATCTGGAGATTTTGTCTCTGGTGGTGCACACATATTTTTAACGTAGAGGGAAGTTATGGCAGATGAGTTGAAAGAAGATTTGAGCAAAGTTGTCGAAGAATTGGAAAAAAAGTGTAAAGAACACCCGAATTCTGTGATGGCTTTCCATCATTTGGGCCTGGTTTACATGAAGATGGGGCGTATTCCAGAAGCTATCACAGCTCTGGAACGTGCAATTGAAATTGATGATCTTGGCTGTGAGAGTCTGATTAATTTAGGTGCCATTTATTTTGGTCAGGGCAATATTGAAAAAGCGCAGGAACTAAACGAAAAGGCCATCGCAGCCCAACCGGAAAGTGCTCAGGCACATGCCAATCTTGGTCTCATCTGGCAACATAAAAACGAGCTTGGAAAAGCAATTGCCTCTTACGAAAGGGCATTGCAGTACGATCCGAAACTAGCGTCTGCATGGATGAACTTGACCTCTGTTTTGACCATGAAAGGGGAAGATGAACGGGCAGTTATTGCTGCACGAAAAGGGTTGGAACTCGAGCCTGATTCGCCACTTGGTCATAATAATTTAGCTGTCGCGTTGTATTTCAATGAGCAATTTTCCGATGCTAAAAATCACATAGAAAAAGCAAAAGAACTCGGTTATTCGGTTGATCCTAATTTTGTTGCAGGCCTGCAGGAAAAATTGGCTTAATTTCCAACCATAGAGTTGTTGAACGGATCAAACGGGCGGATGTGTAGAAAATGACAAGTGAATTAAGTAAAACAAGGCCGTGGTGTCCATTTTGCGGCCAGAATGTAGGCAGGGCAACCGATGCAGCTACCCGGAAAATGAATGAATTTCCGGTGGGAAGATGCCAATGTGGCGCTGTTTACACCTGTGATGCCACCGGACATAATGTTGGTGCTGCAATTGTTGAAACGCTGGTATACGCCTGTGATGATAATGCTGATTTTGCCTGGGAACTTATACCTGAAGATGACTACCTGACTGGTCGTATTGAAAATTATGATGAACGGGAACATCAAGTTGTTGCGAAGAAAAATCTCGATGGTCGCGGTGTTCGGGGTGTATTGTATTTTGTTCGTCTGCATACAGATGTACGGGAGATAGCGCAAAGGATCAAACAGAAAAAAGACGATGTTGTCCAGCATTCGATACCGGCAGAGCTGACGGTGGATCGAGTGGAAATTGAACCGGCCCCGGATGAAAAAAGGGTCAGGAAAAAGGCCAATAAAAAACTGGTTAAGGATCTGGTCGCAGCCGGTGACGTAGATTCTCTGGTGGCACTTTGTTTTGACGACAAAAAAACACTTCGCCTGATGCAGCGATTGCTATACGATCCGCAAGAAGAAAACCGATGGTATGTAGCCTGGATTATTGGCAGTGTGACTGCAAGAACGTCCACCCGTGAACCGGGTCCGGTTTCCGAACTCTTACACAGGTTGTTTGAAGCCTGCTCTGACTCTGCTGCAACGCCGTGGGGCATGGTTGAAACGATAGGGTATGTCATTGCCTTGCGTCCGGATATCTTCGGAGCGTTTGCACGTCATCTGATTGGCTATACGGGTGAGCCATCCACCTGCAATCAAAGTCTGTGGGCCATGGCTGAAATTGCCCGGGTCAGACCTGATCTTATACGCACCATGCCGTTTTTTAATTTATTTCATTTTTTAAAAGACTCTGACCCTCAGTTAAGGGGGCAGATTGTGAGGCTTTTGGGAATGATGAATGCCAATGAGGCTGCAAAGCAGTTACAGGAACTTGAGGACGATAGTGAAGAATTCACCTTCTGTCTTGACGGTGAACTGGTGACTACAACAGTTTCTGCTGCAGCAAAACTGGCATTGAAAGAGATAGAGAAGGGAGCACAAAATGAGTAATACGTTACAGTCTATAGATTCCATTGCCCAGAGTGGCAAAGAAGAAAATAAAAAACCGCTCGATCCGGTTCAGAAGGATTATGAAGAGGGGAAACGGTTGTTTGAAAGCGGAGAGTTTGGAGGAGCCGCTCTGGCTCTACACAACGCTCTGATAGGCTATGAGCAAAAAGATGACGAATTTGGTATTGCCAATGCCTGCAATGTGCTTGGCAAGGTTTGTTTGTCACGTGAGGAAAATGAAAGTGCTTTGATCCACTTCAAACGGGTATTGGCTATATGCGATAAGTCCAATGATCGAATGAGTATTGTTGCAGTTTTAAAGGAATTAATTAAGGTCTATAAAGCTCTGAAACAGAACAGCAAGGCCGTTGCAACGTGTCTTGATCTTCTCGACCATTATCAGGATAACCGTGATCCCCAGGGTACAGTAACGACACTTGAAGAAATGGCTCAAATCTATGAGTTGATGAACGAAAAGGGTAAAGCTGCTGATGCCTACAGAACCATTGCATCGATACATAAGAATTTTAAGCATGACAGGATGGCCGGCGATTATTTAAAAAAAGCAGAGATGCTGAATTGAGTAGTGGATCCTGATAGATCTGGAGCAGGGTGATATGTTTACGGGAATCATTGAAGGTGCCGGGACACTGACTGGTAAGCGTGCTACGGGCGGTGGGGTTATCTTTGCAATTGAAGCCGGATTTGATCTGGTAGATCCTGCCGAGGGTGAATCCATAGCTATAAACGGAGTATGTTTGACCGCATATAATATTCGTGGTCGACACTTCAGTGCCGATGTGTCGCCTGAAACGCTTGATCGTACTCGCCTGGGAAATCTTGTTGCGGGTGAAACGCTGAATCTTGAACGTGCCCTGAAGTTGTCCGACCGCCTTGGAGGTCATATCGTTTCCGGTCATGTCGATTGCGTGGCAAGTGTGATTGGAATTAAAAGCGTCGGAGACTATGTGATTTATAGTTTTTCGTTGCCAAAAGAACAGGGTGTATATGTTATTGAAAAAGGCTCCATTGCAATTGATGGTGTCAGCCTTACAGTAAATTCGTGTGGCAAGGACAGTTTTTCTGTTTCGATCATACCTCATACCTTGAAAATAACGACGCTTGCCCGGTTGAAAGTTGGCAGTAAAGTGAATATTGAGGTTGACATTATCGGGAAATATGTGGAAAAGCTGTTGTCGCCTCGAACTGAGACTTCGGAAGCTTTGGCTGAAAAGGGTATTGAACCGGGATTTTTGGCTCAACACGGTTTTTTTTAACTTTTAAATATCAATTAGTGTGAATGTTATGGCAGTGAGTTCTACTGAAGAAATTATAGAAGATATTAAGGCCGGTAAGATGGTTATTCTGGTCGATGATGAGGATCGTGAAAATGAAGGCGATCTGTATATGGCCGCAGAGGTGGTTGATGCAGATGCAATAAATTTTATGGCCAAATATGGCAGAGGTCTGATTTGTCTCACCTTGAGCAGCGAGCTTGTTGATAAACTCGGCTTGCCGATGATGGTTTCCGACAATAAATCTCCCTATGGAACGGGTTTTACCATCAGTATTGAGGCGAAAACGGGTGTATCAACAGGAATTTCTGCAGCGGATAGGGCTCGTACCGTGCAGGCGGCTGTAGCACCGGATGCCACACCATCTGATCTCATTAGTCCCGGCCACATTTTTCCGCTGCGGGCCCGGGATGGTGGAGTTCTCGTGCGAACCGGTCAAACGGAAGGATCTGTTGACTTGTCCCGTCTCGCAGGTAAGCTCCCTGCTGGTGTTATCTGTGAAATAATGAATGAAGATGGCACAATGGCACGTATGGGCGACCTTGAAATATTTTCTCAGAAACACGGTATAAAAATTGCGACCATTGCCGATCTTGTAGCCTACAGACTTCACCAGGAGACTTTGGTAAAAAGAGAGGCGGAAGCACGTGTGCCAACAACACATGCAGGTAAATTCAAGGCCATTGTCTATTCCAATTCAGTTGATAAGATGGAACATATAGCTCTTGTTAAGGGCGACATAAGTAAAGTGGATAAGGTTCTTGTTCGCGTACATTCTGAATGTCTTACAGGAGATGTTTTTGGTTCTGCCCGTTGTGACTGTGGTTCGCAGCTTCATGCTGCCATGAAGATGATTGATGATGAAGGATGTGGGGTTGTCCTTTATATGCGTCAGGAAGGCCGTGGTATTGGACTTGTCAATAAATTGAAGGCGTACCATTTGCAGGATGAAGAAGGGGTCGATACCGTGGAAGCAAATCACCGGCTCGGTTTCAAAAGTGATCTGCGTGATTATGGTATTGGAGCCCAGATTTTACGTGACCTTGGTGTGAGCAAAATGTCTATTTTGACCAACAACCCCAAAAAAATCATAGGGTTGGAGGGATATGGAATCGAAGTTATTGAACGTGTTCCTCTTGAAATGCAGGCGAGTGCAGAAAATAAAGAATATTTGATGTGCAAGCGGGATAGAATGGGACATTTGATCGAGGTAAATTCCTGATTGTATTTTCGGATATGGACACATTTGACGCTGGGATCAATCATTACAATTATTATTCAGGTGAAGGGGTATGGCAAATTTTATAGAAGGAAATCTTAAGGCCGATGGCAAGAAGTTTGCGGTTGTTGTAGCCAGATTCAACTCATTTCTTAGTGAGAAGTTGCTTGAAGGTGCACTTGATAGCCTGGTTCGTTCCGGAGCTGCAGCCGATGATATTGATGTCGTACGGGTGCCTGGTGCCTTTGAGATTCCACTTATTGCAAAACGGCTGGCCGGATCGCAAAAATATAATGCTGTGATCGTACTGGGCGTTGTTATACGTGGTGCCACACCTCATTTTGATGTTGTTGTCAGCGAGGTCTCAAAAGGTACAGCTCAGGCGGGTCTTGAAACAGGTGTTCCTGTATTATTTGGTGTCTTAACCACCGAAAGTATAGAGCAGGCCATAGAACGCAGTGGAACCAAGGCCGGTAATAAAGGTGCAGAAGTTGCTGTTGCAGCAATTGAGATGGCAAATCTGATAGATTGTCTGGATTGAAAGCCGAATAATGGCTATTTAATGCAGTGTTAGTAAACAGAAGTACTATTTTGTTGAGCGATTTTTATGGGAACACGCCGAATTTCGAGGGAAGCAGCACTGCAGTTTTTATATCAGGAAGATTTTACAGGTGGCCCCGGTGAGTTTTACGGTGCCGATCTTGCTGAGCGATTTGAGTTGTTTTGTTCTCTTTTTCAAGTGAACAAAAAAGCGCGTTCCTACGCCCTTGAATTGCTACGTGGTGTGACAGGCAACATTGAGCATATTGATGCCATGATCACTTCATCTGCTACAAACTGGCGGCTCTCTCGAATTTCGCCAACGGATAGGAATCTACTCAGAATTGCTACCTATGAAATGATGGATGAGGGTGGAGTACCGCCCCAGGTCGCAATCAATGAGGCTGTTGAGATTGCTAAACGCTTTGCCGGAGAGGATTCTCCCAAGTTCATCAATGGTGTTCTTGATGCGGTGAGCAGCACCATTAAAAAATAATTGTTTTTTAAAGACTGGCAACGATGCAACGTCGTTGTCTTGAATAAATTTCTTTTTCCTAGTACATATTCATCCTGTTATTTCCAACTCAATGATTTTGCTGGTGTTGGCGGTTTTTTCTGCTAATACAGTATCCATGCATAAAATCCAGATATGCTATAGAAGGAGTTATTTCGACATAATGGTTCAAAAAACTGAAAGCGGACGGCCTGGCCTCAAGCAGGAGGCATTGGCCGTGTTTGGGATTTTTGTTTCTCTTTTTCTCTTTCTCAGTCTCTTCTCCTATGGATTTGAAATTAAGGGAAACTGGTCTGGCGAGATTGGTATCCTGATTGCCAAAGCACTTATAGGTTTTACGGGGTGGGGAGCTTATCTTTTGCCCTCCCTTCTGATTTGGTTATCCTTCTTGTTTTTCAGTCCCAGGATGTCATTTCAGAGATTACCTCAGGTTACGGCGGGATTGACAGGAGCAATTATCGCCTTCTGTGGTCTCCTTTCTTCATTTACCATTAAAAACCCAGACTATCTTGATTTAGGTGGTTTTCTTGGAAAAACCGGTTTTACACTTCTTGATGCAGTTATAGGGCATGGCGGGACTGTTCTCGTTTTCTTTCTGATATTTTTAATTTCATTGATGCTGGCAGCACAGTTTTCACCCTATCAATTGACACTATTTTTGCTGAAACTAATTAAAAAATTGTTTGGCAAATTGAAAGGTGATCCAGAGAAAAAGAAAGAGAGAAAAAAAGTCCGTGTGTCGCGAAAAAAAGCTGGAAAGCTAAAAAACAAAAAAGAGCCGGTTGTAGAACCTCAGGTTCTGCATACTGCCTCAATACCTGAGGTCAAAGAATCTGCTTCCGCAGTAAAGGGAGGCCGGGAAGATGAAGATTTTGCGACAATGCAGATTGCCCGGGGGGACTGGAAGTTACCGCCACTTTCCTTGTTGAATCAGAATAAACAGGTTAAAAAGGTTATAGCTAAAGAGATTTATTATAAAATTTCTAAACAACTTGAACAGAAATTGAAAAATTTCGGTGTTTCCGGGAAGGTCGTGGGCATATCTCCTGGCCCTGTGGTTACCACCTATGAATATGCCCCGGCACCTGGGGTAAAAATTAATAAAATCGCTGGTCTTGCAGATGATTTGGCATTGGGCCTGAAGGCTCAGTCGGTACGAGTTGTGGGCTCGGTGCCGGGCAAGGCCGCACTCGGTATTGAGATACCAAATGACCTTCGTCAGATTGTCTATATCAGAGATCTTATTGCCACAGAAAGCTACCGTGAAAACTCCCATAAACTCTCAATTGCCCTAGGCCTTGACGTGGTGGGCAATTTAGCAATGGCTAATCTGTCAAAAATGCCGCATTTGCTTATAGCAGGTGCGACCGGAGCCGGAAAAAGTGTCGGGATTAATACGATTATTGCCTCTATCTTGTATAATGCAACCCCGGAAGAAGTTCGATTTTTGATGATCGACCCCAAAAGGATTGAGTTGTCGGGTTATGAGGGGATTCCGCATCTCCTGCATCCTGTGGTAGTAGATCCAAAACTTGCTTCACGGGCACTAAACTGGGCTGTACGTGAGATGGAGCGCAGGTATAAATTACTTGAAGAAGCCAGGGTGAAAAGTTTTGATTCCTATAATGAATCACAAGAAGATAAACTGCCTTATATTGTTGTAATAGTAGATGAACTGGCGGATCTTATGATGGTTGCATCCAAGGATGTGGAGGCAGCGATAGCACGTCTTGCACAGATGGCAAGAGCTGCTGGTATTCATATGATTTTAGCGACACAGCGTCCTTCTGTTGACGTGCTTACCGGTTTAATAAAAGCAAATTTTCCGACCAGGATTTCCTTTAAGGTTTCTTCCAAAATAGATTCCCGCACAATCCTTGACAGTGGTGGTGCCGAACATTTACTCGGTGCGGGTGACATGCTGTTTCTAGCCCCTGGAACTTCAAGTATTAAAAGGATTCATGGAGCATATATCTCGGAAGATGAGACTTCTAATATAGTAGAATTCCTTAAAAAACAAGGTGGTTCAACGTATGACGACTCTGTTGTACAGGAGATAGAAAGAGAGGAAGATTCCAGCAGTCGCAACGGTGGCGCAGAAGATTTTGATGAGCGTTATGATGAAGCTGTTGCCCTGGTGACGGAAGCTGGCCAAGCATCGATCTCCATGGTGCAAAGGAGGCTCCGAGTAGGATATAACCGGGCCGCCCGCATTATTGAAATGATGGAAAAGGAAGGGATCGTCGGACCGGCAGATGGAGCAAAACCCCGCGAGGTTATTGTGCGTGGGGATTACAACCAGGCACAATAACAACCGTAAGGAATTCTCTTGACAATTGGTGGGTAACCATATATAAAAAGTTCTTGAGAAAAATGAGTAGTCATTCATAATTTAAACGATTTTATCGAGGCTAGATCGTTCAAATAGTACGTTGTTATTACTTATTTACATACGATGTGTTCGATCTGGTGTAGATAAGGGTTTTTGTTGTAAAGAGTATAAGTAGACCCTGTCGGTTCAGGGTCACAACAGTTAATACAAAACTGAGGAGGTAGTTGAATGCCAAGTTATGTAGATCCTGCCAAGTGTGATGGTTGCAAGGGTGGAGATAAAACTGCGTGCATGTACATCTGTCCCAACGATTTGATGGTTTTAAACGTTGAGGAGATGCTGGCGTATAATCAGGAGCCTGATGCTTGCTGGGAATGTTATTCTTGTGTAAAGATTTGTCCGCAAGGCGCAATCTTTGTTCGTGGATACGATGACTTCGTACCAATGGGTGGACAGGTTCATCCAATGAGATCTTCTGATTCCATCATGTGGACTGTTAAGTTTCGTAATGGAAATATGAAGCGTTTCAAATTCCCAATTCGCACCACCGCTGAAGGTGCTGCCAACGCTTATCCTGGTGAGAAAGGAGCTAACCTTGACGACGAATGTTTGTTGCTCGAGGCTGATCTTCCCACACCTAAGTAAGCTGAGTTAGAAAAATATAACTAAAAGAAATCTTTATTTATTAAGGAGATTTGAATATGGCATTACCAAATAAACCAAAAGGTGAGCTCAACGCCGTAGTGAACCCTGAGGTGGTTGAGCATGATGTCGATGCGTTGATCATCGGTGGTGGTATGGCTGCTTGCGGCACCGCTTTTGAAATCAATAAGTGGGCCCCGGAAGACATGAAGATCGTTCTCGTTGACAAAGCCTCTCTTGAGCGCTCTGGTGCTGTTGCGCAAGGGTTGTCAGCTATCAACACCTACATCGGTGAGAATCCTATTGAGAATTATGTCAAGATGGTTCGAAACGATCTGATGGGCGTTGTACGCGAAGATCTTATCTACGATTGTGGTCGTCACGTTGATGAGTCTGTTAAACTTTTTGAAGAATGGGGCCTCCCTGTCTGGAAAAAAGATGCCGACGGTGAGAACCTTGACGGTTCCAAACCTGCCGCAACCCTCCGTGAGGGTGGTACCCCTGTCCGTACAGGTAAATGGCAGATCATGATCAATGGTGAGTCCTACAAATGTATCGTTGCTGAGCCTGCTGCTACTGCTCTTGGCGCTGATAACATCATGGAACGTATTTTCATCGTTAAGCTCCTTCTCGATAAAAACAAGCCTAACCAGATCGCTGGTGCTGCTGGTTTTTCTACCCGTGAAAACAAAGTACACGTTTTCCGTTGCAAGACTGCTCTCGTAGCCTGTGGTGGTGCTGTTAATATTTTCCGCCCACGTTCAACTGGTGAAGGTAAAGGTCGTGCATGGTATCCAGTATGGAATGCAGGTTCCACCTACACCATGTGTGCTCAGGTTGGTGCTACTCTGACCATGATGGAAAATCGTTTCACCCCAGCCCGTTTTAAAGATGGTTACGGTCCTGTTGGTGCATGGTTCCTTCTTTTCAAAGCTAAGGTACAGAATGGTCTTGGTGAGTTCTACGCAAATACTGATGCAGTTAAAGATGAGCTTGAGAAATTCATGCCTTATGGCGCTTCTCCGGTTACTCCTACCTGCCTGCGTAATCATCTGATGATTAATGAGCTGAGAGAAGGTCGCGGTCCTATCTATATGGCTACTGATGTTGCTCTTAATGCCTTTATTGATGAGCGTCGTGAAGCTGGTATGGATGAGAAAAAACTGAAGAAATTCTGGAAACATCTCGAGTCTGAAGCTTGGGAAGATTTTCTTGATATGTCAGTTGGACAGGCTGGTCTCTGGGCTGGTGCAAACGTTGAGCCGGAAAAAGTTGGTTCTGAGATTATGCCAACCGAACCGTACATGCTCGGTTCTCACTCAGGTTGTTGTGGAATCTGGACTTCTGGTCCAGAGGAAGACTGGGTACCAGATGTGCAGAATGATTCCCGTGCCCATAAGTACAAATGGGGCTACAACCGTATGACTACTGTTGACGGTCTATTCACCGCTGGTGATGGTGTTGGTGCTTCCGGTCATAAGTTTTCTTCCGGTTCCCATGCTGAAGGTCGTATCGTAGCTAAGCAGATGGTTAAATTCTGTCGCGACAATGCTGATTTCAAACCTGAATTGAAGCAGACCGCACAGGAAATTGCAGATGAGATTTATGCACCAGTTAAACTGTATGAAGAGTTCAAAGGTGCTTCTACTGCAGCTGATGTTAACCCCAATTACTGCAAGCCTGCAGGACTCATGATGCGTCTCATGAAAGCCACTGATGAATATGGTGGTGGTGTTGCGACATACTACATGACCTCTGGCAAGCTTCTTAATATCTGTCTCGATCTTCTTGAGCTTCTCCGTGAAGATGCTGCGAAGATGGCTGCCGGCGATCTGCATGAACTGCTCCGTTGCTGGGAGAACTACCATCGTATCTGGTGTGTTGAGACTCATATTCGTCATATCGAGTTCCGTAAAGAATCCCGTTATCCAGGGTTTTATTACAGATCTGATTTCCCAACTGTCGATGACGAGAATTGGAAGTGTTTCGTAAACTCTACTTTTGATCCTGAAACCAAGGAATGGTTGTGTGAGAAAGTTGAGTGTCTAAATATCATCGAGACCGAACCCTGGCTCTAATGAGAAAGAAGAAGTCGTTGATATGAAGTAGAAAATCTCTAGGAGTCATTGACTTCTGGAGATTTTTTGTATGTAGGCTTTCAGTACCTTACAACTGAAAAACAGCAATAAAAGAAATGAAATTGAGTGGTGCTTTTTGCAGGTTTGCGGAATTTTTCAGCACTATGGCACTTATCCCTCTTTATGGGGTGTTGGTTTATTTTGGCAAGAGACTCTTGAAACTCTGTTCAACATACGCTAAAAAACAAGGGTATTTTTTTTCTTGCTGTTCTTTTCGTCCAATAGTTGTCGTGTAGCATGTATGTCTTCAATGGACGTACTTTATGTCTATTATGACAATTAGATTTTATCATAAGAGCAATAATGGAGGTTAGGTATGACTGACGAGCAAGGCACTTCTGGTGCAGTTTTGGTCGTAGGCGGAGGCATCAGTGGTTTGACTGCCGCTCTAGAGGCCGCTGAAGTCGGGAATGATGTGTTTTTAATTGAGAAAGGAGCCAGCTTTGGTGGTCGTGTTTCTCAATTAAATCAATATTTTCCGAAACTATGTCCGCCGAGTTGCGGTTTGGAAATTAACTTTCGTCGAATACGGGATAGTCGTAAGATTCGGACGTATACAATGACGACAGTTAAATCTGTTAGCGGTTCTGCAGGGAATTATGAAGTTGTCCTTGAGACTTCCCCCAGATATGTAAACAGCAACTGTACGGCCTGCGGTGATTGTGGTGTGGCCTGTCCAGATGAGGTTGATAACGAATTTAATTTTGGTATGGATAAGCGTAAGGCTGCTTATCTGCCACATGAAATGGCTTTCCCTAGACGATTTGTTATCGATAAAGCTGCTCTGAGCAGTGCAGGAGCGGATGCTGTTAAAGACGCCTGTAAGTATGATGCAGTTGATCTTGAGATGGAAACCAAAACGGTTACAGTGAGTGTTGCTTCAATTGTCTGGGCAACTGGCTGGACTCCGTATGATCCAACAAAGATGGAAAATCTCAAATATGGGCAATCAAAAGCGATTGTCACTAATATGATGATTGAGCGTATGGCTGCACCAAGTGGCCCTACTGGTGGTAAAATTGTCAGACCAGGTGACGAAAAAGAGATAGAATCTATCGCTTTTGTTCAGTGTGCCGGCTCAAGAGATGAAAATCATCTCGAGTACTGTTCACATATTTGTTGCATGGCAACGTTTAAGCAAATGTCCTATGTAAGAGAACAATACCCGGATGCAAAGATTTATGTTTTCTATATCGATCTGAGAACTCCTGGTAAATATGAAAAATTTCGTGAAGTTCGAATGGCCGACGAAAATGCAAGCTTCATCAAGGGAAAAGTTGCAGATATAATCCCGGAAGCTGATGGCGGTGTTACCGTTGTTGCTGAAAATGCAGTTACAGCTGAGAAAATTTCTCAGAAAGTAGACATGGCCGTTTTGGCAACAGGCATGCAGCCTTCACTCGTCCTGCAGGGAACACCTGCTGATCTGCAGATGGATAGTAACGCATTTATCATTTCAGATTTTGATAAAGGGATGATTGCAGCTGGTTGTGCGAAAAAAGCTGCGGATGTTGTTACTTGTACTCAATCTTCAACTGCAGCTGCCTTAAAGGCAATTCAGGTTTCCAGGAGGTAAAAATCGATGGATAAAAAATATTGCGCTTATATTTGTGCTGGTTGTGGCATTGGTGACGCGCTTGATCTTGAGGCCCTTGCTGAAGTTGTAAATGATGAGATGTCCATGGAATGCAAATCCCATGACTGTCTTTGTGGGGCTGAAGGTCGAGCATTTATAGAAAAAGATATTGCCGAAGGAGTTAATACTGTTGTTGTCGGAGCGTGTTCACCACGTGTGATGACACATGAATTTGATTTCGGTCAGGATAAAATTACAGTTAGGGCGAATTTACGTGAGCAGGTTGTCTGGGCTGAAATCAAACCGGCCGAAGGTGAAGAACCTGATTCTGAGGCTGAAGAGTATCTGATGGAAACAGCCGGCGACTATATGCGTATGGCGTGTACTCGTGCTCAGAAAACAGAGCCAGCGGATCCGTATCAGCTTGAAGAATTAAATAAAACCATTCTTGTTATGGGTGGTGGGCTTGCCGGTCTAACTGCGGCAAAAGAAGCGGCTCTTGCTGGTTACAGTGTGATTTTGGCGGAAAGAGAGGCTAATCTCGGTGGAAAGGCTCTTGGTTGGAGAAAAAGTTTTCCAACCGCAGCGCCTTGGACTGACCTTGAAGAAAACCCCATTAACGCCCTTATTGCTGAAGTGGAATCTAATGATAAGATTACCATTAAGACAGGGATAGAAGTCGCCAGGATTACTGGAGCGCCTGGTGATTTTGGTATAAGTTTTAAGGCTACTGGTGTTGAGTCTGAATGGGATGCACCAGCAAAAGTTACGGTAGATGAGCAGGATCTGATTGACAAGGGAGAAAAAGAAGACCCCAATACAGGTTTGCAGAAATATACCGAGATTAATCCTGATGCCGTAATGGTTGGATCTGTCGTATTGGCTACAGGCTGGAAACCCGCTGTCGTTTCTCAGTATGAGCATCTAGGCTATGGCACCATTGATAATGTAGTAACCAATGCTGAATTTGAAAAGCTTGCAAAAGAAGGCAAGGTCCCGGAAAATGTAGCTTTTGTTCAGAGTCCTGGTGGGAAAGAGAATGATAATGATTTTCCCTATTGTAACTCCGTTACATCAATGGTTGCTTTGAAACAGGCTCAGTATGTGTGTGAAGACAACGCAGAAGGTAAAGCGTATGTCCTTTATCAACATATGAGGACTCCTGGGCATATGGAGTTGTTCTATAAAAATGCACAAGATAACGAAGGCATTTTCCTGACGAAGGGAAATGTTATGAAAGTTGAAAATAGTGATGGTGGCCTTACCGTTGCTGTTGAAGATACGTTGCTTGGTGAAGATATAACTCTCAGCGTAGATATGGTTGTACTTGCCGCTGGCATGGAACCAATGACTCTACATGAGAACTCCATCAATTTGGCTTACAGGCAGGGCCCAACATTCAACGACCTCGAACTTTTTGATGGGTATGCCGATTCCCATTTTATCTGTTTCCCATATGAAACACGTCGAACGGGTGTATACGCCTGTGGTGGTGTAAGAAAAGCGGAGTCAATGGAAGAGGCTGTTGACGATGCGACAGGGGCAGCTTTAAAAGCCATTCAGTGTATTGAATCTGTAGATCGCGGAGTTTCGGTTCATCCAAGATCCGGCGATGCCACCTATCCTGAATTCTTCATGCAGAGATGTACACAGTGTAAACGTTGTACTGAAGAATGTCCGTTTGGCGCACTTGATGATGATGATAAAGGTACGCCGCTGACAAATCCGACACGTTGTCGTAGGTGTGGTACCTGTATGGGAGCATGTCCAGAAAGAATTATCGGCTTCAAAGATTATAATATTGATCTTATCGGATCCATGGTCAAGGCCGTTGAAGTTCCTGAAGATGATGATGACAGGCTGCGAATTATTGTTTTTGTCTGTGAAAATGATGCGTATCCAGCTCTTGATATGGCGGGTATGAAACGTCATGGTATTAATCATATGATTCGTTTTATCCCTGTTCGTTGTCTTGGTTCTGTGAATATGGCATGGATCAGAGATGCACTTTCTGCTGGTATGGATGGTGCGATGCTTCTCGGTTGTACATATGGAGATGACTATCAGTGTCACTTTGTTAAAGGATCTGAAATTGCCAATAAACGAATGGAAAACATTGGTGATACTCTCTCCACACTTGGTCTCGAACCGGAAAGATGTGCGGCTGAGCAGATTGCAATCACTGACTACGATAAGATCCCTCAAATTCTCAATGACTTTGTTGAAGAAATCGTTGAGATGGGCCCGAATCCATTCAAAGGCTTCTAACGCAGACAGATTGCAAGTAATTGCCTTGTTACTGTTAAGGACAAATTTAGTAAAACATTACACAGTTGTTCATGTTTTTCTGTTTAGTTTTTACGCAGTAAGGCACTAATCTGTTTTTTATCATGTCCTGCAACGATAGCTCTTTTCGTTGCAGGACCAGAGTTTGAGACAGGGCTAGTCGATTACTATTTTTACAATGATAATATAGCAGGAGAAAGAAATGAATGTTCAACCTGATTTAGATTTTATACGATCTTTGAAGGAGGCGGGGGGAGATACACTGAAAAAGTGCTATCAATGCGCTACCTGTTCCGTCATGTGTCCTCTTTCCACTGAGGATAAACCGTTTCCTCGAAAAGAAATGATCTGGTCTCAATGGGGGATGAAAGACAAGCTGGTTACCGATCCAGACGTGTTTCTCTGTCACCAGTGCGGCGATTGTACCGCAAATTGTCCACGGGGCGCAAAGCCGGGTGATGTGCTGAGTGCTATTCGGGCTTATGCCTACACACACTACGGATGGCCGGGACCACTTGCAAAACTCGCATCAAATGCCAAAGGTTTGCCAATGCTCATTGGTCTACCGGTTGTTGTCATATTTATTATGTGGTTACTTTCAGGTGGTATGCATTTCCCCACTGAAGAACAATTTGCCAGTCACGGATACCAGCAGTTTTTTGGACACTGGGGCTTCAAGTGGTATGCCAAAAATATCTTTTTTATAGTTTTGATAATGGTACCATCACTGGGGCTTGGTCTTTTTTCCGCTTATATGGGTATACGAAAAATGTGGAAAAAAATGTCTGAGGAGGCGGGAATTAATAATGAGTATAGGCCTTCTGCAGTTCAGTTCGTTAAAGAATTCCTCTGGCCATCGCTTGTTGAAATTGTACAGCACTCAAGGTTTCGTGAATGTACTGTCAATGAGAATCGTGTTCGTGGCCATTTGCCACTGATGTTTGCTTTCATTGGCTTGTTTATCGTCACATGCTGGTCGTTACTGAAAAATGACGTACTTGGCCTCATCTGGCCATCTCTTCACGGCCCTTTGCCACTCACAGATCCTTTTAAAATCCTGGCAAATGTTTCTGCCATCGCGTTTATATTTGGCATTGCTGTTTTGTGGACGAATCGTAAAAAGGCAGAGCAGGAACAGGATACTCAAGTTACCTTTTACGACTGGTTTCTTATCTGGGAAATTGCTGCAGTAGGTATTACCGGTATTAGTTCAGAGCTTTTTCGTTGGGGGGGGATGCCGGTTGTCGGGTATATAGTTTATTTCCTCCATCTCGTTTCCATTATGATGCTTTTTCTTTATCTTCCCTACACAAAGCTTGCACATTTACTTTATAGAACGGCAGCATATACGTTTGAAAAGTACCGTGAAAGTGCGTTTGGGAAAGGTACACAGGGTGCTTGATTGTGTAATGCAAGCTAGTTTTTTTTAGAGATTTAGAGGGCCGGGTCGTTGACCCGGCCTTTTTTTCATTGTTGTATTTGAAATTTGAAAAGATGGATAATCATGCAATGTGTTGATTATACACAGATTAAATGTATTTTGAAGGGTTTGGGTTGTAATATGGTTCGAGTTTTCCAGACCTCGGGTGAAAAAAGAGCTAAAAAACAAAAAAAGATATTGAATTAAGAATTATTAGTGAGTATATTCTCTCTCCTTGTAAGCTGGCGTAGCTCAATGGTAGAGCTCCTCACTTGTAATGAGGTTGTTGTGGGTTCAAGTCCTATCGCCAGCTCCATTTAAAATAACACTTTACAAAGTATCAATAAGGGTTTAAAGAGTGTCTGTTTGTTCAGACATGTCCCCCTGGAGGGGTTCCCGAGTGGCCAAAGGGAACAGACTGTAAATCTGTCGGCTCAGCCTTCGGAGGTTCGAATCCTCCCCCCTCCACCAGTTTTTTTTACTGAGTAGTGTGTGAAATATCACGAGCGGGAATAGCTCAATTGGTAGAGCATCAGCCTTCCAAGCTGAGGGTTGCGAGTTCGAGTCTCGTTTCCCGCTCCATA
>CAMZKN010000202.1 GCA_947311315.1 uncultured Desulfobulbaceae bacterium | reverse complement strand
ATGTACCAAGTTTATGAAACTGGCAGAGTATTAAAAAGAGGAGGAAGATGAATGTAAATGATAGACTAATAGCAGGATGAACTGGGATAATTATTTTTATCCCTGTCCCTTACAACAGCTTGGCCCGGTGAGTTCTGTAATTGCCCGGACGACCCTTGCAACAAGCTCCATCGTGAGTCGCTGCTCTCTATCCAAGCCACATTTTGAACCGGCAAGAATCGCAATACAGGCTCCAAGTGCCGGCGCTATTCCACAGGTACCCGTCAGGCCGCAATAACCGCCATGTGCCTGTTTCCCAGTGCGATGAAATACCTCTCGCACCGCATCGTTTGTCAATGTGTACGTCCCTTCATTTTTCAAGGCAGACATTAACGCCCCACCCGCAATATACGTATGTTGGCAGCCGAGCATGGGTAAAATGCCAAGATCCATGCATTGTTCGGCTATGTAAAAAGGATCTGTTGACCTTGTTTCAAGAATTATAGCCTCGATTCGCTGCATCGTCTGCTGATTATGACAGGAATCGCAAACCATATGACCATCAGGACAAGAGATATACCATTTATCACTGTTGCCACAATAATGACAAATACCATCCACGGCCTCAGTATGATATTGCAAGGGTGAACTGCATACCATACAGTTCTCATTGTTACGTTTTACAGAAGATTCGATCCCTGTTGTCTTTTCATGATGACGACCGCCATCGCTTGAACCTCAACAATCTGACGCCTGCTCCTGTACTGATGAAAACGTATTTTCCATTCTTTTCCTCTTTCAAGCTGATTTAAACTTACTGAAAAGCACGAATGAATTTTCGGTCAATATAATCTTTTATCTTAAAAGCAAATTTTCCCGAAAAGGTAAAAGACCATTTACTGAAAATACCATCCCCGTCGCCCAGATTATAGATGAGAAGATATGTGCCTCCAGGACTAAATTGTTCAAGGGGTTTTTCTTCAAGACAGGCCATTAAATTGGCATAGAGTACAGGGTTCTGACGAACGGCATACACCCCGACCTTATCAAGCGGATGTGACTCAAAATAGATACAGTCACCACCACCAAAGATATTGCTATAACGAATAGATTGCAGATAATCATTTACCTGCAGACCACCATCCGGGCCGATGGGTAAACCGGAACGGGCAAAAATCAACGACGGCTTGACACCCACGGCCGGAAAAATAATATCAGCCTGAAAGGTACCACCGTTTTCCAGAACGAGGCTTCCTTCTGTAATTTTTTCGACATATCCACTATCAACAATTTTTATTCCTTTATTCTCAAGGATAGTTCTAGCCAGGCGACGTATTTTGGTGGGCCTGCCGGACATGAAATTTTGCCCTGCAAACACTCGAATAACCGGCATATTTTCTGCCTGTTGTCGGCAAAGCTGATGGATATTACCGGCAATCTCCAATGAAGATGGGCCACTACCGACTATACCAATAGTAATATCCTTATTTTTGCATAAGGTAAGAATGGTGTCCTTTGCCGCAAGAAGCGCTTCAATTGGCTTGGCTGTGAAAACATTTCGCACCTCTCCCTGAACGAGTTCACTTTGGGGTACGAAAGATCCCGCATTACACGAAAGTACATCGTAATGTATTTCCTCAGCGGAATCTTCAAGATAAACACACTGTTTGCTTGGATCAATCCTGTACGCCTTGCCCAGAATAAACGCGCCACCTTTGGATTCAACAAGCTTACGGGTTGCAAAGCGAATATCGTCAGCGCTATATGTGCCTCCCAGCATGCCCGGCCCCATCCCGCTGTAATAATGGTATTCGGAAGGCTGGATAACCGTTACCGCAAAACCTTTATCAATAAATTTGTCAAGATTAGCCAGAGTAACCATGTGGGCATGGCCACCACCAATCAAAAGAAGGTGCTTTTTCATGACAACTCACCATAGCTATCAATATAATGACTCAGTCCGGCCAGGTGGCTCCGCTCTTCGAGGGCAATCTTCAACAGTATATCCTTTGCTTCCCTGTTCTCAGTTTGCGCCGCAGCCCGTCCATACAAATCCAGAGCTTGAGCCTCAATGGCCATTGCCAATGAAAGAATCTCCAGTTCAGAATTGAGATCGGTATTATAGAGTTGCAGATATTCATCAGTTGTTAAACCACCTTCCATAACAGGCTCTGCAGTCTTTTGCAGAAATTCCGGTACAGTAGTTTCAATACCCGTCACTTCCGAATACAACTTCACCAGCCACTCCTGATGAATGATCTCAATATCCGCCAGTTTGCCAAGCAGTTTTTTGGCCTCTTCCTTTTCTACCCGCAGTTGCATCTGCAGATAAAAATCACGTAATCCTTCTTCCAAATTAAAACCGACAACAATAGCTTCTTCTACACTCATCTCTTTTGAAAAAAGGTACATACCTGTATCTTCCGGGCCAACAGCCACCTCACGCTGCCAGGCTTTTATGCCGCCGGAAAGATTATAAACCTCTTCAAATCCGTTACCAGACAGCATCTGCACAGCAACCCTGCTGCGCCCGCCAGTTGCTCAGTAGACAACCAAAGGCTTTTTCCTATCGAGTTCATCATACCGTTTATCCAGCTCACCAAGCGGGATAAGCCTTGCTCCCGGCATATGTCTGGTCTTATATTCCCCTGGTTGTCGAACATCAAGCAACACAATACCACCTTCGGCCTGCTTGGCTGAGAGTCTTTCCGCTTCTTCCCAGGTTATGGAAGAAACAGGAGTGAGAAACTGCATCCATTTCATAATCTACCCCCTAATTGAATATACCTTCTGTTCATTCTATTTAACCACAATTGTGCTCTTTTTTATAGGTTCAAAAAGATACTCCAAACCGTTGACCTTGATCTCATACACTATGGCCAGCATCTCACCAAGTTTCCCCTTTGGAAATCCTTTTTGGGCAAGCCAGACCACATACGGCTCGGGGAGATCAACGAGCAACCAGCCTGCATATTTACCAAAAGGCATTTCCATGGAGGTCAGTTCAAGGAGTTGTCTATGCTCTGGCATTAAATTTTTCATATCTGTCCTTTCCGATTACCTGTTCCCCAATTGTACAGATGCCGAACCTGTGATATACAACAATACAGAGATCCATTTTACGTAACTTCTCCAAAAGTGTTGGTAAAATAAAGCGTGCGTTCGAACCCCTGCCCTTGTATGATGGGAAGCATGAAAAGCACATTCGATCAACTCACCAAAAACATTCCCAAGGAACACAAAAAAACCAACAATCAAAAAACCAAAAAACAAGCCCAAATTGCATTT
>CAMZKN010000201.1 GCA_947311315.1 uncultured Desulfobulbaceae bacterium | reverse complement strand
TTGCAAAAGTTGTTAAGCAGGAAGAGCAATATTGGCAGGAGGATGCAAAGATTTACGAGGAACCTGAAGATCGTGAACGAGCAATAGCATAATTTTATAGTATTAAGTCATGCTGGGATACCTATATATGCCTGTGGTAAAATTTTCCATATGCCTCGACATCAGACAAAAATCCTATTAAATCGACAGACTCATACCTGATTGTTATGATGAAGTAGTGGCAGGTTTTTTCTCCTGAAAAACGAGGTAAAGATTACTTCCAATAATAATCAAAATGCCAAAAACGGTGATTAAATCAGGCAACTCTGCAAAAACCAGGAAACCGATCAGGGTTGCAAAGAGTAGACGCATGTAACTTGCCGGTGCAACAGCTGTAACTTCACCAAGCCGAAATGCCTGGATCATACACCATTGACCGGTAACGCCTAGTGCGGCCATACAAAGAAGCAAAAGCGATTCCCTGGGATCTGGTGTTATCCAATAAAGATAGGTTGGGATAGCTGTTGCGGTTACCACCGCAAGTGACGGGTAGGTCATCATCACAACATTGGAATCGGTGAGCGTTAATTTGCGGATCATAATCATCATTGTTGAGCCGAGTGCCGCCCCGGCAAGAGCAAAGAGGGCGGCACTTTCAAGTGCGCTGTAGCCTGGGCGGATAATAATGACAATGCCTGCAAACCCCGCTATTGTGGCCATGAGGCGGTGGATATTTAATTTTTCGCCAAGTAGCGGGATGGCAAGGACCACCAGAAAGAGATTTCTGGAAAAGCCTATTGCAGTCACATCGGCTACCGGGAGTTGAGTGAATGCATAAAAATTGCAATTGATGAGTACCACGGCAACAAGTGCCCGAAGACCTTGAAGAAACGGTCGAGTTGTCTTCAGTGCTGAAAAACCGATCCGCATGAAAACGGTAGCGAGAACAACGAGTTGCAGTAATGATCGAAAGAAGACAATTTCAAAACTTGGTAGGCGGCTGCCAAGGATTTTGATGAGTGCGACCATGCATGACATGAGCAATCCTGCCAGTAGCATCCAGAAAATACCGCATATATTATTGCCAAGAGAACAGTGGAGTTCTTTACCTTTCATCTTTTTAACTATTTAGCACCACGCTGAGAATTGTGTATATCTTATGAGTCTAACTGTTTAGCAGTGCCTTGCATGTCCACGATCAGTCCGCTCAGCTATACACTTGTATGCTGGACGGTCTGATCGTGGGCAGGTGAGGTGCTGCTGAATAGTTACCCATTTTTCTCGATTATTCCTGTTGAGTATAGAGCTTCTACTCGTAATAATCAGATGTAGAAATAGCAAGGAACAAAATATAGTGTGAAGAGAGGGGAGAGTTGGAAAGGAAAAAGACACGGGGCTCAATGGGGGAGGATATTGAGTCCCGTGTCAGCAGGGGGAGAATCAGGCAACTGCCTGTTCTTTTACCCGCATCAGGTACAGTGCCAGAGGCCGATAGAGGAGATGTGCCCATTTTGCAAAGGGAACCTCGAGTACCAGCATCGGTACTGCAATCATCATATGAATAACATAGATCGTGTAGGTAGATAGCGGCATCTCAAGCAACCTGGTGAAATGGATCAGAATACCGGTGAAGGTTGTCAGCCAGAGGAGGATCAAAAAGGCCCAGTCTGAAGAATGAGAATATTTATAGACCATCTTCGTTTTTTTCAATCGTCCGATAAAGGCATAGGTCGTGCCGTAGAGCAGAGCAAATGTACCATAATAGCCGATGAGTCGTACGGGGTTCCACAGGGAGAGTATCTCATCACGTTGGAACCAGCGTAGGAACACAACAACCAGAAGGAAGATTGATGAATAGCCTGTCATTATCAATAAGTGTACATACCACTGCATATCCTGGCTTTTGCTCTCACAGCTTTTGAACTTTTTCTGGGTGGCAAAATGTACCAGCAGCTCTTTAATTTCAGCAAAATAGAGGCTGATAGGGATACCATTCCATTTTTTTACTTGTTTTACAGGCTTAGTACTATCGGGATCCGCTTCCTTTTGATATTGTTGTGGATCACCCAGAATGGCTTTTGCCATCCGTTGTGCATTGGTGAGTAGAAAGAAAGAGAGTACCACCAGCATAATGAGATCGAGTATTTCTATAACATGACTGGATGCAAATGAGTTCAGTGCGACCCTATCGGTTACTATAGTGCCGTGGAAGGCCATAAAGCCGAGGCCGACAAGGGCTGCCAGAAAGAGTATGGCAGAAACCTCAAAGACTGTAGATGTATAAAATCGTTTTGAGATGCCGGTAATGTCATATCGTGCCGTAAGGTATCGGCGCAGTCCCATCATTACCTCGCCGGGGTTTGCATCCCGTGGGCAGGTCTCAGAACAGTCACCACAATAGTAACAGAGCCATGGTTCGGGGCTTTGCAGGAGTTTGTCCTCAGCACCTATCTGCAGGTAACGGATAACTTTCCGTGGAAATGGCGTGTTCTCTGTGGACAGGGTGCAGACCGCCGTACAGTTACCGCAATTAAAACATGTTGCGGCATCTTTTAAACCGAATTCTTCCAATTCAACCAGGAGACCGGGATTGACTGATGTAGCCATGATATTCTCCGATATTCTCTTCTAATTTGTTTATGTGACAAACTGATTACTTAGTCAGTTCATACTTGAAATAGTCACCATCTTTCGGGCCTTCGCCGATGATTCCGTATCTCTTTAGTGTTGAGACATACATAAGCACGGTATCGGTTTTCATTCCCATTATTTCGGCGAGTTCCGGGATTGTTTTTGGATCACCGGACAGTGCTTCTTTAAGGGCTTTTATTATTTTGTTTTGGCCCTTCATCTTGTCTCTGGCGCCACTGATGTACTCTTTTCGTTCCTGGCGCAATTTTTTCATATCGGTTGTCGCCGTGGATTGTTTTTTTTCTTCACTCATCGCGTTTCCCCAGAGTTAGAATTTTACTATGGCATCAACCATATCTTCGTATGCTTTCAGTCCCCAACCCTGTATGTCTATACCGTTGACGGAGCAGACAGCGACGCACATGCCGCAACCGGTACATAGGGCAGGGTTGACTTCAGCAATATTGTCCGCTGTCATGCTGATGGCTTTTTCGGGACATTCGGTAATACATTCACCGCTACCTTTGCATTTTTCAGGGTCAACCTTGGCTACGAATGGATCGAGTTCCACATATCCTTTCCCGAGCATTGCAGCAGCTTTTGCAGCAGCTTTTGCAGCAGCAGCCTGGGCAGCGTTACAGGACTCATTAATATCCATTGGTGCCTGACATGTTCCGGCCAGGAGAATACCACCATTTGCCATTTCCACAGGGCGGAGTTTTGGATGTACTTCCTGCAGGAATTTATCTGAGCCAACCGGCAGCTTCATCATTTCCACCAGATTAGTGATGCTTTTAGCTTCCATTCCTGTCGCCAGGACGACCAGATCTACACCAGCCTCAACTTCTTCATTAAAGGTAAGTTTGTCGATTACCGATACCTTTAATGGAAATTCGCCAACGGTTTTGGTGATAACCGGAGAATCTTCTGGCTCGTAACGGAAAAACAGCACATTTTTTTCAGAGGCCTGGGTATAATAGTCTTCCTGGTTATGCCCGTAGGTACGAATATCCCTGTAATAATCAAGAACCTGGGTTTTTGGATATTTATCCCGAATCTCAAGGGCAGCCTGTAGAGTAGCGGTACAGCAGGTTCTGGAACAGTACTCATTCATATAGTCATCTGCATCCGCTTCATGAATGCCGGGTATCTGGCGGCTGCCTACACAATGGATCATGGCAATTCGCCTGATGGGACGGCCATCAATCTTCATTGTCCCGGTGCCTGGGACAGCTTCATCCATAATGCGGATAAACTGTCTCAATGTGACGACTTCTTTGTTATCACCGTAGCCGAACTCACCGGTTCGTGGCTCGTAGAGTTTAAAGCCTGTGGCAAAGACGATAACGCCGGTAGTGAGTGTTTCTTCTGTGTCGGTTTCAGGGATTCCTTTCGGGAGAAAACCACCGAAAGGTTGAAATTTACCAGCAGTTGCAGCCTGAACCTGATGCAGCATGTCACCCTGCGGTGCTTTGCTGCTTACCGTGATGTTGAAATTACCAATATATCCTTCAAATCCTGTGATTTCTGCGCAGGTGTAGACACTAATATTTGGGTCTTTTATTACTGCTGATGTAAGATATGCAATCAGATCAGCTGCCTTTTCGCCGGTGGGAAAAACCTTGTCAAGCTGGCTTGCGTTACCACCAAGAAAAGGAGTTTTCTCAATGAGAGCAACTTTGAGTCCGCTTTTGGCCAGATCAACAGCAGCGCGCAATCCGGCGACACCTCCACCGATAACTGTGGTGTGATTGGCTGCGTCCACTCTTATGGGTTCAAGAGGTTCTAAACCGCGCGACTTGGAAATGGCGGCTGCAACCAGGGTGATAGCTTTTGCTGTGGCCGGATCACCGTGGTGAACCCAGGAATCCTGCTCCCGAATATTTGCATGCTCATACAGATACGGGTTCATATCAGCCCGACTGATGGCACCGCGAAAGGTGGTCTCATGGAGGCTGGGCGCACAGGAGGCAACAACTACTCTGTTGATACTTCCGCTTTCAATATCTTTTTGAATCAGTTCCTGGCCGGGGTCGGAGCACATGAACATCTCGGTGTGTGATACCACAACACCAGGAATACCTTTGACTGCTTCGGCGACCTTTTCTACATCGACATGGTCAGAAATATTTCCGCCACAATGGCAGATATAGACACCAACCCTGGCTTCGCCCGACTCGTCTTTTTTAGTTTCAGACATACCTGTATCTCCGTTTACTGCATGTGTTGAAAAACACGTTGTGTTTTTACGCAGCGTTTCCTTTAAGCAAGACTCTTCATGTAATTGGAGGCTTCCATTGCAGCCGCACCAGCTTCGGTAATGGTATCAACAATGTCTTTTGGGCCTGCAGCTACGCCCGCAGTGTAAACACCGTCGATATTGGTTACCGTTGGTGCAATCTTAGGCATAATAGATTTGATAAAGCCGTCCTGGCCGCAGCCGACAGAACATATCCCTTCTGGATCCCATTGGGGAACAATGCCCAAAGAGAGTATCACAAGATCGTGTTCCCGTTCCATTACCCCGCCGTTCCCTTCCTGGTCTTCATAGCGTAATTTGGCCGTCTGGTTTTCGCCTTGGGTTATCTTGGCTACCTTGGCTTTGACGAACTCTATTCCCATGGCTTTTGCGTTCTGATAAAATTGTTCGTATCCTTTACCAAAAGCACGAATATCCATGTAATAGATGGTTATGTCAGCAAGCGGCAGGGCACCTGAAAGCAGCATGGCCTGTTTAATGGCATACATGCAGCAGACCCTTGAACAGTAGGGGATACCAAGGCTTTCGTCTCTTGAGCCGGCACATTGTACGTAGGCGATGGAATCCGGCTCTTTACCGTCGGATGGGCGGAGGACACGATTATATGGGCCATGGGGTGCAAGCAGCCGTTCCATCTGCATGGAGCTGACAACATTTTGCAGTCTATCGAGGCCGTATTGGGGCTTTTGCTCCATGGAAGACAGTTCAAACCCGGTGGCAAGTACCGCTGTTTTGGCGGTTATGCTAAACTCTTCGGGCTTCATGTCGTAGCGTATGGCATCCGTTGGACAGACCTTTGCACATTTACCGCAGAGGGAGCAGTTCTCAACGTCCAGCAGTGGAATCTGTGGAATGGCATTGGAAAAGGGGATGTAAATAGCTTTACGCATGTTAAATCCACCCTGCTCATCATCTTCTACATATACCGGGCAGCCATACTCGCATTTTCGACAGCCGATACATTTTTCCGGGTCAACATAGCGTGCTTCCTGGATCAACTGTGCAACAACCTTATCAGGTGTTTGCCGGTCAAGATTGTTCAAGGTGCAATACGTGAACAGAGTAATGTTTTCGTGATGGGCTGCCGAAGACATCTTCGGTGTTGTGATGCAACTGGCACAGTCCAGGGTCGGAAAGACCTTGGAAAGCCGGATCATCTTGCCACCGATTGTGGCATCCTTGTCGACCACGGCAACCGTATAACCCTGGTCACCAAGATCAAGCGCAGATTGCAGACCGGCTATGCCGCCACCGATGACAATTGCGTCAAATTGAAGATCGCGCTTCGCTTTCATGGAATTCTCCCTTACTCATCCTGTCTACTGCTGTTATTTTGCGGAGGGTCAGTTTTCTACCGTGTCTTTCATAACCGGTGGGCCAAGCTCTCTGATGAGAGTGTTCATATCGTTGACCTCTTTTAAAAAAGGTCGGTTACATACCGTACAAATGGCGGTGAGCCGTAGTCTTCGCAGGTCAATGTCCTGTTTTTTCATGAGCTGAAAGACATTGTCGATGCGTTTGGCAAAGGCGTGATATGCGCCTTCATAAGGACATTCCTCACCGCAGGACATAACGATAATTCCGCTGATGCCTTTTCTGAAACAGTCCATATAGAAACGTTCTGGAAAAAGAACAGGGGCCCGCACTCGTAATATGTACGTATTCGTGGGGTAGCTTGAATGGGCCTGTCCTACCGAGTTAGCTCCCGGATAGGCACATGTTTCTGTGGCCAGAATTAGAATTTTTCCCTCTTGCGTATCATTTGCCATGATAGTCGTACCTGTTCAGGGGATGTGTGAGTCGCTTCGCGAGCGACTGGAAATGGCGTAAAGCTACTGATCCTGTTTGGCAGGATCAGTAGCAGAGACCAAATAATTACTTCTTGCGGGTGATATAGTGTTTGTCATATCCATCAGATTCTTCGTAACCCATATAATCGTGACCAACTTTGTTGGCCCAGGCTTTCAGGTCAATACGGGTGCCTTCATCATTAGATAAAATTTCGAGAACCTCGCTTACTTTGACTTTGCCAATACCTTTTTTGGCTTCGAGCAGAGGGCCTGGGCATGCGGAACCGCGAGAATCGATAGTAGATGCTGCTGCAACATTACTTAAATCAGACATGGTGAACTCCTTTGATAGTTGAATAATTGCTTGTTATGTCTCTGTTTATATGGCTACCAGCCGATAACTTTATCAGCTTCGACGATGGCATCATTAACGACGGTACCGGTTGTCGGTTCGACACCTTCAACCAGCATGGATGGATCAACTTTACGGGATTTAATGCAAGGCAGGCAGATGAGAATTTTACCGCCCAGATCAAGAAAATCACGCATTAACTTATCGAGTGGCATGCGATCTAAAGAGTGGACAGTTTCTCCGTATCCTTTGTAGGCCAGACGAGTAGCTTCGCCCATGAGGATTATTGTTACTTCGTTCTCCATGGAAAGACCGATATTGGCTACCGCAAAACCGGTAAGAACCTTCTCTGCCTTGTCTCCACCGTCATGCATTATGTAGACAAGTTTTTGTGATTCATCAGACATGCTTTTCTCCTTCTGGTTAAATAGATTATATTTGTCCTCTAACTGCAATCACATCCGCCTGTTGAGTCATCCAGATCGACGGGTGCGATGTTTCGTCGTTTAATTAAAATGGTGCAACGTTTCGGATTGTCACTTACTTCCCGGCTGACAATTTTAAATACTTTATCCGGGATAATTTTGAACAATTTGTCGGGTATCTCTTCTCCAGCATAGGTGAGTTTTAGAAACTCTCCATTGGGAATTGCATTGAGTGCCTGGTTGACCTCGAGCAGGGTAAATGGGTCAAGTACTTTATGGAGATCAAATTGTTGTCGTATCTTCATATCAAATTTTTGTGTGTTGGCTATGGTGTTTGTCCTTAATTAGCAATAGACGTGCCAGGTATTATGTGTAGATAGCATATGTTTTTTTGCTCCTGCTTAACATGTTGATAATTAATGTCTAATGTTATTGTTGTTGTGCTGATGATAAAGAGAAATTGGTAGTATTTGATAATTGTTATGGTGAATCGGTGTAAAGGTGTTAAGATTAAAGTTTAACACTTTGATTAAATGTGAACAGGTGATAAGTAATGCAACGACAAAAGCTTAATGATTATTGGAAGGCGGTGGTTGACACCATCCAGGAGGGGGTAATGATTGTTGCTCCTGGTGGTATTATAGTTTCGGTCAATCGTGCTTTTATGGAGTTGACCGGGTATGGCATGGATGAGTTGATAGGTCAGCCATGTTCTTGTTTGAATTGCACCACTTGCCATCTCGAAAGAAAAAGAGAAAGCTATCACTGGTGTAGCCTTTTTCGTGAAGGGTATTTAAAAAAACAGCGCTGTGTTCTTACCCGCCGGGATGGTACCCAGGTTCATATTTTTAAAAATGCTAGTGTGTTGCGGGATGGTGAAGGCAAAGTTATTGGTGCAGTAGAGACCATGACGGATATTACTGACCTGCTGGAAAAAGAGATAAAAATCGAAGCATTCAAAAGAGAGTTGAGTGGTCGTGATACTTTTCACGGTATGGTTGGTGTTTCTTCGATGATGCAACGGGTCTTTAATCTGGTTGAAAACGCTGCCGATTCTGATGCGCCTGTCATTATTTATGGTGAATCCGGTACAGGCAAGGAATTGATTGCCCAGGCGGTGCACGAGATCAGTACGCGCAGGGATTACCCTTACATAAAGGTGAATTGCGCAGCATTAAATGAGTCTCTTCTTGAAAGTGAGTTGTTTGGTCATATTAAAGGTGCTTTTACCACCGCCATTCAGGATCGTAAAGGGCGGTTTGAGGCTGCTGAAAAAGGGTGTATCTTTCTTGATGAAATTGGTGATCTTCCCCTTACAACCCAGGTAAAACTGCTTCGCGTTCTTGAGGAAAAAGTGGTCGAGCGGGTTGGTGACAATAGCCCAATACCCATTGATGTACGTATTATTTCGGCAACAAACAAAGATCTTATGCAGATGGTACGTGAAGGATCTTTTCGTGAAGATTTTTTTTATCGCATAAATGTCATTCCTATTAATATTCCACCGGTTAGAGAGCGTCATGGGGATATTCCACTGCTTGCAGAATCGTTTTTTCGTCAACTACAGCTTAAAACAGGGAAAAATATCAACGGGATAAGTAGCAATGCCATGAATTTGTTGATTGGGTATAACTGGCCCGGCAATGTCCGGGAATTAAGAAGTACTTTTGAATATGCGTTTGTCACGTGTCATGATTCGACTATTCAATCAAATGATCTCCCCCCTGTTATACAGGATTTTCGTGCCAAAGAAAAAGAGCCGGAAAGAGTAGGCCCGGTGCTGTCTGATAAGAAACAGATGCAGAAACAGGAACTGATTGAAGCGCTTGAAGCTACCGGGGGAAATCAGAGCCGGGCTGCAGATATTCTTGGAATCTCCCGTGTTACGGTCTGGAACAGGATGAAACGTTTTGGTATTCATTCCGGGAAAAAAGTGTGGCAGGAATAGTCTTTTTTTGTTGACATCATTTCTTGTTTATACTAGTAACTATTCCCAATTAGGAACCAGTATCTAAAAAATTATAACAGGAGATGCAACAATGAAGAAGTTTACGTGTACTATGTGTGGTTATTCCCATGAAGGTGATTCTGCACCGGAAAAATGTCCCCATTGTGGTGCAGCTGCCAGTAAGTTCACTGAGATGCTTGGTGACTCGCTTGAGTGGGCTGATCAGCATGTAGTAGGTGTAGCTCAAGGCTGTGATGAAGAAATCATGGAAGGCCTGAAAGCAAATTTTGCAGGAGAATGTACAGAAGTTGGTATGTATCTGGCGATGAGCAGAATGGCTGATCGTGAAGGATATCCTGAAATTGCTGAAGCGTATAAGCGCATTGCCTGGGAAGAGGCAGAGCATGCTTCCAGGTTTGCAGAACTTATTGGTGAAGTAGTAGAAAAAGACACAGAAGCCAATTTGAAAGCCCGGGTTGCAGCTGAAAATGGTGCCTGTCTTGGTAAGAAAGCGATTGCCACTAAGGCAAAAGAGCTTGGTTATGATGCGATTCATGATACCGTACATGAAATGTGTAAAGACGAAGCCCGTCATGGTATGGCTTTTGCGGGTTTGTTGAAGCGTTACTTTAAAGGGTAATGGCGTAGTAAAAAGCCAGCTCTGATTTTTAATGCCATCTTTTGTCACGACAAAAGATGGCATTTTTTTGTGTCCACATTGTTCAAAGTTGTCTGTATCGCAACTCCAATCTGTTCTATCGAATACGGTTTGTTGATGTAGAGACATCCGCTCAACTCCCGCAGATCCTGCATTCGTTTGTTTTTTGAATAGCCACTGGCGATAACAAAATACTGATCAGGCTTGAATGCGGTTATCTGGCGATATGTCTCCAGCCCGTCAATGCCGGGATCCATGATCATATCGAGAACAATGAGATGAACATCATGGCTTTTGAGGTACTGAACTGCTTCTTCGCCGGATCGTGCCGATGTTACGTTGTAGTTGAGTTTTTCAAGTATGTTTTTAACAATCTCCCTTTGTGATTCTGAATCGTCAACCACCAGTATGGATTCTTTTGAACCTTGATATTTTTCGATGGATATTGTTTGAACTTTTTCTTTTAACGGCTCGCTGGTTGCTGGAAAGTAGAGGGTAAATGTCGTGCCATTACCTTCAGAACTGAGGATGTCGATATAGCCGTTATGGTCTTTTACCGTTCCCCAGACTACAGCCATACCCAAACCACTGCCACTTCTGCCCATTTTCTTTTTTGTATAAAATGGTTCGAATATTCGCGGTAGCTCTTCTTTCGTAATTCCGGAACCTTCATCGGTGATGGAAATGGAGACGTAATCCCCTTTTGTTACAGTTTCATAGCCACGTATCGGTTTATCTACATAGATATTTCTCGTTGAAATGTTGATGTTTCCACCATCTATCATTGCTTCTGCGCCATTGTTGACCAGGTTCATAAAGGTTTTTGTGAGATGGGGTTCTGACCCTCTCACGTTCAACAGACTGTCCTGAAGAGTAGAATGGAGTTTGACAAGAGGATGGAATTTTTGCAGTTGTTGTATTTCAGGGCTGTTGAGCTGGTTGGTGACAATGGTGTTGATATTAACAATGTCGTGGACAGCAATTCCCCTGCGAGCCATGGTCAAAAGATCCTGTACCACGGCAGCCATCTGCTTGCCGGATTTAAGGATAGTGTGATCAGCGACAATTATAATTACCGCCTGACGACAATTATTTTCACCGGATAATTGTGAATAGATTATTCATGTTGCTCTAAGGAGGAACATGAATGATCACAGACAATCAGGTG
>CAMZKN010000200.1 GCA_947311315.1 uncultured Desulfobulbaceae bacterium | reverse complement strand
TTGGCAGGAGGATGCAAAGATTACGAGGAACCTGAAGATCGTGAACGAGCAATAGCATAATTTTATAGTATCAAGTCATGCTGGGATACCTATAGTGCAATTGTTTTTGATTTCAAAAACGATGCATATACTGTCCAGCCAGACACCGCAAACAGTTCCGATAATAACAACTGGGATACTATAGTTGACGATGATATTTTAAACAGAGCCATGAACAGCGTACGTAATACCACATCCCAGGTGATCACCATTAAACCCTGCTCAGACTGCGAACGTATTGCTGTTGGAACCATCTATTCTGACCGCAGCCTGAGATACAGCTTCCAACCTGATAATATGACCATTACTTTTAACACACTTCAGTTTCCATCCACAAAAGGTGGCTGAGGATGTTAGCGAAAAATCGGCTCCGTGCGAGTCGATTCATTTTTACCACTCCCCTGGTTGGCTATTGCAATATTTGGTGTCTGTGTTGCAGGGGGGACACTATTCATTTTCATTTTGTGAGAGGATATTATGAACGTTTCATTACCCATAAAAAATGGCGGTACCTACACACTCAAGCCAAGTAAAATTGTTGCCCTCGGACTCAATTATCTGGAGCATATCAAAGAAAGCCAATCTGTTGATGTACAGAATTTCACAGAAGAAATCCCGGTTGAACCTGTTCTTTTTCCCAAAACACCGAACGTGTTAATCGGGCCCGACCAGCCTGTTATACTGCCTGATTTTGTTAATCAATACAATTTCGAGCACTGCCGAACAGACCATGAAGCAGAGCTTGCAATTATCATAAAAGACAAAATCAAAAACCTGCCCGCCGAAAACGCAATGGATCATATCCTGGGTTTTACCTGTTTTAATGATATCAGCCAGCGTAATCTGCAAAAAAGCGATAAATCCGGCTGGTACAGAGGAAAATCTTTAGACACATTTGGACCAATCGGACCTGAAATAATCCCCCTTGAAAGTATTGGCGATCCACAAAATCTCCACATTCAGTGTCGTCTTAATGGGAAAATTGTACAAGATTCCAATACCAGTCATATGATTTTTAAGATTCCAGAGATCATTGCCTTCGTGTCAAAAAACTTCACCCTCGAATCCGGTGATATCATCATCACCGGGACTCCAAGCGGCGTAGGGCCCTTGACAGATGGTGATCTGGTGGAAGTGGAAATTGAAAACATTGGCATTCTTTCCAATCCTGTAAAAGCTGAAGGATAAACGTAACCACTTAATTTAAAAATATTTTTCCATTGTCTTGATCCAACAATCCTGTTATTTTCACAAAAATATTAATGGATGCTTCATGCCAAACAGTTTTTCTGATATGATCTACATACACGGTTGATCACTACGACCACAAGGGCGGAAATCCATAGCAAAACGCATATAATTGCACTACCTATGCAAGATCACACAACTTGCCAGACTATATCAACAGAAACTGTTCTCACTATTATTAAAGACCTCACTGTGGGCCAACGGTCAGCTGACACCCCCGAAGGTCTCGCTGCTTTTCTGCACCAGTCTATTTTTCCCAGACTGGGCTCTTTTCATATTGAGATTTATTTTCTATACGACCAGACATCCGTTTTCGTCCCCGCACCTGATACAAACCATAACGTTGCCCAAAATCGTACACCTGCATACATTCCGGCAAATGGTTCTCCATTGGAGCAATTGGTGGAAAACGGATACCTACAGTTTAGAGAACCTGAGAATCAGCTCGACAATTCGGCCGTTCTGCACAATACTGGCAACGAAACACACCTTCTCTTTCCCTTGGGTGACAAATTAAATGTTTCCGGATTGTTATATATGGGAACCCCCCTTCCCTGTTCTTTTGCTCCACCTTTTATCGAGGCCATATCTACACTTGCTGCAATAATTGGTTCTCGACTGAAAAGTATGCGGACAATAGGAAAACTGAAAAAGTCCATGCATGATCTTGAATATTCAGAAAAAGTACGTACGGCCCTCTATGACATCAGTGAGATGGCCCATGATGCGATCAACATAGATGATCTCTATTCAAATCTTCATAAGACAGTTGCCCGACTCATATACGCACGAAATTTTTTCATTGCCGTGGTGGATGAATGTAAGAAAGAAAAAATAATCACTTTCCCTTATTATATAGATGATCATGACGCCCATCAAAAAAATATTCCAATCAAAATTCAGGGAAAAGTACAAACTCTTACTACCTATCTGCTGAAAAGTGGCCGCCCCATCCTCCTCACACCCGATAACTCAGACCAGATATATCTCGCAAACGATCTACACATATGTGGAACAAAGCCACACTCACTTGTCGGCGCCCCGTTTTACCTGCAACACCTCTCAGGGGCTGTTGTTATACAGAGCTACGAACATATCGTCTACTCAGAAAAAGACAAAGAACTGATGGCCTATGTGGCTCGCCTCACAGGTGATGCTCTCAACCGAAAACGTGCGGTAGATGAGTTGAAGAAAGCCAAGGAAAGAGCAGAACAGGCAGAAAAAAACAAAAGCACATTTCTCGCAAATATGAGTCATGAAATCCGTACCCCCATGAACGGAATAATCGGTTTAACGGAACTTGTACTTGATTCTGATCTTTCAAAACAGCAGAGAAGTTATCTGGAAATGGTACACTCTTCAGCCAGACGACTCTTACACCTTATTAACGATATTCTTGATTTTTCGAAAATCGAGGCCGCTAAATTTAAACTTGAGATAGCATCATTCAGTCTACGTGATACCATTGCCGACACTCTGGAAATACTGGCTATCAGCGCGGCTGAAAAAGATGTTGCGTTAAACGTACAGTGCAATGAAAAAATTCCTGACGTTCTCCTTGGAGATGGAGATAAATTAGCACAGATCCTACTCAATCTGGTGGGCAATGGTGTTAAATTTACCAAAAAAGGAGGTGTAACCCTTAAAGTTGAACAGAAAGATGACGCAGCATCCACAGACCACACGACCCTCCATTTTGAAATTGTTGATACAGGCATAGGCATTCCTGCAAACAGAATAGGCGATGTTTTCAAGGCATTCAGCCAACTCAGCACCACCCGAAACTCCAATCACCCGGGAACTGGTCTCGGCCTTGTTATTGCGGCAGAACTTGTGGAAATGATGGATGGCAAAATTGATGTGAAAAGCCTACCAGGAGTAGGGACGACATTTTCCTTTACCATACGTTTTTCTTTAAGCCCACCTGTTACCCTTTTGAGTCCCACCCAGAAACAAACACACCCAAGTTCTCCACAAACCCAACGCCTGCAACTCCCTTTTCGAATCCTTCTGGTGGAAGATGAATATATCAACCGGGCCCTGGCAATATCTGTACTTGAGCGTGAAGGGTGGACGGTAACATCTGCTGAAAATGGTCTCCAGGCTCTCGACATCCTTCAGCAGGAACAATTTGACCTGATCCTGATGGATATTCAAATGCCGGAGCTGAACGGCTATGAAACAACGCGGGCTATTCGCCGCACTGAGCAAAAAACCGGAAAACATCTCCCTATTATTGCCATGACCGCATATGCGGGTAAAAAAGACCAGAATAAGTGTTTTGCCGCTGGAATGGACGGTTACATATCAAAACCAATCCACTCACATTCTCTGCGCATAGAAATCGAAACAATTTTGATGGCGTCATAAAAATCCCGATCAACTCAATCCCCATACCCCGTAATTAGGCCCAAAGAGATCCCACTCAGCTTTCTTTTTAGCAATAAACCATTGCTGAAACTGAAGATCTGTTCGTGTTCCTGCAAAAGGAAAACAGAGATAAAAACGACCATTTTTCTTTGTGTCCGGTTTTCTTGAAAGCCTCATTTGCGGATTATTTACCTGAACTTCCTTCAGCAACTGTATTGCCTCTTCGACGTCACCCAAAGGGACAGTCAGGGTGTAGTTATATTCTTCTTTCATGGGCGATTCCGGTCTCTCTACTTGAATTTCGTGGAGATATCTTCGATGAGCTGTTTCGAGTCCAGTTCGATAACCTTTACCTCGTTGCCAGCTTTGGCTAATGCTTTACGCACATCAATACTGCGAATGGATTGATCTTTATATGTTTTGATCGCATATGTCATGTTCTTCAAGTCTGCAATGCTTGTCCACTGAGTGTAGTCATAATGGATGGTGCCATCTTTTCCCTTCTCTTGTATGGTTCCAAAGGGAATATCAAAAGAATTCATAATATGAGCTACCTGAGGGACAGTTTCTTTAGCAGTAGGAAGTTGAACGGCAGCTTGAGAAAAGGCGACAGCACGTATAAAGCGTGACGGGGGTGTATAATCTCCAGGAAGGCCAACCAGACCTGACCCCTGACCAAAGGTGTTAATTGTAGTGCCGGAGAAATCTAACGGTTGAACATTTACTGCGGACAAATTGGCATAGTTACTTAGATTTATCATATGCCAGTCAAAGCTCGGGGAGTTGGTCAATACTCCAAGCGGATTATCGTGGATTTTTAATGTGTTGTCAATGGGTTCAATTACTATCGACGCACCACTGCTATCAGTTACCAGAAAATGACCCGGAAAGCTCTGTCCGCCTATTTCCTTTTGTGGATTCTGTACCAGAATAATTTTGTTATAATTTTCTTCAACCTCTGCAACTGTGGAGAAGTTGCCAAGCAGCCAGGCAACATAATCTTCAGGAGCCATGGATTTTGCAGCATTTTCCAGAGATCCTTCGGGATAGCTAGCATAGCCGGGGAGGTATAATGCTCCAACATAAAGGCCTTTTTCGTTCATGCCGTCCACAACCATATGTTTACCCATAAAGTTGTTCCCAACGATTCCGTATTTGGTCGTGTAGTGTATTCCTTTTGATTTGTCCGGAAGTGAGCTTGTCAGCCTGGTTCCGGCTGGAACAACGACTGAATCAGATTTAGTATCGATGCCAAATTCCATGGTACGGCCAACAACAACTCCTCCGTCTTTTGCTGTAAGATGCAGGGCTGTGCAGGCGTCAGCTGAGGTATTAGCTATTAACAGCATGGCGCATGCCGTACTCAGGAATAATGATTTCAAGGCAGTTTTTTTCTTCATCTTCGTCTCCTTAAATGTAACTTCTTGGGTAACTGCTCACAGGCCCCCCATCTTCGCACGGTCACATTTGCCGGTATAGAGGGGCTATAACGGGCAAATGTGCCT
>CAMZKN010000199.1 GCA_947311315.1 uncultured Desulfobulbaceae bacterium | reverse complement strand
TTTGCAAGAAGAAAATAAATATTTACAGAAATTAATTCTGTTAAATTAAGAAGTTGAACCGGTAATTATAGTTGTCGCTGACCGGTAATTATAATTGTCGTTGAACAACTATAGGCAGATTAAAGTAACCCCTTGACAACAAACCTTGTCGAAATTATACTTGCACATATATTAAAGCACAGCAACTGATCAAATGCAATAAAAACATAGGTTTATAAACTCAGTGAGTAGTTACAAAATATATTCTTATTCTATAGTGGAGGTGAAATTATGGGGCAGGTAACAATATATCTCGATAATGAAATTGAAAGTAAAATGAAAGCAGCGGCCAAAACAAGTCACTTGTCTGTCAGTAAATGGATTGCAAAAATAATTAAGGACAAGATATCAACAGAATGGCCACAAGATGTTGTGAATTTGGCAGGTAGCTGGAAAACTGATTTCCCCACCTTGGAAGAGATTCGGTCTCCCCAAACAGTTGATAGCAAGCGGGAGGTACTGTAAAATTGTATTTCCTTGACACTAATACGCTCATCTATTTCTTCAAAGGTATAGGTAATGTTGCCAACGTCCTATTATCAAAGGCTCCAAAAGATATATTCATTCCGTCAATCGTACTCTATGAACTTGAAGTTGGTATTGCAAAATCAACACAACCTAAAAAAAGAAAAACACAGCTGGACTCACTTATATCGAGAATCAATATTTCTTCATTTGGTGCACAAGAAGCCAAAGTAGCTGCTACGATAAGAGCTAACCTCGAAAGTAACGGCATCCCAATTGGCCCTTATGATACACTAATTGCAGGTACAGCATTAAACAACAATGCAACATTAGTCACTCATAACACGAAAGAATTCAGAAGAGTCAAAGGTTTAAATATTGAAGATTGGTATTAAACGGTGTTGACCAACTCCTCCTTATTTACCTTTCTCCCACTCAAATTCAGTGATATTTTTCTCTGCTGAATCAAAGTTGATGCCAACAATATAAATCTCCTGATTGTCAGCAATATATTTTCCGTGATACCCCTTTTCCTTAATCTGTTCCAAAGCCATACCGGGTTTATCTACTTTGAACTCAATAACATATACCTTGTCCGGTAGGATGACAGTCATATCAACCCGTCCCTTATTAGTGGTGTCTTCGGCGATGAGTTGCAGACCAAGAGAAGCCAGGTAGGCGTACATGACCGAAGCGTAGTAGCCTTCATAGTCCTGAATAATCTTGTTGGCGTAATTCTGATAGGGGATGGAGGCAAACAGCGCAGTTATGTTGTCTTGCATGTTGGTCATATCCGCTTGACACAACGCCAGGTAAAGTCCCTTCTTTCTATGACGCAGATCGTGAGTAAGGTCGGTTAGATACTGGACAAAAAGGTTGTTAAGAGATATCTGTATTTCTCTGTTTGGTACTTTCATCCTGTATTCTATGCCATCAATACTCTGCTGTTTACCGGCAAAGGTTAGATAGCCCGTCTGCCAGAGAAGGGCCACCAGATCAATATGATCCACATCAAAGGTATCCAGGATGATATCATCGGCGATATAATTCTCCAGATCCGGCAAATACCGGCGCTGTTCACTCAATAAATCAATCAAAAAGCTCGGGTTGCCGGTGCTCCACCAGTAAGGGCGAAACTCCTTATCATTAGACAAAAACAATAAGATATCAAAAGGATTATATACAGGCTCGCCAAAATAATTATAGCCGTTATACCACTCCTTGAGTTTAGCCACATCAACCCCAAGCAGATGTTCTGCAAAAACATTCTCAACCTCATGGTGAGTGTAGCCACAAATCGTACCATATTTAGCATTAATTGAGATATCCATAAGATTGTTCAAACCGCTGAAGAGGTTCATCCTGGCGAATTTAGACACCCCGGTAATCATGACGAATTTGATATGTTCATCCAGATCCTTCATGGTTGAATAAAAACCTTTCAGTTTATCACGGTTCCGCCGGGCTGTTTCCTTATATGTAATGTGATCCAGGATGGGTTTGTCGTATTCATCGATCAGGATGACTACCTTTTGGCCATGCTGGCGGCAGGCAGTTTCAATCAATTCACGGAAACAGGAGTTCGGTTTATTCTGCGCATCGTCACAATCAAGCTCAAGACGCCGCATATTGCTTTTGAGATTATCAAAGATGGCATCATCAAACCTTGCTTCGGTACTGAAATCTCCGCTACCGAAGCTGATGCGAATTACCGGGTATTTTTTGTTCCAGTCCCATTTATCCTCAATATGAAGGCCGGTAAACAACTCGTGGTTACCGGAAAACAGCTCGTACAGGGTACTAAGCATAACGCTCTTGCCAAAACGGCGCGGGCGACTGAGAAAATAGTATTTTCCTTCAGAAACCAGGGTATGCAGTACTGCGGTCTTATCCACATAGACGTAGTTTTCCAATGGATCTACAAGTTCAGAAAAGGTCTGGATGCCTATGGGTAGCTTTTTCAAGTTATCCTCTCACTTCCTTGCCAGCAGACCGTTCACTCCAACAAGTAGAGACAAACCAAGGACAAAGATAACCAAGCCTGAAAAATCATGTAAAAAGCCATGCGCTACATCAGAACCGTAGCGTGATGCAAGGATGGCGGTAATAGTAAGCCGCACAATATTAGCAAAAATGGCTATGGGAGCAGCGGTAAAAAAAAGAATCCATTTTCTCCAGTTTGATAAACTTGAAAAAAAAGCCAAAGCACCAGCCAGGGCAAAGAGAGTAACAAGAGAGCGTAGACCAGAACATGCGGCCACAACCTCAAGTGTTGTTTCCGCAAGGTGCAGGACATTACCTTCCCTATATATGGGAATACCTATAAAATAGACTACCTGTTCAGTTAGGTACGAGCCAAACAACTGCATGGGAAAAGCGATCCGGTTCCAGATAACCGCAGGCAGTGGAATCATGAAAACCAGGTAAGCCAAGGGTATAAATAATTTTTTAAAATATCCGGTTCCACAGAGAAACAGCACCAACCCCATCAAAACGATGATCAGAGAAAATCGCTGGGTGAAAAATTCTGCGCCGACCTTACCCGCTACGAGCAGCAACAGACCGGAAACCAGAACAAGCAGGCCGCTATTACCGGGAGCAAGTGGAATCCTGGCAAGATCCTTTCTTAAGGAAAAAATCATATAAATGGTTATTATCGGGATAAAATAGCCATGTGAATAGTTATCATCAGTATCCCAGGCAACAACAAGCGTTTGCAAAAATGGCCAATACAGCCATATCGTACCAATCGTTACTGCAATAAGCAGAAGTAAATATTCTCTTCCCGGGCGCCTCGCTCCAATAATCATAGTTGTGCCCCCGGAAGATAATTTTCAAGCATGGGCATCACATCTTCTGCAAACTGATAGACACGTTTCTCTGTTGCTTCAAGGTCACCATCGGTATCAACTGCCATGATCCTGACAAAGGTTCCATCCCGTCTACCTTTTACTATCGCGTCAACCACGAGATAGACTTTTTCCATATACTCCGAGGCAATAATGCGGCCCCGGTTCTGGTACCAGTACAACACCACCTGATGATCTTTGCCGTTGCGGATCAACATTTGTGAAACTGTGGACTGTTTTTTGCCGTCAACACCCACATTCAAAACAACCCTTTTAACATTCTCTATGCCCCAACCACCACCAGGAAGACAGTTTTTGGGAGAATGATAACTACCGCTTACACCTACAGCCCCATAGTACCCGGCGTAGAAATTAACCCTGTCCTTTTCCTTATCCACATAATTATACTGAATATAATCGTCCACACCCAGGAGTTTGAGTACTTCAGCAGAAGACTGGAAGGAATTGGACAGATAGTAGTTTCCTACAATGTGAGGAAAACTGCTGAGACTTTGCTTAACTGGTACCGCTGTCACCTCAGACGTCGTCTGTAGGACGTACCACGTCCCTACAAATAGGATGAAAACTATAAAGATCCTTACCTTGCCTATCATTTATTCCTCATTTTCATCACCAGGAGAAAAGATCTTTGTTATACGACAACATGAGATTAAGCCGATGTTCATCGTAATTATCACTTAACTGATCTGATTCCAGATTGGTAAAACTATACGAAAGTGTAACGGAATAAAACTGAGCAAAGGTGTAACCAAGACCGGTTCCCGCAACAAACTTTTTCCTGTTGATCGTTTCTTTAGGAAGGTTGGCAGTATCATCAGTTACCACAGTGGTAAGAGTGGCCAACTCCTGTCGGTCTTCATTACGGTAAAGAGTATAGAGGGAAAAAGACAAATCCTTTAAGAATTGATACGAATAGTCAAGCCGCGTCTGCCAATACTTTCGTAATCCGCTTTCATCTACACCTGAAAAGTTCTGATACTCATAGCCACCATTTGAAGTAAAGTTTAAGGAACTTTTCTCCATTTCGTACTGCAAGCCAAAATTTCCGTTATATTTCCACTCTCCATCCTGACCGGAAATATCGACATAGGTTGGCCCTCCACCGAGACTGGCTATAAAAACTTCTGTGATATACCATTGCCAGCCAAAAATGATATCGTGTATTGCAGAATCATCTCTAATGGAGTCGTCATAATCTGTCGCTGTAAAGGCGTAGGTAAGACTCAGTGGATGGTGTTCAATAAGGGAAGAGCTGAGCTTTGTTGATATCATATACTCTGCGAGATCATTGTCAATCGCAGGCAATGCATCTTCCAGGACGGTACCCGTAGAATCATACAAGCCCCTGACATAGCTCCCGTTAATCGATCCATTCCAGATAGAATCAAATTGATGAGAGACAGCCATAGTTGCCCTGTGTTTGTCATAATTTTCGTAGTTCCTCAAGGGATCTGGATCCACATTTTCCAAAATAGTGTAAACATACCCCAGAGAAAACTGACTACTCTCCCAGTACGAATATTCTGTACGAAAGCCAAGGTTATTGGTCCAGTATTGTCGTCGCCCGTTGGTATCCGAAACTGCATCGGGGCTATCAATAGTAGCACGTGTGGAACCATCATCAACCATGTCACTCAGTCGATAGTCCTCGGTAAGTCTCACATGCCATTGACTGGTGAGAAAGCGATTATACGATGCTGCAAGAGTATGATCGATATCATGGTCATACGTGTCATAATCGTATCGAGAACTGGGGGAATAACTGAAAGCCATCTCATCACGTGCAGTGTCAGAAGAGATCTTAATGAGTGGTGTAATTCGAAAGCGATCATAATTATCATCCTGCAGTGCTGTCAAATCTTCGGTCAGCGTTACTACACCGTCATTTGCTCGATTATCACTATCATATTGCCGATCATAAAACTCAAAGCCGGTGCTGATTCCTGCACTGACTTTATAATCACGTGCAAAAGAATATGTTGCCGTACCAGCAAGCAAAAGAGCAAAAGCAATAATAAAAATTCTTCTATCCTTCATATCATTTCCTTTAATCAATCGTAACTGCTCACAGGCTCCCCATCTTCGCACGGTCACATTTGCCGGTATAGAGGGGCTATAACGGGCAAATGTGCCTGCACGAATATGGAGCACCTGTGAGCAGTTACAGTTCGGAGGT
>CAMZKN010000198.1 GCA_947311315.1 uncultured Desulfobulbaceae bacterium | reverse complement strand
CTGTAACTGTTCACAAGTGCTCCATATTCGTGCAGGCACATTTGCCCGTTATAGCTCCTCTATACCGGCAAATGTGACCGTGCGAAGATGGGGTGCCTATTGAGTAGTTACCTTATAACTTACATTTTTGGGCCCGTGGAGGAGCCTTATCAAGGCATTCGAGCAACTCAACTTCATACGTCAATTTCAAACCGGCCAGTGGGTGATTACCGTCAATAGTCACCGTATCGCCATCCAGAGCATTGACCATAAAATTTACTCTTTCCCCATCTCTATTCTGATATTGCACGGCCTTGCCAACAACTAGTTCTATATCGGGAGGAAAGTTTTCTTCTTTAACCCGTAAAACCAGCTCCTTATTATATTCTCCATACGCATCTTCAGGAGCAATTTCGATTTTCCTAGTTTCATTAACCTGCATTCCAACAAGTTCTTTTTCAAGACTACTTAAGATCTTACCATCACCCAATTTAAAATTAAGCGGTGTCTTTTCTTTAACATCACCAACAATACTCCCATCATCAAGCATAATGGTAAATTGAATCCTGATAAACTTTCCCCAATCTGCTGTATTCATATCTTTTTCACCGTTAAAATATCATTTTTTCAAATGGCCTGCGTTCCGGTACATAGCCTCGTATCGTTGCATCATTTTTCCATTCAAGAGAAACATAAAGATTACAGAAACAACTCCCATACTCCTCAACATCGGCCTGACGATACTGGCATGGACAGATAATATCCCTGTCGTTTTCGTAGTTACCGGACGCAAGACGACACGGGCAGGACATGTAGCCGTATCTCTTTTTATTGGCCAGAAGGCCGCTAAGAAGCTCAATTGTTTTCTCACGGTCATCAGGAAACAAGTAGCCTTTTTCCCCCTGACTATTTCTCAGACTTCGATAGAGTTCTTCAACATCCATCAATGAGCAAGAGCCTCCCTTATATCTTTTTCTATAAACCCGACGACAACATCCTCTCCAATTACTATTGTAGGAAAGGAACACCGCTTATTGAACTCACGAACCTCGTCAAGCATATCCCGGCGCTGTTTGCCTTCCAGCAAATCAACATCGACATAATCAAAAATATAACTCCCCTCTTCAAGCAGTTTTCTTAAAGAGCGGCAGTGTCCACACGTACTCAACCCATAGAGTTTAATTCTTCTATTATTCTTCATTGGCCAGAAAACTTACGCAACATCAGGTGCAACTACAGTAACGGGAATTTTGGACTTTTTGAGAATTCCCTTCACTTTATTACCAACAGATGTTTTTGAAAATACTGTACGGTGTGCTCCAAGTACAATCAGATCACACTCATTTTCCTCTGCATTCTTCAGTACCTCTTCTGCCACATCCCCATCACTGATAATGATTTCCCGTGAATTAAAATCACAGGCACCTTCATCAATGCCAGTCTGCTGACAGAATTCATGAACAGCTTCCCGAACAGCAGAGTTCGTCGACTGTTTCCCAAGTAGTGATCGTCGTGCATTCATCTGATGTGAATTCACCAGATCTTCCCATTCATGCTTGCCAAGGAGATCTTTCAATCTCTCGTCAACATGATCCGACAATTTTTCAATGACATGCAACATATAAATTGTTGCCTTAAAACTCGTCGCCAAAGATATAGTAAACTCCAGCGCCTGTTGACAATTTGGTGTTAAATCGGTTGCAAATAAAATCGAACGAATAGGTTTCAACATAATTTTTATTCTCCTGTGGACATGAGGCTACTTTGAAACAACAACATTTTCATCGGCAACCGAAATAATACACAGACACGAAATCTCCGTGTTTGCAAAGCTCGCATTTATTATAAACATCGAGCCAACCAAGCTCAACACATATTCGTCGTTCATAAAAAAAACGTAACTGTTCAGCACAACACTGGGAGGTAGGCATAATTGGTGAGCGTATGACACCGCTTCACTGTTATTTAGCAGTGCCTTACATGTTCACAAGCAGTCCGATTAGCTATACACCTGTATGCTGGGCGGTCTGATCGTGGGCAGGTGAGGTGCTGCTGAATAATTACAAAAAAACCATGTAATGATTTTTACGTTCAACAAAAATCTCAACATCCGGATTGGCCATCATAATCACCAAGCTTAAGACACAGCACCAGACCGGGGCCAAACAACATAAAAACACCGGCAATAAAAATTCCTGTTGCAAAAGAATACGGTTCAGCAACATAGCCAATGCCAGCTGGCACAAGTCCTGCTCCCACAAGAAATGCCAGAGGAGGCCCGAGGGCACTTGTGACACTCCTGAGCGAGGGTTCCGCCACTCTTGAAAGTGCGGCAAAACCAGCAGGAAAAAAAGAGGTCAAAACAGCCGCTTGAAAAAATAGTACAAAAAGAAGCAACCATCCTTTTGTAAACGCAAGCATCATCGTCAAAAGCGCTGCCAACAACAGCGAGACCGCCATCACTTTCTTCTGACCAACCTTGTCAGTAAACCATCCGGCAACAACAACCATTATAATCCCGGAGAGTTGAGAAAGACCAATCAAAGTATTGGCCCAGGTAAAATCAATCCCTCGCTCCGTCACAAGATAAAGAGGCAACATGGTAAATATACCGATATTACCACTCACTGCCATCGCAAGCAGAAGCACCACTATCCAAAACGATCGATTCCCGCCGACAATTTTAACATTTTCGACACTGACTGCTCTGCCGGGAAACGCACCACCTTTGCCATAAATAGTGTAAAGAAACGCGGTCAAAAGGGATAGAATCGACCAGATGAACAGTATCTCCCGCCAGGAAAACCATTTCAACAGCAGTGCAGCTATCAAAGGTGCTGTAACAAAACTTAGAGGAGGAGCACATTGATGCACACTCAAACCTTTTCCCCAATCAGATGCCTGAATTTCTGCTGTAATTGTTGCAATTGCTGAAGGCAAGTGGATGGAACCGGCAAAACCGATAATAATTAATAAGCCTCCCATAGCCAGCAAATTCTCAACAAAACTAAAAGCAAGTAATGCCAGACCAAGGAGCCAGGCTGAAAGTTTCAATGTACCAAGATGATTAATTCTCGAAGAGATAACCCCGGAACATACAGGAGCCAGCAGATAGCCTAAAGACATAAGGAGGAACATCGTACCCGCTTCACCGTGTCCGATGCCAAGCTCTTTTTCGATCTCCGGCATTAATGGGGCAAAAATAACCCTGCTGACAAAACCAAGATAAAAGAGCCAGGCAAGAAAAAGAGTAATGGAAATCTTATCCCTGAAAGACTCGGGCATCGGGCAATCGTAGAGACCTAATTCTTCCATCTTCATACCATCCCATTAAAAATGCCTTTGGCTTAGCTCCCAAAGGCATTTTTTCTCTAATGCATCATCCTGTTCTACCAGACAAATTACTGTCCAGTCTCAAAACGAAAGGTTTGATCTGGATCAATAACTGCCAGAATTCGCATGATACAACCATCACCAGCTGTCCAGCGCCAGGGAAATGCCATGAAAAAACATCGCTTTCCTGTGACTTTATCCAGATCGCCGCCAACATTTTCGATACCGGGAATGCCACCTTTGACCATAAGGGTTTTATGTGCCGGTTCCCAGTCTGGAAAATCTTCTTTCGGATCACGTCCGGTGGCCGCTTTGTATTCTTCAATCAGATGTGGCTGGGTTGGGCCGAGGCCATGATCCACTATCTTTGTTGCAAGTGGATGATCATTTGCCTGGCAACCGTAACCTACACATTTCACTTTCTTGTCGACCAGCCACTGGGCTCCTGCACCGGAAATGCCACAGCCATATGCAAAATATTCATCACTGTCGGCCCATTTATGGTGGAAACCTGTATTTATCATGACGATATCACCCTCTTTAATCGTTGGGGTGGCTTTTTCAAGATCCTCTGGAGTGATGACGCCCCATTTACCTTTCGGTATTGATACGGCAACACCGGTACCGCAAAGACGCCAGGTTGGATATTCACCGATACCGGGGGTGTTTTCTGTCACATGAACAGGAGCATCCATATGGGTACAACGATGCATAATTCCGTCCCACCGCATTTGATAGATACCATCTTTGGCATGAAATTTATCCACAATTACATTCACGCTTGGCGTGGATGGCCATTCAGGCATGTGGTGATGAAAAGCATGACTCAAATTATATATTTCAAGGCTCATTATATTCTTTCCTTTACCTTTAAAGTTGGTAACTGTTCAGCAGCGAAGCGGTGTCATAAATCTCGTGCTTTTACGGTCTTTTTTGCCGTATGCTGAATAGTTACTAAAGTTGACTATTTGCCCGAATCTATTCTGCAGGTACCGGCCGGATCAATCATTGCCATAAAGCGAACCGGACAGGCATCGCCATATTCAAATTTCCAGGGTGTTGCTGCAAACGTTGCTCTCTTGTTTGACAAGATATCAACATCACCGCCAACCTGCTCAATCGTAGGAATTCCTGCCGCCAGAAGAACCTTGTGCGCAACATTCCATTCAGAATGTTCTTTTTTCGGATCAAGTCCAGTTGCCTTTTCATAGGCCGCAGCCAGTCGATTCATGGTTGGCCCGCCACGATGAGGTCCTAATGAAGTGGCAAGGGGATGATCCACCTGGGGCATATCAACACATACCAGTTTACAATCTTTTTTTACCAGCCATTCAGCGGCATCTTTAGACAGGCCTGGAGATTCACCAAAATATTCAATACCATCTGAGTACTTATGATGCCAACCTGAATTGATAACCACAATATCACCTTGCTGAACATCAGCTCCAGCTGACTCCAAGTCAGCCGCCGTAATCAGTTCATAACTTTCTTTCGGTACATTGAGAACGACGCCATTACCAAAAAAACGATCCACAGAGATGCTTGCAAGATCAGCAGCTTTTTGGATCATATGCAAAGGAGCGTTCATATGTGTTCCCGTATGCATCACCGTATTGATTCGATGAGCCATAACTCCATGCTGAGCATGTTTCACTGCACGGAACATTTTCACATCGTCCTGACCGGGGTAAGAAGGAACACCGTGCCCCCAATGGTGACTCAGTTCAATTGTCTGCAACCCGCTATACGGGTCTTTCATAACTTCTGTCATAAGCTGCCTCTTTTCTTAAATTCATGCTGCCACCAGTGATCGAGTTTTCAGATCATCTGACAATCAGCACTGCAAAGGTTAATACCAGGAAAAATATTAACCCCGCTCGTTGGAGTTAGGAAATATACATTTTTTCGATAGTGACACTATGCGTGTTTCGCATAACAGAACGCCACTCTCACACTGTGCAACACATTGTACAATGACTGATATCCATGTCAAGACTATTTTGCATGTAATATTTAATGTCAGTGTGTTGAAAGTGCAGAGCAGCAGGTGATTACCCGGGGTTGACTTGCCCACTCAGAAAAGTATATAAGATATATTGTCAACCTTGCCGACATACAATCAACGTAACTGCTCACAGGCCCCCCATCTTCGCACGGTCACATTTGCCGGTATAGAAGTCATGCCTGGGGTATCTGCACCGATGTCGAGCCGAAAAGTGACATGGAAAAAGTGTTTTATGCAATCGATGAGCTAACAGGCCTTGTAACAACAACAGCCCTGGTGCGCCCTTCAAAAAGTGTACTCGACATGAAGGCCAAATCTGTAAAAAAGAAATGGAAGGATAAGCGTTTTGCAGCAGAAGTAGATCGATCAATTATCACAAAAGGTGCAGAACTTCCGGGAGTTCAAGTCGCTGATCTCATCCAGGATACCATCATGGGTATGCGTGAAGTGGCAGAGGCGATTGGCCTGAAAGGCTAGCCAGTACAATAAAGCAGAGTCGAAACATCATAGGGGCGGGCTGCCACCACAAAGAGACAAACCTGCCCCGTACTACTCAATTTTCGTCACATACATGTTTGTTGGAAAAATCAAATTCTTCATCAAAAGATGGCGCCATGCTTTCCGGTAACATCCCCTTTGTTATTTCCCCACACTTTTTCATCTGAACCATAACGGGATCTTTCATAATCTTTTTGCCATAGGCAATGGCCATTTTCTGCGCTTTTTTTCGTTTCCCCGCCTTACACAACGCTTCTATCTCCTGACCGAATTTCTCCGACTTCTCTCCGATTACCTCGAGCCTTGCCTGATCAACCTGGGCCATACACTGCTGCATTTTCTGCATCAGTTGCATCATTTGCTGCATATCGCCAGCATTCATACTCTGATTTTGAGCCATTGCAGCCACCGGAAACATCAAACAAAGAATAATACCTGAAATTTTCATACTGACTCCTTTCATCGTTAGTGCTCCACACTTCGTGCCTTACGCCATAAAACCTGTGGAAAGAAGAAAACAAAATAATTGGCTGATGCTAATCGGTAACTGCCTAAAAGTAAACAACTACAACAGAGTAGATAGGCTGCATACTCCATACAGCAGAACACCTTCTGTCCTGTTGTATGGATTTTGAAGAAAAGACAGGCTAGGCTAATACATCAAATTAGGCAAAAAGAGAATAATCTGAGGAAAAATTGCCAGGATTATAGTACCAACCAGAACGGCCAGCATAAATGGCGCAATACCCTTGAAAATAGATTCCAGTGATATCCCACCTCCGGGTAAACCTCGCGCAACGCCATAGACAACGTAGACATTGATGCCAACAGGTGGTGTTATAACGCCCATTTCAGTGACCATAACAATGATAATGCCAAACCAGATGGGGTCATAGCCAAGGCCCAGAACCAGTGGGAAAAAGATCGGTACAGTGAGCATGACCAGAGCCAGCGAATCCATAAAGCAACCGCCTATAAAATAGACCATTACCACCATGCCAAGAATCATAATTGGTGGAAGATCAAAGCCGCCAATCCAAGTGGCAATATCATATGGTATTCGTGTTACTGCAAGAAATTTACCAAAAACAGTGGCACCTGCAACCAGCATCATAACCATGCAGGACGTTTTTAATGTTTCATAAAGAGCATCTACAAATCGCTCCCAGGACAGTTGCTTACGTAAAACAGAAACACCAAGCACGCCCATAACTCCGACAGCAGCGGCTTCTGTCGGGGTAAAAAGTCCAAAAAACAATCCGCCCATAACGAGTGCGAAAACAGACAGGGTCTCACCCATTCCGCCAAGGGATTTAAATTTTTCAGCCCAAGTAAAAGACTCGCCCCGGGGCCCCTGTTCCGGGGCAAAATGACACCAGATCATGATTGCAATGGCAAATAATATCGTTACCAGAAGTGCCGGTAAAATTCCGGCCATAAACAGTTTACCAATGGACTGCTCCGTCAGGATACCGTAAACAATCAGGACAACACTTGGCGGCATGATCATCCCCAGTCCACCACCCGATGCAACAGAACCTGCAGCCAGTTCATCGGCATACATAAATTTTTTCATTTCCGGCAGACCAACGGTGGCCATGGTGGCAGCAGTAGCGGCACTAGATCCGCACACAGCACCAAAAGCCGTACATGCAGAGACCGTAGCGATAGCGAGTCCCCCTTTGGTATTGCCTAGAAATTTATACGCTGATTCATAGAGCTTTGAACTTATTCCGGAATTAAAGGCCAGCTGTCCCATGAGTATAAAGAGTGGGATCGTTGTCAAACCATACGACGAAAACACTTCATAAAAATCTTTGGCCAGAAGATTCAAGCTCCCATTCAGAGAACTCATAATGGTGAATCCCAAAAAACCTACCGTAGCCATAACATAGGCTACCGGCATTCTGGTCATGAAGATCGCAATCATCAATACAATACCGGTAATACCAATTAATGTGGGGCTCATTTTGATCTCAACTTTGCAATGGTTTTTAAAATATTATTGATGATTGTCAGAGTAAAAACGACAAATCCACAACCCAAAATAAAAATAATTCCGTATTCAGGGAGTTGAAGATTCATAGATAATTCCCCGGATTCCCTTACTTTCAAGGCATAGTGAAACAGTCTCCACGCCACAACAGAAAAAAGAACTAAGCTAAGCGACTCAGTACATAGGGCAATAATGTCTCTGGTCTTTCGTGACAGTTTACGCGTAAACAGTTCAACCCCAATATGCCCTTTGTTTGCATGAGTGAAAGGCAGAGAGGCTGCAATAGCCAGCACCCCCATAAAACTCACCAGTTCCACGGAACCAAAGATTGGATGTTTAAAAATTCGTCCTACGACATCCACACATGTTAAAAGTGCCATGCCAAATAAAAACACTGCTCCAACCATCTTAAGCTTTTCTGTTACGAACAAGAGGGCTTTATCAAATGATTCCATCGGAATTTTCGTCTCCACAATACAAATAATCTCTCTGACGGAACCGACTACACAATTTCAATCAGTTCCGCCAGGCACACAAATGTGTTGTCTTACACATACATCATAAGGATTTTTTACTTCAACGCCTCACGAATAGCTTTAACAACGGCTTTACCATCGATATTCTTTTTATCGAGTCCATCAGCATATTTATCAATAACGGGAGCAACGGCAGCCTTCCAGCGTTCAACTTCCTTGGCATCCAGTCCAACAGCGGTGTTACCCTGCTTCATATAAAATGCAAATCCTGCCAGGTCACTACTGTCCCATGCTTTACCATGCTTCAACGACCATTCTTTATTGATTTCTGTGATGGTCTGTTGATCTTTTTTATCAAGAGAGGCCCACTTATCTTTATTCATTGTAACAAAAAAAGTGGTTGTATAGGCGGTGGCATAGCTGCATGCAACATATTCGGTAACTTCACCGAGTTTCCAGCCTTTATTGGCTTCCAGAGGATACGCGCTGCCATCGACAACACCTTTTTGCAGACTCTGGTAAGAATCAGACATTCCCATAGCAACAGGGGTTGCACCAAGAGCTTTAACCATCTCAGCACTCATACCTGTTGAACGAATACGAAGTCCTTTCAGGTCTTCAAGTTTGGTGATCTTTTTGTCACGGGTATGAATAAAACCAGGTCCATGGGCATGCAGATACATAAGTTTTGTATCATTAAATTCTTTTGGTTTAAATGTATCATACACTTCGTTTGCAACACGAGTTGCAACAACACCGGAAGGATAGCCAAAAGGCAGATCTAACGCACCCATCACAGGAAATCTTCCACGACTGTAAGCCAGAACTGAAAATCCTATATCGGCGATACCATCGGCAACGCCATCATAGGTCTGCTTTCCTTTCAGCAGACTGCCACCGGGATAATATTCTATTTTAATACGGCCATCCGTTCGTTTTTCAACTTCCTTGCACCATGATTCAGCAAGTTTTGATTGGATGTGGGTTGGCGGAAAGAAGTTGCTATACTTCAGGGTAACTGTTTTAGCGGTCGCGGTGACCGGGGTAACAATGAACAAAGAAAAAAGCGCTAGGATCAACGTACTGGAAAAAACGATCTTTTTCATGTGCAGCCTCCATAGATGTTGTTTGCTCTGCCCCCTATAAACGGAATTCATAAGGTTCTAAAACTACCGATACGAGATTGCTCCACCTAGGAGCTTTTCCGAAAATAGACATTTTGGTTAAAATCGAGGTTTTTCAAAAAAATACGCACAGTCATATAATTGATATTACGAGCATATTTTTTTGACAATAACGAAGAGTTTTGGCAAAATGGCATTTTCGGACAAGCTCCCAGTGTCCTCCCGACATCCTCCTTACATGCCGCGGGCGTTAATTACTCATTGAAACAAAACCTGTAAGTATAAAGTGGCAGTAACAGCGCCACCGAAATCATTGCAACAATAAATCCAATATTAAAAGCCCATGTATATGAGCCTGTAAAATCAATAGTCCAGCCACAGACAATGGGAGAAAGAATTGATCCAATTCCCAGGAAAAATGTCCAGAGCCCAATAACGCTCCCGGCGACTGATCTTGGGAAAAAATCTATTGCAGCAGCCGCATAGACCGGCCACACCGCACCAAAACCGAAGCCGATAAGCACAGTACAACATATTTTTATCTGCAAATCCTCAAAATTAACTATACCCCAGCATCCTGTGCCAAGAAACAATCCGCAAAGCATCATGACCTGAATTCTGCCCCACCTGTCAGACAAGACTCCAAGAATCAATTTCCCGGCCATCCCTGCCACAGCCATCAGAGTAAAAAAACCAGTGGCCGTTGCGTAGGATAAATGCAATTCCTCAGCGGCATAAACACCCAGGAACGTAAACGGTACTAGCACGGTAAAACCGATCATCATATAAGAACAACCAACCAGCCACAAAGGAACACTTCCCAGTAACTGTCGATATGACATTCCAACCGCTTTTGCTGTGCGTATGCTTTTTTCGCCAACCTTTTTACCCGCTGTCTCCGGTGCAGGATTTCTAACAAGCACGAAATTAATCCCGGCCACAACAAAACCGAAAGCGCCCATATAGACCCACCCGGCCTGCCAGCTCGAGCGCTCAACGATTCCCGGAAGAAGCACGGACCATGCAGCAATACCAATTCCGCTCCCCATAGTTGCAATAGCCAGAGCAGTACCACGATGTCTATCATCAACCCATTGCTGCACCAGAGATACTACGGGAACCCAACAGGCTGCATGACCAATTCCAGCCAAAGCAAAAATAAATGACGCCTGCAAAACAGTAGTGGCCTGGGCCATTAACATGGCACCGCAGGCAAGCAGTGCAGTAAAGCACGTTAAAATCAGTCGGGAATCATATCTGTCTGAAAGTACGCCGAGCAGAGGCGAAAAAACAGTATACGCGCCAAAATACGTCCCATAAATTATGCCAGCCTCTGTCTTGGTAATCTCCATTGACACCAGCATACCGGGCAGCAACATTCCATACCCGTAGCGAATGGCATAAGCGATGGATACTGTAAAAAATGCTGCGACAATAACACCGTACCCACGCAAACTTATCACTTTACACCTTCAACACACTTCCAACTCAAACATCGAATACAAACTGCCAGTAATAACAACTGTACCAACCAGATCACCTTTGTGCTATGTAAAATCACATGTAACCAGCCCTTTGTCAACGTATTTTTATGGAATTTCACAAGTATCTTAAATGCTATCTCCTCCGAACAAAAAACCAGTTCCATTGTAAAAACAGACAGACAAAAGATACTATAAATTCAAAGATCTGACACCCAAATAAGCAATTATGTTTAATACCTTCTTTATTTCCCTGTTTTTTTATTACAGCTTTTACGGAGTAAGGTCTAATCGAGCCACAGCGTACCAACAGAAAGGCTTTCATCAAGGGTGATCACTTTTTTAAACACTGATTTACCACCGGAAACAACTTCTATCTCATATTCACCACTTCCGGGGACAAGACCATCAAAGATGAAATCTCCGAAATCATCCGAGAGCTGTTCTGCAACAAGGTTCCCTTTTCTCAACAGCCGGACGGTGGTTGCAACCACGCAATCCGTCTCTTTATCTTTACCGGTGGCAAGACTACCCGAAACCATACACTTCTCAAAACGATGAAGATTTTTACAATAACATCTGGGCTTTGCCAGTGTTTCCCTGGCGTCAAGAGTTTGAAGCTCTCCTGTTTTAACAGCTTCTTTAAGCACCTCTTCTTCAACATGCAGAATGGACAATGCACCTGTAGGACATGCCTGCACACAACGAGGTTTTTTCCATCCCTTATCGAGAAGATGAGCGCAAAAAGTACATTTTTGTACGACTTGCTCTTCCTCATTCCACCATAAAGCTCCAAAAGGACAGGCCGCCATTATCTGTTTTTGGCCTTTGGCTTTTTCCGAATCGATAAGTACAATGCCATCATCCCGTTTATAGACCGCCCCATTTTCTGCAGCCTGTATGCACGGTGCATCATCACAGTGCATACAGGGCCTGGGTAGATACGCAACATCTATAAAAGGAAACTGCCCCCTCTCCTTCCTGAGGATATTCATCCAGCGCTGACCATGCAGGGGTTGTGCTTTTGCGTACCCCGGCCACTCATTGCCGCAATGCTCATCCTTGCAGGAAAGAAAACAGTTATTACAATTTTCACACTTCGCAACATCTATGACAAAACTATATTTTTTCATTGGGTTTCCCCTTCCTGCCATGGCTGAACCTGTACAAGACAGGAGTTTGAAGCAGTTGAGTGGGATTTTTTAATAATGTTTCTGCTAGGCGTCAGTACATTAATACACCCACCGCGATCAGGAGATTCTCCGGGCGCACCCAGAGGATCATAAACGGCAGATCCTTCAGCGGACTGAACTGTCCCCGGAGGGAGCCGATCTGTCAGATGAGCTGCACAGATAACAGCACCGCGATCATTAAACATTTTTACCAAACTATTGTGGCTGATATCCCGCTTGCGTGCATCCTCTCTGTTTATCCGCACAATCCAGTAGTAATAGCCGTTAAGCAGAACCCGATGATCCTTAATATCATTGATAACAGAGTCCTTACCGTCAAACATTGTATGGAAACTGTAACGTGGATGGGGTGAAATCATATTTAGCGGATATTTTGCATAAAGTTCTGTCGTATGATGTCCTTCCCACGAAGGCCTGAACTTTGAAATAACAGGTCTCTCCGGATCATCCGGGGCAAACCTCTTAAGACTCGACGATTCAAATTCAAGCTTACCCGATTGCGTCTGCAACCCCCTTCGCCACTCGTCGGTATATTCTGAAGGCAGAGGAGAAAGCTCCGGAACATTTTTCTTTTCACCTTCAGCAAACCAGCGATACGAGACAGGTGCACGATTTTCAACCTTTGGTGCCGGGACAACATAGTACCCTTTTTTCAGGAATTTTTTCCATGATGTTACAGTTGGCAGATCGCTTGCTTCAAAGAGCCTGCGACACCATTCAAGTTCAGTCATTCCTTCCGAAAAAAGCGTGCCCATGCCAAGACGCTGGGCCAGGTCGAGAAAAATCTGGTAATCAGATTTAGACTCGCCAAGGGGTTCAATGCACTTGTGCTGCATGGTAATGACACGGTGGTTCCATTGAATAAACTGCTGATGGCTGTAGCCGCCTGAATTGGCAGTCTCACCAATATCCCATCGCTCAAAATTGGTGCATGCCGGCAGGAGGACATCAGCAAATTTTGCCTCACCTTCAAACCATATGGACTGGTTCACCACAAATTCCAGATTTTCACTCTGATAGGCCCTTGCAAACCGGTTGGAATCCGCCATGGTACCAAAATGCGAACCACCATATTTATAATACATCTTCGAAGGAGAATGACCCGGAGCAGGATAGACAATCTTTTTAAACTGACCTTCAATACTTTTAGGATCTGTAGGATATCCTTCACAAGCCTGATTAAGAATAGCTTCGGGAATACGAAGCCTCGGAATCATCTGGGAAACCGAATTCATAGAAGGCAGTTGCGGCATGCGCTGATACATGGAAATCCGCAAACCGGTATAATCCAGATCACCGGAAAGCCCGCCTTCAGCGTAGCCCGGAAAGTAAAAATTAGTGTCCACCGGCGCACCCTGCTGCAAACAGCCCATGTTCACTCCAGGCTTACCAAGCCCCTGCATGGCCATAAGGCAGACCATTGAGCGTGCCCATTCGATACCGGTTGCACATCTGCAAGCCCCGCCAAAACCGGCGAGTCCCCCAGGAGAAAGATAGGTCTTTTTTTTCCCCCATTGACGGGCAAGGGAGCGTACTATCCTGGCGGGAACTTCTGTTTCAGCTTCCTGCCATTCCGGAGTTTTGACAATATCATCGTCTTTACCAAGGATATAATCGCGCCATTTTTCAAAACCAACGGTTAAACTGTCAACATATGTCTTATCGTAGAGATCTTCTGTAATCCAGACATAGGCAATGGCAAGGGCCATCGCATTTCCGGTATCCGGCCTTGGGGCAATCCATTTTCCGCCAAGAAGTGCGGCGGTATGATTAAAATAGGGATCGATATGCACCATCTTTATACCCAGGGATTTGGCCCACTGCCTGCGCACGGTTCCTTCAAATGCTCCGTACACACCACTTGTAGACTCCGGATCGGAGGACCAGAACACTATCATCTCAGCTTCTTTAAGACAGTCTTCAACCGTTCCATAGGTATCTGTTGCGCCGTTGCGAATACTATTACCCCAATGGTGCATTGCCCCCCAGTACCACCCTTCCCAACTATCCGGGTTATGCACAACGTGACTGGAACCAATCGAATTCATAAAGCGGGTTTTCGCACTCAACCAGTAACCGATATTACCCCAGGTGTGATGGGAGCCGCTACCATTCATAATTGCACCGGGGCCGTGTACCTTTTTCACACGTTTAATCTCTCCCGCCACAATACCCAGAGCCTCATCCCAACTGATTCTTTCATAATCGGAAACACCACGATTTTTACAGTTACGTTCGCCATTTGGGTCAAAATCAACGCGTTTCATCGGGTAAAGCAATCTGTCTTTTGAATAAATCAGTGATTTAAGCCCGAGTACATAAGGGCTGATAGTTCCTTTTCGTGGCGGAGTAAAAGATTTTCCCCGGGCCTGAATTCTCCACGAAGAACCATCTGACTCATCAAATTCAATGGGAGTAATACGAAGAATCCTGCCATCTTTTACATAGACAAAGACAGGGCCGCCATTGGTGTTATTCACATATCGTTTTACTCCTTCTTCGTTTTCAAGATCTATTCCGTATTTGGGACAATCAGAGATTGACTGCAACATATTAAGAGTCTGTGTAAACCAGACGACATGATCATCATTTCCCACGACATCAATCTGAAAATTTTTCATGGCGTTGATCTGACTCAGGTAATCTCTGGGAGAAAGCATCAGCTTCACTGCAATGGAACTCTCAGTGAAAATCATGCAGACATCAGGTTCGCCCTCAAGCCGGGAAGTCGAAGAGACTTTGCCATCTGCAAAAAAATACGCTCGGCCATACCTGCCGCCACGGATTTTAATCCACGCAGTTAAATTTTTCTCCTGTACCCTTTTTTTAAAGGAGGGTGTTATCACCATCTTCAAACGAAGTATCAGGAATAGTGTAAAAAGAAGACATCGAAACGCCAGATTGGAGACCAACTCCGATCTGGTCAAAACAGTGTCAATAAATGATTGTATCATTCTACCCTCTCTGTATAAACCACCGGTTGCCTTTTACATGCAATCCACGTTCCAGTTAATTTACATCGTCTTAACGAGAATTTAGGATCGGCCTTGCCAGGTTTCACCATAATTGGTATATTTTTACACGACATACGGTGAATCAGCTTATTGGTTTACCATATTTAGTGCCTTGCTTCGTAAAAGCTGTAATAAAAAACAAGAAAATGAGTGAAGTATTTAACCACAAAATAAATAGATACCCACAAGGCACTTACTTGCAGCTTGCCTGCGTTAGTAATTTACAATAGGGGCTCCATGGACGAAAATATCTTTTTTAAGCAGGCCACTCTTCTTATCTGCAGCAGCCTGGACGTAGAAGTTGCGCTGTGGCGCTGTTTCCAGTTTATCCGCAAAGTTCTTCCGGCAGACGCAATGTACCTGAATATCTACGAACCAGGCATTAGCGGTATCCGCTATATTGCCATGGCGGATATCAAAGGCGGACGTAAAATAGAACAGTCGATAAAACTACCTGCCCCTCTCGTTCAGGCAATAGAAAGTGGTGAAAGGCTAAAGGATTACCTGATCATCAATAAACCTCAGGACGATCCACTCGGGCAGATCATCACGTCTGAACTGGATCTCACAGACTATTCATTTATCGCCCTGCGATTATTTATAGAAGGCCATCGACTGGGGGTCATCGATCTTTTTGCCAGGGGATACAACCGATTTACACCGGAAAATGCCAGATTGATAGCCCAGCTGCGCGAACCATTTGCCATTGCCATGGCCAATGCTCTCAAGCATCAGGAACTCAAGGATTTCAAAGAAAATCTGGTTTCAGACAATCGTTACCTGCACAGTGAGCTGATATCAAAATCGGGAGATGAAGTCATCGGCGCCAAAACAGGTCTTGCCAATGTTATGACCGAAGTTTCACAAATAGCACATCTGAAAAACACCATTTTGATCCTTGGGGAAACTGGTACCGGCAAGGAAGTAATAGCCAACGCTATTCACCGAAAATCCCCACGCTTCAACGAACCTTTTATCAAGGTCAACTGCGGCGCCATCCCGGAAAATCTTATCGACAGTGAACTTTTTGGTCACGAAAAGGGAGCTTTCACCGGCGCGTTCACACAAAAACGCGGCCGTTTCGAAAGAGCCCATAGAGGAACAATTTTTCTCGATGAAATAGGAGAACTTCCATCATGGGCACAAATACGGTTATTGCGTGTGCTTCAAACCCAGGAGATTGAACGTGTCGGAGGCTCACCACCGATCAAACTCGATATTCGGGTTATTGCGGCAACCCATCGTGATATGCAGAAGATGGTAGACGAAGGAGATTTCAGGGAAGATTTGTGGTTTAGAATAAATATGTTTCCCATTTCAATACCACCTCTGCGCGCACGGGTAACAGACATCCCTTTACTGACAAACTATTTTCTTGCAAAAAAGTCAAAAGAACTTGGCGTTCACCCCGTACCACAAATTGCCCCGGATGGCATGAAAAGTCTTATGCTCCAATCATGGCCCGGAAACGTGAGAGAGCTTGAAAATGCGGTGGAACGTGCACTGATTCAACACCGACAGGGCCCACTTTACTTTCATCAACCCCAACACCTGATACCAGACACAGACAATACATTCGCCATCAAGGTAAAGCCTGAAATTACGCACCTGGACACTATTATACGCCGTCATATTATCATGGCCCTTAAAGCCACAAAGGGGAAAATCAGCGGAAATGATGGCGCGGCTTCACTGCTTGGCATTCACCCTAACACACTCCGCAACCGTATGATAAAATTACAGATTACCTTCGGCCGTAAATATAGAGAAAAAGATCAACAGACATAAGATTTGACATCCTTTTCCAAAATATGATAACGTTTTGATACTTTAGAAATTTATAGACTATTATACCCCTCAAGGGGGTACTGAAAAGAGTCACAGCTTTTGTACTAATCTTTTTCCCGGAGGTTCTGGTGGGTATCAAAATCAAATTGAATGGTATAGCAATGATATTTTCAATTATCATTGTTGTAATGTTCCTCGCAACAATCTATGCAACCAGTAAACAAAAAGATGATGGCCTGATAATCAATCTTGCCGGCCGGCAACGTATGCTCACCCAGAAAATGACTAAAGAGATGCATCAGTTTCTCTTTCTATCCAAAAAAAATGGCGCTCCAGATAAAGACACGGCGGCTTCTGCGCACTCGACAATGAAGATCTTTTCAATGACGCTCAGTGCCCTTAAAGATTCGGGAAAAGCCCCACTGTCACTCGATTTGAACAACACTCAGTACAGGGATTGCCCCCCTGCTCACCCACCGGTACTGGATCAACTCACAAAAGTAGAGAAAAATTGGGCAAATTTTCAACCAGTTATGGACAAAATCCTGGCAGGAGAAGGAACCGACGCCGACCTGGAATATATCGATAAAAACAACTTGGTGTTACTTAAAGAAATGAACGCGGCTGTCGGAATGATGCAAAAACAATCTGAAGCACGAATCAAACAATTGCTTCTGCAACAGACGATACTTGTCTGCATGGGCATTGCATTCTCAGTTTTCGCATTTCTCATTATCAGGTACGTTGTCATCTCTGTGGGAAAGGTTATTCAAACCATGGGAAAACTGGAAGCAGGCGACATGACGACTCGAATGGACTTTTCCAAAAAAGATGAACTGGGTCGTCTTGCGGATGCAACAAATAAACTTGCCATGCAGTTTGAGCACAACCTCATCCAGATGCGTGGTTCCAGTTCCACCACCAATTCCTCCACGGTACTGCTCAGCTCTTTAGCAAATAACATGTCATCCTCCGCGGAACAAATGGCTGTAAATGCCTCAACAGTTGCACAGTCAGCGGAAGAGATGAATGGTAATATGGCTGCCATTGCCGCAGCATCCGAAGAAACCAGTATCAATGTCAGCCAGGTCGCAGCGGGTGCAGAGGAGATGAGCGCCACAATCTCAGAAATTGCAGGTAATTCTGAAGAAGCCATACGCATTACCAATGAAGCAGTCACTGAAGCAACAGCCGCCGAACAAAGCGTGCGAGCGCTTGGCAGTGCGGCTCAGGAAATAAGCAAGGTGACTGAAGCTATAAATGAAATAGCAGAGCAGACAAACCTGCTCGCTCTGAACGCAACCATAGAAGCGGCTAGAGCTGGAGAGGCGGGCAAAGGATTTGCCGTTGTTGCAAATGAAATCAAAGATCTGGCAAAACAGACGACCGAGGCAACATCAGAGATCAAAGAACGCATTAACGGAGTACAGTCATCAAGCGAACAAACTATCAGTGTAATTCATTCCATTGCCTCTACCATTAAAGACAGTAATAATATCGTTCTCACAATGGCAACAGCCGTCCAGGAGCAGGCAGCAGCAAGTAAGGAAATCTCAGATAATGTAAGCCAGGCGTCAATGGGTATTCAGGAAGTCAATGAGAATATTGCCCAGGCCTCCACGGTAAACAGCGGCGTCGCTCTGGATGCAGTAAACATAAAAAATGAAGCAGAAGAAGTGGCAGCGCATTCCATGGACATCAGGGAATTATCGACAGAACTGCAATCCAATTCAGATTCTCTCGATACGCTGGTTGCTCAGTTTACTGTTAAGAAGGAGCAATTTCAAATTGGCCAGGTGAAGGCCGCTCATTTTGGCTGGAAAATGAAACTCTCTTCTGTGATCGCCGGATACCAGCAACTCGATGAAAAGGAAATACCGGATCATCACCAATGCGAATTTGGTAAATGGTATGATAATGCTCCCGAAGGATTACGTACTATCCCAGCTTTTGCAAGGATAGACGCACACCATGAAGCAGTACACAGCAGGGTTCGTGAAGCTGTTGTCCTGCAGAACCAGAACAACTCTTCCGGGGCTCTGCAAAAAATAGAAGAATTTGAGACCGACCGCAAGCAGCTCTTTAGTCAGCTGGATGATCTCTATAAAAATGCATAAAGATCAGCCATAGAAATCCAGTCCTGGTGGCCTGCCAAAGACTAACCTCGACCACTTAACAGTGTCACCCAGGCGATAAAATCTTTCAGATATCTGTCGAGGCGATGCCTGACTGCATCGTCGATCAACCTGCCGTCTTCGCCAAATTTATCTTGGGCCATCGGCAGAAAAAATGGTGGAGAAGGCACCACAGGAGTAAGAGTCGCTGAAAAAACCTGCCGAAGATGCCCCTGTGATTGAGCACCACCCACAGGCCCCTTGGCAGCACTCAATATCCCCGTGGGTTTGCCAACAAGAACTGATTTATACGCCGGCCTGGAAACCCAATCAATTGTGTTTTTAAGTACACCGGGAATGGAATAGTTATATTCCGGTGTAGCGATGAGAATACCATCGCAGTCAACAATAGCCTGAAGAATCTTTGCAACCGGTTCCGGCTTAATTTCTTTATCGATATCACTGTTATACAACGGAACACCTGCACAATCTGCAAAAACAAATCTGACATCTTCCGGCAGACATTCTCCGGCTGCATGCAACAGTTTGGTGTTAAAAGATTCTTTCCTCAAACTTCCACTCAGGGCTAGCAATTGCATTGTATTGTCCTTTTGTAACTACTCACGGAATTTATAACTCTATGTTTTTATTACCTCTGAACTGTAACTACTGTGGTCTCTGCATATGTTCCGGTTTACGTATTTTATGAACACGGGCCGCATACTCACGACTCTCTTCCATCTTATCCATTTTATGATAGAGCACGGACAGCGTTTCAAACACAGTTACCAGATGCATTGTGTTTGACCCCGGGTTTTTCTCAAGAATCTTTCTCGCCATAAGAAGCGCTTTTTCAGCTTCATTATATTTTCCGGACTCCACATACAGAGTTGCAAGATTATGATAACTCTGAGCAGTTGCCGGATGCGCCGCACCTTCAGCCTTTTCCCAAATAGCAAGAGAACGGCTCAGCATCTTTTCAGCTTCAACCGGCTTACCCTGCTCCCGGTAAATGGCAGCCATATTTTCAAGGGACTGGGTCGTGGCAGGATGATCCTCACCAAAGGCAGCCTGCCGCACCTCAAGTGCCCGCTTATGTTGTTTTAGTGCAAGTGTTTTTTCACCACGAGTATTATGGACAACGCCCAGGTTATTTAATGATTGCCCCACGGCCGGATGCTTATCTCCAAGATTTTTTTCTCGCGTTGCGAGCGACTTCTCAAGTAGCGGCAAGGCCTCATTTGCCCTCTCCGAATTAATCCATATTTCAGCCAAACTGTTCTGTACTTCAGCAAGAGCCGGGTGTTCTTCTCCTAAAGACGATGTAAATATTTCCATCGCTTCCTTTAAAAGAGCTTCAGCCTTATCCATTTTACCGGTTGCGCCATACAAAGCGGCCAACCTGTCAAGGGCAGCGCCAATCTCCGGGTGATCAGGTGGCAAAGAACCTTTAAAAATCTCTATTGCCTGCTTTAAAAGTGGCTCTGCTGCAGGTAGCAGACTTTGTGCAAGATAAATTTCTGCAAGATGACTGAGAATGCCTGCAAAATCAGGATGATCTGGGCCAAGAGTATTTTCATAGATAACCAGCGCCCTGCGCAGGAGTTGCTCAGCCTCTTCTATCTTCCCTTCCTGTCTATCAATAACCGAAAGACTCTTAAGAAAAGGACAAAGATCCGGATCATCACTTCCCCGCTTTTTCTCAATCAGGGAAAGTGCCTCTTTAAGCTGCTTTCTTGCCTGATCCGGCTTGCCAAGTCCCAGGTAGATTGTGGCCAGCGTATCAAGCACAGGAGGCAAAATGCGATCATCGTCCGGCGCATTTTTCTTGCAAATAACAACAACCCTCTTAAGAGAAGACTCCGCATCCGGAAAACGTTTCTCACTCATATACAATTCGGTTAGATTAACCAAAGTATCGGCAACTTCCGTTGAGAACTCGCCATGTGCACTCTCACTTATCTCAAGAGATTGCAGGAAAAGCCTTTCAGCCTCTTTATAGTTTCCAGTTAAATGGTGTAGTTCACCTAGGTTATTGAGTGAAACTGCAAGGGCAGGATGATTTTTTCCGTGCTCCTTTTCTGCAACATCAACGGCTTTAAGAGCAGGTTCCATGGCCTGCTGGAATTGACCTTCCTGCATATAATCAACTACTATCTGGTTCAATTCGTTCCACTTCACGGCCATACCAACTCCTTCCCTCTAAGAAATACCCGGGCTTCAAAATAAAGATTAAAAATGATCACCACCTTCCTTCAATCAGCTGGCGGTGGTGGTGGCGGCGTACTAACAGACCTACCTGCAGCCTCAACGTCTCTTTCCAAATAGGCGCCAAGGAGCACAAAAGTAGCAATTGGCTGAGTTATCAAAAATGCAAAAGGTAAAGACGAACCAAGAGAAGTAAGCACAAGAAATAATATTACCACAATAATATGGTCAGAAACAGGATGTGCCATTGCCATGGCCCAGGATTCTTTAAGAGCATCAATCAATCCAAGACGCTTATCAGTCATGAGCGGCAGTAAATAAAAAACAGCAAACGTGAGAAAGATACCGACGACAATACCGGATAATACCAGCATCACAAAACCAATCACCACTATTATAGTCGTCAGCAGGAAAAACACAAACAACGGCAAAAACAATCGCATTTCTGAAAAGAGATCACCTACTTTGGGTTCCCTGTCTTCTTTAACCATCCGAAGCAGCGACTGAGTATATCCTGCCATGGCTACAGGGGCCAGTATTCCAAAACTGCATACACTGACCAGAACCATGGTAAAAGTACTTAACAAAAGAGGGCCAATACTACCTATTGTACGATGCCAGCTTGATTCAAGAAGTTCTTTAAAATCCACCTGCCTTACCTCCATAAGCTATACCTGTTATGGGCTTTTTGAATCACCACCCCAAAAACCCTCTTTAATTTTCAAAGCAGAAGATATCCACTCGGCTATTGAAAATCAAAAATTATTTGGGCTTTTACCGATACTCTAATGTTTTTTTATCCTTCACATGCCCTATGGGTACTGAAACAGTTAATCCTTCTACTTGATCTGCGCTTGGGAAAAATCTTCGAACCAGCAACACGGATTTCATTTTGTAAATGTTTACAACGAATCATAGTATGTTATTTTTCAAACACTTATGCAACAGTAACCGGAAATATGCTAAAGTGAGACTTGATAATCATATAAAAGGCACCTCAGCCGAAGTTCAAAATGAAACTTCAAGCCTAACCAAAATGGTTGTATAATTGAGGTAGGAGAAACCAT
>CAMZKN010000197.1 GCA_947311315.1 uncultured Desulfobulbaceae bacterium | reverse complement strand
GATATCTCACAAGAAGATTTACAGGTCAATTAACTGTATCTTATTTTGAGCAATATGTCCAATTGTAAATGTAACCTTTTAAAGTTGTATAAGAACTGGGTTAGGGTTAAATCACCCTGATTCTGCCATTAAAATTATCTCTTTTTACAATCATCTGCATGAAATGAATAATTGACCATGACAAATGCAACCTTATATCATAGAATTAAAGAAAATTTACCAGTACTACTTTTTTAAAATCAACTTATTTACAAGGTTTCTGTGAAAACGCATATAGACAAAATAATATCCCGGTGCCACCACGACCCGTCCCAATACCTTGGCGCCCATTTTGATACCCCAAAGAAAGGGGACGTTATTCTCAGAACATATCAGCCTTCTGCAAAATCTGTAAATGTAGCTTTTAAAAATGAATTATTTGCAATGGATCGTATTCACAGTGAGGGATTATTTGCTGTTACTCTTGTTGCAGATCAACTCAATGATCCGCAACTCGATCCATTTAGTTATCAATATGAGATTCACTACCACGACAATTCAGTAGTAAAAATCAATGACCCATTCAGGTTTAATACTCAACTGAGTGAACAGGATCGTTTCCTTTTTAATGCCGGACGCAATTACAAACTGTATAACCACCTCGGAGCTCACCCGAAAACCCTTAATAATATTAAGGGTACATTGTTCAGGGTATGGGCTCCTAATGCACAATCTCTTTCAATAATTAGTACTTTTAATGCATGGGATGATCGAGTCCACCAGATGAAAAGTATTGGAGACTCTGGTATCTGGGAACTCTTTATTCCCCAGTTTCCTCCAGGGGAAATCTATAAATTCAGCATTAAAACAAAACATCATGCTATTCTGGAAAAATCTGATCCTTTCCAGTTTTATGGGGAGCTTCGCCCAAACACTGCTTCCATTACCCAGGAAATAAATACTTTTGAATGGCACGATGATGAGTGGCAGCAGGAAAAGCAAAACACCTCTCCTTATGACAAAGCCATGGCAATTTATGAAATCCATCCCGGTTCATGGCGTCGCGACCCTTCTTCCCCTGATCGTTTTCTCACATACAGGGAACTTGCAAAAGAACTCATTCCTTATGTCAAAAATCTTGGCTTTACTCATATTGAGCTGATGCCGATAATGGAACATCCTCTTGATGAATCCTGGGGATATCAGGTGACTGCACCATATAGTGTTACCAGTAGATATGGTACCCCTGAAGAATTTGTCTATTTTGTCGATCAATGTCATCTCAATAATCTAGGCGTCATACTTGACTGGGTTCCAGCACATTTTCCCAAAGATGCACACAGTCTTGCCTCTTTTGATGGGACTGCGCTTTACGAGCACGAGGATCACCGAAGAGGTGAACATCCGGAATGGGGTACATTAATATATAATTATGGCAGAAACGAGGTGAGTAACTATCTGATAGCTAACGCTCTTTTCTGGATTGAAAAATACCACATTGACGGTTTAAGGGTTGATGCAGTTGCCTCTATGCTCTATCTTGACTATTCTCGAAAAGAAGGTGAATGGTTGCCTAATTGTTACGGAGGAAGGGAGAACCTTGAAGCCATAGAGTTTATTCGACATCTCAACTCAATACTCTATAATGAATTTCCAAATACCCTCATGATCGCTGAAGAATCAACAAGTTTCTATGGTGTGTCAAAACCTGCAGACCAAGGTGGATTAGGATATGGATTTAAGTGGAATATGGGATGGATGAACGACACCCTGGACTATTTTTCCAAAGACCCTCTCTATCGAAAATATCACCATAACGCCCTTACTTTTTCGATGATGTACGCTTTTTCCGAAAATTTTATCCTGCCACTGTCTCACGATGAAGTTGTTCACGGCAAGCGTTCTCTTATTGATAAAATGCCAGGTGATATTTGGCAAAAATTTGCAGGACTAAGGTTAATGCTACTTTCCATGTGGATGCACCCCGGCAAAAAACTTCTTTTTATGGGGGGAGAATTTGGACAGAGTGCAGAATGGTACTGTAAGCAAAGTTTAGATTGGCACCTTTTAGAAAAGGAAGGCTATCACCGGCAACTTCTTACTTTTGTTTCCGATCTTAACACAATGTATAAAAGCAATCCTTCTCTGTGGGAGCTTGATTTTTCAGATGAAGGCTTTGGCTGGCTGGATCTGGAGGACAGAAATAATTCAATCATATCGTACACCAGGTATGCAAAAAATAAAGATGACCATCTCGTCTGTATCTTAAATTTTACCCCACAAACACACCATAACTATACAATTGGCCTGCCAAAACACTGTGAGTATAAAGAGTTGTTCTGTTCTGACAGTAATATTTATGGCGGTTCAACCAACAGAGCTGGGAAAATATATAAAGCCATGGTTCCCCCCCATGCACAGGCACCATTTCATACTACCATTGCCATTCCGCCACTTTCAGGTGTTATTTTACAGCCGGTAACCTCGCGAAGATAAACATATTACTAATTACCAAGGTGGTAGCCCATGCCAAAAAGCACAATTCACCCGCCGGGAGATAAACTTCAAAAAGCACTCAGAGAATTTTCTGAACTACTGTTAAAACATCCTGAGAAATCACGTTCTCAGCTTTTGCAGAAAGTTGAGGTACAATTCGATCTCTCCCCAAAAGAATGCGATTTTTTCAAACGCAACCTGGAACAGGTTTAATTCTCAGGAGCTTGATCGTTCCTTGAGCAATTCTTCGTAGAACAAAACTGTCTTTTCGCACATGCTTTTGGCGGTGAAGTTCTGCTGTACTCTTTCCATGCCATTTACGCCCAGCTTTACTAATTCCTCCTCCTTCATTTCAAGAGCTTCATCTATCGCAGCGGCTAGACTTTTAGGGTCAGACGGTTTCACCAGCCAACCAGTTACACCGGGAACTATCGTCTCCAGACTTCCGCCATGCGCTGTTGCTATGACAGGTTTACCCATAGCCATCGCTTCCACCGAGGTCCGCCCAAAGGCTTCTGGTTCAAGTGATGAAGTGGAAAGCACGATATCGGCCAGAAGAAATGAAGCCGGCATATCGGTACAATGTCCAACAAATCTGACTCTCTCTGAAAGGTTGTTTTCAAATATGAATTTTTTTAGTTCTGCCACATAGTTTTGATTCTCTTCTATATCTCCAACAAGAAGGGCCTGGTAATTGCTGTTTTTTACAAGCAGAAGGCTTTTTAAAAATATTTTCTGCCCTTTCAGGCGTGTCAATCGACCGGGGAGCATTAATACAGGTTTTCGGGAATCAATGCCCCAGCTCTTTGATAAATGGGTCAATCGTTCTTGAGAAACACTTTCTATATTGAAATAATCTGAATCGACACCTCTGAAAATTAATCGAACATTGTGCTCACGATCATAATTATCATAGATATGTTTTTTGATGCTGTTTGATATTGCAATAACACCCTCTCCTTTTGCCATAATACCACTATATGCATTTACGGAGTAGAAACCGTGAAATGTGGTGACCAATATTGGTCGGGATCCGGGCAAAAGCATTTTCCAGACAACGTATCCTATCCAAGCAGGCATCCGGGATCGCAGGTGAAGAATATTAACTTTTTTCTTTTTTATGAGGCGCCTCAATGACCAAAGATAGAGAAGCGAAACAGGAGATTTTGATCCGATTGGTTTTTCGTAATGTTCACTGCCTTCTTCTACAAGTTGCTCAACCAGTCTACCACCTGCCGAGACGACAATTGAAGTAAAACCATGTTGTGCAAGATATTGGCCCATTTCCAGAGTCCCTCTTTCCACGCCACCACTATTTAATTCCGGTAACAACTGCATTACAGATAGAGAAGGGAGAGCAGATCTTGCCACAGTTTCTTCATAAGCTTTATGATACAGAGCAATAGTCTTTTGACACATGCTCTCAGCAGTGAATTGACTGTTGACCCACTCAAGCCCCTGCTGTCCAAGTAACTGTGCGTTTCCCAAATCTTCCAACGCATTTTGAATTACCGATGCCATTTTTGGGGAATTTCCCGGGGGCACAAGCCATCCTGTTTTTTTATGCAAAACAGTTTCAAGACTACCACCGTGTGCCGTCGCAATAATCGGTTTTCCCATGGCCATTGCCTCAATGGCAACTTTACCAAAAGCTTCAGGTTGACTGGAAGAGGCAGATACAACGACATCTGCAAGCAATAATGCTGCAGGCATATCACTACAATGTCCAACCAAAAGAACTTTTTTCTTAAGGCCGTTTATTTGTATACGTTCACGTAACTTACGAGTAAAAGATGGATTCTCACCAATATCACCAATTAGTAACGCAACAAAATTATGGCTTTTAATTCGGGCCAGGCTATCTATCAACAGATCCTGTCCTTTCCACTGGGTAAGTCGTCCTGGAAGTATAATAACGGGGGTGTCTTGATACCCTTCAAGCCATTTTTGCCGTAAAAGGTTTATTCGATCTGAAGAAACAGAGGCGGGAGAAAACTCAGAAGTATCAAACCCACCATGAATCAAAGATATTTTACTTTCATCAACTTTATAGTTCTCAAGAATATGCTTTTTTATTGTTTCTGATACTGCAACGACCCTTTCACCCCTGGTCATAATACAAGAGTAGGAGTTAACAGAATAAAAGCCGTGAAATGTGCTTATCAATGATGGCTTTTTCCCCTTTGGCATCATTTTCCAGGCAAAATAACCAACCCAGGCTGGCAATCTTGATCGGAGGTGAAGGATATCAACTTTTTCAGCGGCAAGAAAATTCTTCAATTTGAAAATATAACGAAGACAGCGATAGCTTTTTTCACCAATACATGGCCAGTGCACATGGATGCAACCCGCTTTTTCCAGTAGAGGAACAAGTCTGCCTCCACCGGAGATAACAATTGATCTGTAACCCTGTTTTGCCAAATATATTGCAAGATCAAGAGTCTCTCCCTCAACACCACCTTCATCAAGCTCAGGGAGCAGTTGAACTACTGTCAGTTTTTTTGCCACAATGTTTCCAGTATATGTTCTGCACAGCGCTGTGCTTCATTAATGTTTTGCTGTTGGTTCAAATAAAGACCATTTTGTTCCCACATTGCAAATGAAAGAGTCATGTTTTTATCAAAAAGCATCGTTTCATTTTTTTGAAATTTATTTCCTGACTTTTTCCACGCCATTGGAAAAAGTCCGACTGTACACCCTGCAGTAAGGGCTTCATAAATCATAGATATTGAATCAGAAGTCACCCATACGAAAGTACTTTTGTTATATTGTTCTTCGACCCAGCCTTTTTTGGTCTCTTTATAATGAAAAAATGAACAATTGTTATAAAGTTCATCAATTTTTTTTATTTTTTGAATAGTTTTCTCAGGTGTACGTGGCGAGGAGCTGATTGTCCAATGCACATTAGGTTCCCTTTCTATAACTTTTCGTACTTTGCTCACTATAGTATCATCATGCCAAAAATGGCTCTTTTCATCGATGCCACCAAGAAGAATCAGTCCACACTCAGGTTTGTGCATGCCGTAATTAATCGAGCAATTTGGCGCTCCTGCCGTCACAAAGACATTCGCCTTCTGCTCTATACCATCATGTATTGGCACAAAACAGATATCAAAAGAGGATCGGAGATAGTTGGGTGGCAACATGCAGGTAACAGCAGGAATACGATATTGCTTTTTATAGAGCAAGAGAGAGAGATGCGTCTGACTTCCTGTACCAATGAGAAGGTCACAGTTTTTCACATCGCCATGCTTTATTCCAGAACTAGGCAGTAAAACTCTACACGTATTGGCAATAGATTGTAACACACTCAATCGAGTTATAGACAAAGAGACAACCGACACGGAGGTAATTCTCTGGAGTGCGTGGATAACGCCCCTCGTCTGCTTTTCATGGCCGGGACGTCCATCGAATAAAGCTGCTATACGAAGAACTTTTTCTTCTCTTTTTTCCATTGAAAAGTGCGGGGCTAATAGTGGAATGTCAGATGATTCTTATCGTTGAGCAGGCGCTTTCCCTGGAGGAGGTCTACGCCCCCCACCAGCTAATTTCACAATAATCTGGTTGGATTTTTGCAATCTGACGGTCATGGACTTAAAAAGGTGTCCGGAGACATCAGGATATTTTTCAATAATTTCATCTAATTTATCACCAGGATATCGCTTGATTGTTGATCTCCCCTGTGAAATAATTGATGCCGTACGTCTCTCTCCGGTAATCGCGGCCATCTCACCAAAATATTCTCCTGGTTCGGTAAGTTCAGCTATTTTTTTTCCACCTTTTATAACGGTTAGTCCACCCCGAATAAGTTTAAAAAAATCAATATCCTTATTCCCTTCACGGATTATGGTATCACCATCTTCATATTGTTCAACGTCAGGATTCACCAGATAAGCCGGAAGACTATCCTTGTGTGCAACGGTTCTCTTTAGAGCCTCTTCTACGCTGGTTATTCCCTCACGAACCTTCTGCAGTGCAGCATTTCGCAAAGGAGTCATTCCTTCCTGAACGGCTACCTTGCGCAAATGATCTTCAGGAACCTCAGCACTTATAGCTTTTGCAACTTCATCGGTCACTTCCATTAATTCAAAGAAACCAACCCGCCCTCTGTACCCAAGACCGTTACAGTCGGAACATCCACTCGGCCCATAAATTTCAAGCTCTTCGAGTTCATCTTCCTTAAAACCAGCTTTAAGGAGTTCCTCTGGCTCGTAGTGAACAACTTTCTTGCATTTACTGCAGAGCCGTCTACCCAGGCGCTGTGAAAGAACCATGGTTACAGACGATGCCAGCATGTACGACGGGATTCCAATATCAACCAACCGGGCAATAGTTGCGGCGCTATCGTTAGTATGCAGGGTGGAAAAAACAAGATGGCCGGTCATAGCTGCTTTTATTGCGATTTCTGCCGTATCAATGTCACGAATTTCACCCACCATGATTATATCAGGATCCTGTCGCAAAAAGGCTTTCAGTGCAGCTGCAAAGGTCATACCAACTTCGGTGTGAACGTTGACCTGATTTATACCTTTAAAGTTAAATTCGACAGGATCTTCTGCTGTCAGTATTTTTATATCTTCGCTGTTCATTGAGTTGAGCGCAGAATACAATGTTACTGTTTTGCCGGAACCGGTCGGACCCGTTACCAGCAGTAAGCCCTGGGGACGCTTCAGACACCTTTTCAACATATCAAATGTCGATACTTCAAATCCGAGTTGGGTCAAATCGACATTGAGGGAGCTTTTGTCTAGAATACGTAAGACAACTGATTCACCAAAAAGAGTGGGTAGAGAGGAAACACGAAAATCCACAGAACGGTTTCTGCCCATGCGCATTTTAATTCTACCATCCTGCGGAACTCTTCTCTCTGTAATGTCGAGACCAGCCAGGATTTTCATTCTGGCCACCAGAGCATTTTTAATAGTCAGGGGAAGATTCATTGATTTAAAAAGAGAACCATCTTTTCTATACCTGACCTGCATGGTTTTTTCATATGGTTCAATATGGATATCAGAGACACCGTCCTGCACTGCTTTTATCAAAACCCCATTGACCAGTTTTATTATTGGTGCATCTGATGCTGCAAACTGATCGCCAATATCTTCTTCTTCGGCCGTTTCTATTTCAAAATCATCTGCAGCTTCAGCAACTATCGAGCCAAAATCATCAACTTCAGTAACTTCAATGTCATCGTCAACATCTTCCTGACCATCAAAAAATGATTTTGCCTCTTTTTCATCAATCTTATAATATTTTTTATACGCCTCAACCAGGTCATATTCGCTGGAAACACAAACCGACAATTCCATTTTTACGAGATCCTGCAGCTCTTCAACAGCCATGGAATCAGTCGGTTCAACCATGGTAACCTGCAGCGTATTCCCTGCCTTTCTTAAAGGTAATGCAAAATATTTCTTGGCATTTTCATAAGAAAGAAGTTTAAGAGCGTCTTCAGCAGGAGGCTCTTTAGCAATAACGACAGCTGGATAATTGTGTTGCCTGCTAAGAAAATTAACGACAGTATTTTCGTCGATGAAATCGAGTTGACGAAGAATTGAGCTGAGCCTGCTATCACTTTTTTTTAAGATCTTTTTCGCAGTTTCAAGCTGACTGGGTGTAATATAGCCCGCCTTACTGAGCAGTTCACCAATCTTGAGTTTCCCAGCTCCAGATTGATCTTTAACTGTTCGTTTCATCGAAGATATTCGCTTTGTTCCTGTGCTACGTGAGGCCATATTTTCGTCCATCTAAAGATAAAAGAGATACGTACAGTTTAAAAAAGAAAAATTCTGACATTTTTTTTACCCAAGTCAACAATCGACTTGAGAAGTGTTACTATATGGTGAAATTTACCACATATTTCCAATAAATACATGCAGCACAACAAAAAAAGCTTCCCAAACCATTACAACTGGCATGGGAAGCTTTTTATAATACAGTAAAAAGACTATTATTCAAGAGGCTTGTAGCGGTTTATCGTAACTTCTCCAAAAGTGTTGGTAAAATAAAGCGTGCGTTCGAACCCCTGCCCTTGTATGATGGGAAGCATGAAAAGCACATTCGATCAACTCACCAAAAACATTC
>CAMZKN010000196.1 GCA_947311315.1 uncultured Desulfobulbaceae bacterium | reverse complement strand
TGTAACTGCTCACAGGGGCTCCATATTCGTGCAGGCACATTTGCCCGTTATAGCCCCTCTATACCGGCATATGTGGCCGTGCGAAGATGGTGGGCCTGTGAGCAGTTACCTGGAAATATTAAAAAACAGCCTGTTTCCCTTGAGGGAGACAGGCTGTTTTTTGTTGTGCTATTCTTCGCTGATCCATGATCGCTGGTACATGAATTTAGCAAGGTAGAGAAAAGGTGTGTCGATTGCGGCAACAATCCACTTGAGTATATATGTCGTTGCCAGGATCTGCAGAAATTCATCTGTTGGCAATAAGCCCCAGAAGGCTATGGATGTGAAAATAACAGAATCGAGCAGTTGACTGACCATTGTACTGGCATTGTTTCTGAGCCAGAGGGCTTTTGTTCCTGGGATACGCTCTTTCCAAAATGAATATGCCCACACATCGTGGAGCTGAGAAATGCCATAGGCAACCAGAGATGCAAAAGCAATTCGTGGCAGTAGCGCAAAAATATTTTTGAGACTGTCTTGGATAAAATCAAATTCGTTGGGTTTGAATGCCAGGGCGATATTCATGATAATAACTGTGGTGATAAGAGAGAAAAAGCCGATAAAGACCGCTTTTTGTGCATCCTTTTTGCCATGATTTTCAGAAAGGATATCTGTTACCAGAAACGAGGAGGCGTAGGTAATATTACCAAGAGTTACCCCAACCGAGATAAGGTCAACCATCTTCAGTACCTGGATATTTGCAAGAATTGTTGCAATTGGTATCCATATATAGAGTCCTGTTTTACCAAAAAAACGGTAGGCACAAAGAATTGAAATGAAATTTGCAACAAGAAGGATGAGCCAGAGAGACTCGTTGGAAAAAGATAAAAACGTTTGGTTTATTACAGTCATAAAGAACCTCGGTTGACAGTGTTCAGACGTTTTTGGGCGTGAGAACGTGAAGAGGCTACTTACGAAGTACAGACGTAAACCATCGGTTTTGATAAGGCGGGTAGCCGTGACCGCCATGATATATCATCTGAAACAGCGAGAGAATATAGCAGGTTTGATATATTCGATCAAGCGTGAAAGTCTTATTCTGGATAACGAGTAAAATTAGGCTGTTCTGACTCTTTGATGCAGATACTGTCCCACTGAGATCAAAAAAATAGAGGTATTTGGGGAGGAGAATGAAGGCTCCTATACTTTGAAATTGCCAACCACAGAATTTAACTGTACTGCCATTTTAGACAGATGTTCTGCATTTTTCTTTAATTGACTACTATTATTTGCAAGACTTTTTGCAGATTGGCTCACTACGGCTATATCCTGAGTTATTTCTTCGGCAGCAGAAGCACTTTGGTTTACAGTATTATTTACCTCATTAATCCCCTCTGAGGCCTGGATTATGTTAGAGGCAATCTCTCGAGTAGCCCGTGATTGTTCGTTGACGGCACCGGCTATAAAATCGATCAGTCCGTTGATTTCATTGATCACTCCGGATGTCTCCTCGATGCCTGCTATATTATCATCGGTACTGGCTTGAATGGCTTCCACTTTCCCTCTGATTTCCGACGCCGCTTCTGATGTCTGCTTTGCAAGATCCTTAATTTCGTTTGCAACAACCGCAAACCCCTTCCCTGCCTCACCGGCTCTTGCCGCTTCAATGGTGGCATTTAGTGCCAGCAGGTTTACTTGCTCGGATATCTCAGTAATGGTTTCAAGAACTTTTCCAATCCCTATGGCGGCTTGTCCAAGACCTTCCATTTTCACAGACACTTCACCTGCTTTTTCAACAGCCTGATTGGATATAGTTTGTGCTTTTTCTGCATTCTTCGAGATATCATTTATTGTTGAAGACATTTCGTCAGCAGCAGCTGCAACCATATTAATATTCGAGGAAGACTCATCCATTGTTGCTACAATGGTGTTGATATTACAATTCATTTTGTCTGCGGAAGTGGCAACCATATCTGAACGGTTTGAGGTTTCGTCTGAACTGCTCGAAACTTGTATCGCCACGTTAGAGAAGTCTTTTGAAACTGTATCGATGGTATGCGCATTATCTTTAATTAAACTAACCATTTTCTGCAGTTTGTCTAAAAACACATTGAAATATTTCGACAGTTCACCAATTTCATCATGCCTGGTGACATCCAGACGTTTGGTAAGATCCGCATCACCTTCAGCAACGTCTTTCATGGCTTTAACTGCAGTACTTATGTTTTTGCGGATACTACGGGTAAGCAGCATTGTGAATATTGTTATACCCAAAACAAATACAGCCATAACAATATTAGTATACATTTTGGTTTTTGAGATTATTGATTCTGCGTTGGCAGTAAGTTCTTTCTTTAACTGTTTTTCAAGGATTATCAGTGCGTTAAAGCTTTGTCTGGTAACTTCTCCAAAAGTGTTGGTAAAGTCCATTCTAACCGTCGCATAGCATCTTACGAAAATCTTTAACCAGTGGAAGGCCATACATAGCTTTTATTGAAGTGAGTTGTTTTTGTGTTTCGTTGTATTTGCCAC
>CAMZKN010000195.1 GCA_947311315.1 uncultured Desulfobulbaceae bacterium | reverse complement strand
GATTATTCAAACAAAAGTAAAGATGTAGTGCCAAACTGCAAACTGGACACTCAGTAACTATCAGTAAACACACAATTTTTTATTTTACGATTTTAAAGTTGGGTTAATGAGAAGTGGATAAGAATAGGCGGATGCGGTTTTAATAATGAGATTTTCGGTCATGAATTATTCTCCTGGTAAATGAGGTTAATTTTTCCAATAGTTACAGGCATGAAAGATAATTTCGTACCAGTTGTGACAGATCATGGGTCATGGATAGAACCTTTTTCGCACGTTCAATGGGCAGTGACCCTGTACCACATGAAGGAGCGATGAGAGTCTGTTGCATAAGCTGTTTTTTGCTGAAACCAAAGGTTGTGAGAGTATTCAATTGTGTTTTCCATTTGTTAAAAAGAGAGTCAACCGATTCTTTTTCAACCACAATGGGATCTCCGGTGGGAACGATCCCCCAGGCAAGAATACCGCCTCGATTGAGAAAATTGATGAGTTGTTCCCTGTAGAGGATAAAATTATCAAAATAAAAATAGGCGTCAAAGCTGATAATGTCGGTGGATGAGGAGAGTGCCGGGCCCCAGTCGCCATTGGCACATATATGCACGCCCGGAAGGCCACCGGCATCTTTGATTGCGTTAATCACTTCGGCTACGGTCTCGGAAGCCAGTTGTTCGGAAACACCGCTGAAACCACTGGAGCCAAAGCTTACCAGACCGGGTTCATCGATGAAAATAATGGGTGGGATTGTGCTGGTAAATTTTTTCAGTTCGGCTAACTGCCATTTTGCCTTGAGTGAGAGCAGTTTAACCAGTATGTCGCGTAGATTATCATCATAAAAAATTGATCTGCCATTGTGGTCTTTGATCCCTATTCCGCTGGTGACCGGGCCGGTAATCTGACCTTTGAGGGTAAGGGGAGACATGTTTTCTTGTTTCAGATGATTACAGAGGGTAAAAAAGCCCGTGGCCGTATCTGTTGTTAGACCAAAGCGGGAAATTTGCAGGAAGGCAGGGTCATCTTCCACACGCATGTACTCTTCATAGAAGGCGGCCATTTCACTTTCAAAAAGGGGGGAATCTGTTTCAATCCAGGATTTGTCACCTTTGTCGACTAGGCCTGGGAAGCCGGAAAGAAACTGGCGAACCATTCCTTCTTTTTTATTTTTTGGTAATTGTGGCCAGAGCACAATCTCCGGTGTTGCAGAGAGGATAAACTGTAATGCTTCTACATGGTTACGGAGAGGCAGGCTGCCAATCAGGATGGGAAGGCATTGGGGTTGGAACATGGGGGGAAGTGGCTCCTTCGTTCTTTTACAAATCAATTTTTGCTTTCGCCAGAATCAGGATTATAACATATATGGTTGCTTTGGAGAATCGTTCAAATAAGAGCTTCTACAAAGCTAAGGAAAAAAATAATCAATAAGGAGAATAATTATGTTGGCATCAGAAAAAATAGCTCAGGCTTTTGTGGCAATTGTTGAAGAAGTGGAAAAGCTGGAAGCAATGGAACCAGCTTCCGAAATTACAAAGGGGTTGAAAACAATTGTTTCCATTGCCCGCCATCAAAGTGACATTCGTGGATCAAAAGGTGGTAACTGTAAATCCCATTCAGCTTGTAAGTCATGAGGGCGCATGAGAAAAATGATCAAAGCACTTATCTTTGACCTTGATGGCACCCTGGTAGATTCAGAAACTCTGCACTATAGAGCCTGGGAAAAGGCTCTTCTACAAAATGGGGTGCCTTCCTTTTCTTTTGAAGAATTTTTGCGTTTTATTGGAACCAGCAATGAAAAAGTTGCTGTAGAGCATATTGAAAGTCACAATATCCCAAAAAGTGTTGCGGAACTGGTACTGGAAAAACAGACCATCTACATGGAACTTCTGCCGGAAATTGAACTTTGTCCCGGTGTAAAAGAAATGCTGAACCGTTTTCACGAGAAAATGAAAATGGCCGTTGCCTCGTCGTCCCACAAAAAAGAAATTATGGCTATTCTCGACATGAATAATCTTTTGGGATATTTTTCTTTTATTATCGGCGGAGATATGGTGCAAAAGAAAAAACCGGATCCAGAAATATATTTACGAACACAATCTTTTCTACAACTTCATCCTGATGAATGTGTGGCTTTTGAAGATTCGGTTCATGGTCTGAATGCTGCGAAAAATGCAGGCATGTATGGTGTGGCCATCCCCAATATGTTTACCAAAAATAACAATTTCGATAGAGCTGACGGTATCGTTGCCAGTTTCAAAGAGGTAGATGAAAAATACCTTAGCGCCTTGGTGCTGTCATGATCCCGGTCCAGGCAGTAACGGGAAACCGCAAGTAAGCACCTCGGAGTCTGCGTTTAACCTGTTTTTTGTGACTACTCAGAAGTGCCCAGGTTCGTTCAGGATGACCGCCGTAGTGTACTATTTTGTACATGAGGCGTCCAGATCGGACGAAGATGGTGCTTCTGATAGTCACTTTATTTTTGTGAGTTTACACGGTAGCCTCGTTCAACCAGAAATCGTGCAGATTACAAAAGCTGGTGGCGTAGATTACTCCTTTGTAGCCTGCTGGCAGAGTATACTCTGAAGCTGCTTTTTTAGTATCCGGATAGAAGGTTTTCGCTCCCACGACTGTTCCATCCTCTAAAACAAGGGTGTGACGGATAATGTAATGCTTGGCGCTCATAGGGTGCTTTGTCACCAGGTTGACCTGGCCGTTCTCAATATGAATTGACGGTAGGTGAGACCCGACCTTTTTCCCCCATTTCCCAGGGTTTTTCTTTGTATAGATTACTCCGGCAAACGAGTTTTCTGCTGCCTGAACCGGTGTGATTTTGGTTATGGCCAGCAGTGATGCTGCTGCAACCGATCCTTTTAAAAACTGTCTTCTACTGTTCATAATACCTCCGATTGAGTTGAAAGTGGGTGTTGCCTGTGAATATTTTAAGGGAAAAGAGATCGTTGTCAAGAGGGGAAGAGGATGTCAGGGTGGTCTGAACAAAAAAAGGTTGACTTTTGGTCGTTAAGGATAATAGTTATCCGTAAATAATAATTATCGATTGACAGGGCAAGAGAATGAACGAAAATGTTTCTCCGGATGAACGCTTAAGGCAGATGATAGCACGATTAAAAGAGAGTGATAATCGTGTTACTCCCCAGCGTTATGCAGTTCTTAAAGTTCTAGCGCATAGTTTTGAGCACCCATCTGCAGAGGATATTCACGCACAATTGCTTGATAATTTTCCGACCATGAGCCTGGCCACTGTCTATAAGACTCTAGCATTGCTTAAACAACAGGGAGAGGTGCTCGAACTGGAGTTTAGCGATCTTTGTAATCGCTATGATGGCAATAAACCGTATCCTCATCCCCATGTCATCTGTACAGGGTGTGGAGCAATTGTCGATCCCTCCTTTCAAGATTTTGCAGAAATTTCTCAAAAGATGATGGATGAAACCGGATTTAAAATAGTGGCACATCGGTTCGATTTTTACGGACTTTGTCCTGATTGCCAGAACAGTGAGTAGTTTTTTTTGGGTTTTTAAGGATAATCGTTATCTATAAATAATTAATGTTGATGAGAATTTTCACACAGGGAGAACTGATATGAAAAAGAAAAAAAACATGCTGACAACGAGTATGGGAGCGCCAGTTCAGGACAATCAGAACGTCCTCACAGCTGGTTCGAGAGGTCCAATGCTGCTGCAGGACACATGGTTTCTAGAAAAACTTGCCCATTTTGATCGGGAGGTTATCCCCGAGCGCCGTATGCATGCAAAGGGTTCCGGTGCATTCGGTACTTTTACTGTAACCCACGATATCAGCAAATACACCAAGGCAAAAATTTTTTCCGAAATTGGCAAAAAGACAGATCTTTTCGTAAGATTTTCAACAGTTGCCGGAGAACGTGGAGCCGCCGATGCGGAACGTGATATTCGAGGATTTGCCATTAAATTTTACACTGAAGAAGGGAATTGGGATCTGGTTGGTAATAATACCCCTGTCTTTTTTTTAAAAGATCCGCTTAAATTTCCAGATCTTAATCATGCAGTAAAAAGAGACCCTAAAACAAATATGCGCAGTGCCCGCAACAACTGGGATTTTTGGACGCTTCTCCCGGAGTCATTGCACTAGGTTGCCATTACCATGAGTGATAGGGGGATACCGCTTTCATATCGCCATATGAACGGCTATGGCAGCCATACCTACAGTTTTATCAGTCCCGACAATGAGCGCTATTGGGTAAAATTTCATTTTAAAACACAGCAGGGTATAAAAAATCTCACGAATGAAGAGGCTGAGATACTTACAGGAAAAGACCGTGAAAGCCATCAGCGAGACCTGTTTGATACTATTGAAAAAGGTAATTTCCCTCAATGGAATTTGAAAATGCAGATTATTCCGGAAAAGGACGCAGCAAAATTTCCATTTAATCCATTTGATTTGACCAAGGTTTGGCCGCATGAAGAGTATCCACTTATCGATGTTGGTGTTTTGGAACTCAACAGGAATCCGGAAAATTATTTTGCAGAGGTTGAACAGGCTGCATTTAATCCGACCAATATTGTACCGGGAATAGGATTTTCACCGGATAAAATGTTGCAGGGACGACTCTTTTCGTATGGAGATGCCCAGCGTTACAGGTTAGGTGTAAATCATAGTCATATCCCTGTGAATCAGGCCCGTTGCCCTGTCCATGGCTACCACCGTGATGGAGCAATGCGTGTGGATGGCAACTACGGTGGAACCCTCGGCTATGAACCAAACAGCTATGGGGAGTGGCAGGAACATAAGAATTTCGATGAGCCGCCACTGTCTGTTGAAGGCGCTGCTGATCACTGGAACCACAGGGAAGATAATGACGATTATTATAGTCAGCCGGGGAACCTGTTTAGGATGATGAGTCCTGAACAACAGAAGGTACTCTGCGAAAATACGGCACGCGCCATGGGAGACGCCCCCAGAGAGATAAAGATCAGACATATTGGTAATTGTCTGAAAGCTGATCAGGCCTATGGTGCAGGTGTGGCAAAAGCACTTGGTATATTGATGGATGATGTGTAACCAGAAGATGTGTAAAAAAAACCGACACCTTTTGAGACGGGTTTTTCTTATTCAGACCTACCATAAAACCTTTTGGACATAATTATGACGCAGAAATAGTTAGTTGTGCGTAACTTCTGAAGGTGTTGGGGGGAGTGATAGTGGAAACGTGCTGTCGGATTATATTACACCTGCGAAAAAGAACAGTTGCATTAATTTAACATCTACTGAAATTACAGTAAGTTATTTGTATGGCACGCAATGTGAATACCACAGTGTAGTATGGGTATCTTGCCTGTTCATCTCAATAATAGGAGGAGCAGATGAAAAAACTTACTATATTTTTGGTCAGCGTGTTTTTCACTCTTTCGATAGTTGGATTTTCCAATGCAATGCTTGTTGATCTGGAGCTTTCACTGTTGGTGGATGTGTCTGGAAGTGTAAACACCAGTGAATTTAACCTGCAGAAACAGGGGTATGCTAATGCATTCCATAATGTTAATATCTGGAATGCCATTGATCAAGGTGCTTTCAGTCGTATCGCAGTGAATCTTGTCTATTGGTCTGGATCAAATCAACAAACAGAAGTTGTTGGATGGACTCTTATTGATAGTCAAGCGGCAGCGAATACCTTTGCCAATGCCATCAGTGGAACAACTCGACATTTTAATGGTGCTACAGCAATTCAGTCTGCCCTGCAATGGGGAACTGGTCGGTTTGTCAATAATGGTTTTGAAGGAACTCGATCCGTCATTGATGTTTCTGGAGATGGAGTTAGAAACAGTGGCTTGAGTGGTACTGTGGGACGTGATTATGCACTGAGCCATGGTATTGACACTATAAACGGCATTGTTATTGGAGGGGGCAATTCGGTCTTTGGTTATTATAATAGTAATGTTGTTGGTGGCACAAACGCATTTTCCATGCAGGTTAACAGTTTTGGCCAGTTTGGTGAAGCAATTGACAGAAAGCTGATACGGGAAATTTCCAATGAAGTCCCGGAACCTTCAACGCTGCTACTTATGGGTGCCGGCCTTTTTGGTCTGGTGAGTTATGGGCGTAAACGTTCCAGCAAACAAAAATGAGTTTAATCTCTTCTACCCCAAACCAACCCTCTTTCTGAAGTTTCAGAAAGAGGGTTTTTTATTTTCTTTACATTTTTGCCGGATAAATCAACACTCCAATAGTACGGAAATAACCCCTTTTCTATAATCTGCAGTTTTCGGTGATCAGCGACAATTATAATTACCGCCTGACGACAATTATTTTCACCGGATAATTGTGAATAGATTATTCATGTTGCTCTAAGGAGGAACATGAATGATCACAGACAATCAGGTGAG
>CAMZKN010000194.1 GCA_947311315.1 uncultured Desulfobulbaceae bacterium | reverse complement strand
TTCTATGAAAAAAAGCTTGTTCGTTTTACTGGATTAGAAAAATGGTTCGTAGATATCCCGGCTAACTGCTAATATTGTGGGTGGGATACTTTATTTTATCCGAGTCCCTTATTTCTTTTTCCCTGTTTCTAATCACCCTGACATTTTTAGAAACAGAGAGTGTACGACCATTTTTGTGGGTTAACATACATTCTGTGGCTACCACTTTGCCAAATTTCAAAATACCGCAGTCACTCATACCAGAAGGACATTTCCTGCCAAAACATTGATTGAAATTGAGTACCTGGCAACTTTCACCCATTACCTGTGCGGCTGAATATCCGGTAATTTTCTCCATCGCCGGGTTCCACGATACTATTTTACCGTGCCTGTTAAGAATAAAAACACCATCTCCTATCGCCTCAAGCAACAGTTTTACAAATTCGTTATTTAATATTTCGTGTTCAATATTCTGCATAGACGAACCTTCTCCTGTATTTGTCAGCGCCACCAGTAGCGCCACCACAGTCACTCTACCATCATAAGTAACGGATCATCCTTTTGTCAAGACAAAGATTTTAGATATACGATCAACGCACATCTATTATTTTATTCGTTATTACATATTGTTACAACCATACATTCCTATATCATGAATCTGGCATAATTCTTGATTCATATCTTGTAATTCCAGTCATTGAATGCGCATTCGCTGGGAATAGAAAGCAAACTATCATTCCAGATAAAAGGAGAACACCATGGACACACTAAAACAATTTATGATGGTTCATAACAACCCTGATATCGATTGTGACGAAGTGCAGGCCAACTGGCGAAAACTGGCACGTGTTGGAGTAGGTAAATGGATAAGAACCTATTACAACGAAGAAAAAGGCGTACGCTACTGCCTATGGCTTGCTAAAAGTGAAGAAGATCTAAAAAACATTTTTACTGAAATTGGTATCAATTGGGAATCAGTTGTTGAGGTAGGTAAAACCGTTCCTGATCTCTGGGGTGAGAAATGGGAAGAACATCTTAAAGCTGAGGCAACTGCCGACACCCTCGGCAATTGACCCCTGCTGTGAAAGCAACAAACTGGAGTGTAGACTTTGCCCTCAGGCAATTCTCACTCCAGTAAAGTGTTATTTATGTCGCGAATCATTCAACTCCAGGGAGAGATAAATAATGTATAAAAAAATACTTTTTGGAACCTGCCTGACTGAATATTGTAATCTTATTTTCAACTACGCCCTGCAACTGGCAAAAGAAAATGATGCAAAATTATGGATCTATTACAATCTTGGAAACTCAAACAGCGACGAGAAACAAACTGAACAGGCGATTAAAGAAGCAGAAAACAAAGTAGCCCGGATGTATGTTGATCAAATGAAAGCAAGAGGTTTTACAAATTATGCCATCAATGTCAGTGACGGCGAAGTGGTCAGAGAAATTTCAACGCTTGCCAGAAACGCCGCGATGGATCTCATCATCATGGGTACTTCAACCCACACACCCCTTACCGCCGGAGAAAGCACATCCAACGGAACTTTCGGCCCGGTAGCTGCCGAAACCGTTCTACGGGCACCCTGCCCGGTTCTTATAATTCCACCGTCACTTATACCAGGCCTTGCCAGAGGATGATGGTGTTATACGGCACAGCACACTCCCCGTCCGGGTGGGAAGGTGCTGTGCCGAAAGACTATCAAATGGAATGCTCAGTGAAACCCCAGAAAGGGTAATCGAGCCGATAGTCGGCAACTCTCCCGGGGCTGTGCTCCCTACTTGCCACTAGCCACAGACTATTGCCTGAATCGCTTGTTAAATCCACTTCATCATCCTGGGATTGATCGGGAAAAAGAACCATAGCATTATCAGCACTATATTCTATATCTCCTGAACCTTTAAAAACCCCGAGATGAGGGGCGTCTCTATAGGATCCCATCGCTCCCCGGGAAAGTTCGGAAATAACAAGAAATGAAACATGGAGTTCATCGCGAATGGATTCAAGCTGACGCAACCAGGCATCGATACCTGTTCGTTGCTCTGAAAACTCGTTAAACGGCAGCTTATGCAGACTGTCAATAACCACCACAGTGTATTCATTTCTCGTTTCATGACGAATAAAATCGATGTGCTTTCGCATGATTTCGGGAGTAACTTTTCGATCATTAATAACTCTCATAAAAAACAACAAATTTTTCAGCTTTTCATTTGCAACGTCAAATCGAGATCGCTTGTTTTCATTGTCGAGTGCGCTGAACTGATCGGTTGCAAGTCGACTGAGCCTGCTGAGCGTACGCTGGTATATTTTTTGCCGCCCATTTTCAAAATCATAGTAGAGAACGGGAATTCTCTTTAAAGCCATTTCGGTGGCTATCTGGATCATAAATGTTGATTTCCCAACCTTCGGGGCCCCACCCACAACATTTATCCCATGTATCCCGCCAAGTGCGTTATCCAACAGAGGAAATCCGGAAGAGAGTTTAAGATAATCTTCGCTCTGCTCTTTTCGCAAATTATCCACAAAAAGATCATGCTCAAGGCCAGGGGAATGAAAAGGCGAAAAAGCACGTGATTTCCGCACCATTTCACTCATTTTCTGACCGAACGACTTGCCTGAGTCCTTTGCAAGATCCCATAGGCTGTAATGGGAGGATACATTTACATCCCAGGAAAGAATCCGTGCTTTGTAACCAATTCTTGATGCCAAATTTTTAGCGGCTGTCTCAGATTCCTTGGAATTGACAGCACAGATAAAAACCGTTTTCACTTTATCAAATAGTCGTGCGGAGAGTTTTTCCAAACCAGTGAAGTGTGAGACAGCCACACCAGGAAATCCGAGTTGTTTCAAAGTGAGAAGGTTATTCTCTCCTTCACAGACAAACAGCGCACCATTTTCGCAATGATGGATATCACGACGATTAAAAAGGTTGTATGGCTCCGCAGTGAAATCCTGGTGACCATGCCAGAAAAAATCATCATTTTTATCGGGATAAACACAACGGGCGGAGTAGCAGTTATCATCTTCCTGAAAATAAGGATACACCAGGTATCGCCCATTGAACCCTATCTGCATCTCCGTAAGAGTCGATTTGGTAATACAGCTCTGTTTAAACAGACTATAGATAGGATCAATAATTCGATCACGATAGCCGTGTATCTCATCATTTATATTATCAATGGGGTATTCCGGTTGTTCGGGAACAGCTTCTAAATCGGTAGTATAACCAGGTACATCAGTAAATGGGATAGCGGCCAGATGGGCAAACCAGAGCGGAAAACCGCCGGGTACACACCTATTGTGACAACGAAAATATCCGTAAAAAAAACTGTCCTGCTTCAAGAAGATTGTCATCCGGCCAGGGTTTTCATAGCCATGGTCGCGGCAGAACGGGCAATCAATACTTACAACCTCCTGCCACTCAGCTTTCAGATGCTCAAGATAAAAACGAGAAATTTGATCCTTACCGTCGGTCATGAAATATCCTACAAAAAATAAAGCTTAGTGTCTGTCAGCGATGTACACTCACTGAAACATCCAAAACAAGGTTTTTACTGATTGGCTCATTAAAGCGTACATGCACAGAGTAATCGTTTTCAACAGCGTAGGTGGGCTTGACCGCCAGAATATCCCCGACAACATACTGTATATCCGTGTCTTTAAGTCCCTGTGGTAACAAAATCTGTGCTTTTCTTCCCAGTAGAAAGTGTGCATTTTCTTTTTGCGAAATCCTCTGCAGATATGAAATACCACCCCGCGAGATATCGGTAAGCTCAACCGTAGAGCTAACTCCGATACTCTTACCTTCGCTATCAATCAGAACTGCCGGGACTCTGCCGGAAATTGGATATCGGTCATATTGCCGTCGATCATTTGCTGATTTTGAACGAAACACATCGGTTGCCTCAAAATCTCTGGAAAAATCATACAACTTTGATTCAAGTCCGGGAAAATCCTCACGCCACGCTTTAAGATGTTCACGTTTTAAAACAAAGAGATCTGTTGGGCCTATGCTCGCGGCCGAAAGAGTCCATAATGAGGCTTCAAAAAAAGTCATGGCACCAAATATTTCTCCTGTCTCCAATGTGTTCACGAGAATTTCATGACCTTCATTCTCGTAAAACAATTTCACTTTGCCTGAGTTAACAAAAAACAGATTGATCTGTTTTGCACCCTGACGAACAATGACTTCCTCATTTTTGAATTGTGTCTTCTCAAGTGAGTAATATACGGCGTTGAATTCTTCGGTGGTTAGTTCGTCGTAAAGCCTGCACCACTTTTCCAGATGATTTTCATCTATGGCTGCAGCCTTTTCCCTGTCGATAATTTCTGCCGCCCGGATTATTTGACCGTAAGCATTGGGATCAATCTCAACCAGCCACTGACGCAAAGTAGTTGCCCGGAAGAACTCTCCTTCCCGTGACACACTTTCTATAAGATTCAATAGTTTTTCAGTAGCGGTTTTTATTTTTCCCTCGGATAAAAGTTTGCGAATCACCTCTTCCCGGGGTGAGCCTGCGTTGATCACAGATTTGATGGAACCATCGCTTTTCTTCATCACCTGCTTCATGGCATTTTTCCGCAACTTATTTGCCTGAGCATGCTGCTTTCGTGTTTCGTGAAGAGCATTCTCCAAAGATTTATGCGCGTTTTCTGCCGCATGCCAAACCGTTTGAGGAATTTTTTTTGTCGCCCGCTGCCCTCTGGTTTCAAGGAATAACTGAACAATACCCAAAGCCTCCTGACATCGGCAATTTCCTAAAGTTTTCAATAGTTGTAAAAGAAATTCCTGGCGATTCTTTTCACTGAAATCAGAGCTCTTTGCCAACAAATCGCCAAGGTTCTTTGCCACCTCTGAATCACACATATTTGACAGACTGGTGACAATCTGAATTTTCATGATTTCAGAAGACTCTTCAAGAGCTGTAAGCAAAAGATTTTTTCTTGCACTGCCTCCAATTTTGTAAATACAGAGAAAGGCCTCGCTTTGAACCCGCAAATCCTCATGCTTCAGATAAGGTAGAACAATCCGGGCATCCTCTGAGCTACCAGTTTCACCAAGCAATTTAATAAGATTACGTTTGCCATACCAGGGCATATGTGCAGGCAGTCGCTCAATTATAACGGGGGGCAGAAAATTGCCGCTGTAGCTGAGCAGATCAATTATCTTTATACGATCACTATATTGTTCAGTATTTACCAACGTTTCAATAAGAAAACGTGCCACAACCGGCCCCTGTAATATCAGCCGATACCCCAACGCCCGATCATCGGATTGTGCCAGGTATGCCTGAAGCAACCCCGGTAAACTGGATCTCTTCAGCCCCTTATCCTGGATTTTACCAATCGTGGCTTTAATGGAAGAACTTCTTGGAATCTGTCCGGAGCGTATCTGATAGAAAAGGTTCAGTATTTCATCGCCTTTTCTGGTTTCAGCCCCCTGCCAACTCTTCTGCATCAGCAGTTGGAGAAGGGCCACTGCCCGTTGAAAAACGGCATCACTTTCATTGCTATTCCTTACTATTTCCATTAACGGAAAAATAAGATCAGCAAGCATACCCCAATATTCACCAACAACAAGTTTGTCGGCCACAGCGACAAGACTTGCACAAAGTGGCCGCATACTGGAGATATCTTTTTTTGAACAGACGCTGATCATTCGTTTGAGAATTTTTTTTGCATTTTCCTCACCCTTCCCCTCGATCATCTGTTCAACTACAACCGGCAGGTATTCAATCAGTTCTTCACTGTCCAAAGCAGCATCATTCCCATGCAGCAGAGACGTTAAACCAGCCTCAATTCGGTTTCGTTTTCGCTGCAGTTCACCCTCATGTATTATTGCACGGGCTTTTATTGATCCTAAAAATTGTTTCCCTTTCTCGCTCTTCATCAACCGGTGCAGCGATTTCCCGAGAAACTGCACCTGCCGGGATGTTTTGCCTTCCAGCCGAATAGTCTTATCAATCTGCTCCCTGAAAATAACGATAATACCGGCCAAACTGTCCTGGGATAGAAAACTCAGCAGGCTGTTGAAAAATAATTTGCCAAAACCATCCGGATATTCCTGACTCACCAACACACACAATGCGGGTACTTTCAGGCTCTCTGACAGCAACTGTCCAAGCCCTGATGCAACATTGCCACGTTCCTCCTCGACGATAACCTCTTCTACTCTTTTAAAGAGTATCGGAAAGGCATTTGAAGAGCCCAAAACCTTCTTCTCCCGAATTTTTTGGAGAAGATAGCCAATACCAGCCGCCAGTATTTCTACGGCGACGTCATTTTTTCTACACTGATTTTGTAATTCAACCCGCACAGTTGGCTCTGTCGGTCTTCCGTAGAGAAAAAACAGAAAATCAGGTCGGACTTTCACCAGTTTTACGGAATGTTGCTCATCCTGATCTTCAAGAACATCACCGAGTTCAGAACGTTCTTCATGTTTTTCGGGAAAATAGTCCGTTAAACCAAGACTGGTGACATACTCATTCCCCCCTCCTTCCTGTTCTATTCTGTTGGCAGAGGCATTAAAAACCGACAAAATCTGTCCAAAGGCAAATCTGTCCATTTCAGGTATCATCAGCAATGTTTCAAGGCCAAGGAGTCTGAGCTGACGATAAACCACGAGATTTGGAAACAAAGAAAGGACTTCTTTTTCTAACACATTTTTGCACAGGCAAGGATCACCCTCTCTAAAAGTAAAACTGAGCGCACCACTCTCGTGCAAATAAAGTTTAACCCTTTTATACCCTCTCTCGATCGCATTAGCCACTTGGGGAGCATCCGGCGGATAAAGCCTACTTGTCACTATTGCATTATTAAATGCCTTTAACGCATCTACACTCTCTCCCCGCTGTTCAATCTGGCTCATTATCTCACACCATTGCACATTTCATCAGGTTAATCAGGACAAAGTCCGTCATGTAGTCAACAAAAGAACCCTCATAATCGCTTTAAAAAAGGTAACTGTTCAGTGAAACGCTATCTATTCAACCGGTACCACTTCTGTCAACATCTTCACAGGAAACTCTATTGAACACATTACAATTACAGTATATTATATTTTCTCCAACACACCAAAGACAAATATCAGCAATCAAAAAATCGTTGCCCACGAGAGTAGTCACTGGCATGCGCTAATGACCTTATGCTCCATAAGAATATCCAATAATTCTGTCAGCGGCAACCCCACCACATTTGAATAGGAACCTTCAATAGCCTTAACCAGAAATGCACCTTTACCCTGGATACCATAGGAACCGGCTTTGTCAAAACACTCACCTGATGCCACATAAGCCCGAGCGGTAGTTTCGGAAAATTCAGCGAAAAGCACCTTGGTAGTGACAACCCGGACAATAGATATATTTTCTGCGACACAAGCAACACACAGTCCCGTCTTAACCCTGTGTTCAATCCCGGAAAGAGACATCAGCATACTAATTGCATCTTCCCGGTCGACAGGTTTACCGAGGATTTCAGCTCCACTACAAACCACAGTATCTCCACTGATTACCCATGATTCCGGGAATTTTTGTGCAGGTATAGCCGATTTCTCTCTTGCCATACGGCAAACGAAATCATCTGGAGTTTCATCGCGGCAAACGACTTCATCCACCGAAGAAGTAATAACAGAAAAAACCAGGCCCATTTCCTTGAGATAGTGTTGCCTTCTCGGAGATCCCGAAGCTAAAACTATAGATTTCCTGTTACAATACATTACCTGTCCACCTAAATTTTAGCACCAATGACCCATCAACAACAAAACAACACAATATTGCCGACGCGACACTACTGTACTACATATTTGATCCTATAGCTTGCAATATCAACTGTATATCTCCTCTAACAGGTTTTTCCTTTTCAAACTATCTTCCCCTCTTTTCAATAAATGACTATACTATTTTTATGTTTAAAAAAAATTTCAAGCCCCGAACATATCTCAAATTGACCATTCTCCTCATATGGGCAATCCTCTTTATTCTCCTGTTAAAAAGAGATTTTTTTATCGGCACCCTTGACGTTTCTCAATTGCAGGCGATTGAACAGGCTACATCTGAAGAATATCAGGCAATACTTTTTAAAAACAAAAAAATAGGTTACGTGGTCAACATCTATCACCCCGGCCCGGACAACACACAACTACTTGAACAGAAGGCAAAAATGAATCTCAACATTGCCGATACTGTGCATAGTATTGACCTTCAACTCCGCGCCACTTTGACTGGAGACAATCGATTAATTGACTTTGAATTTTCCTTTAAATCACCTTTTTACACAATGACCGCAACCGGAAAAGTAGTCGGAAAGGCGGTGCAATACGAACTTGCAACCGGCACAAATATTGTGAAAGATAGTATTCAGTTTAAAACAGTGCCAATGCTAGCCACCTCAAGACGTACCTATCTTTTAACCAGTGGCATACAAAAAGGTGATAAAAAGCGCATTCCATGGTTTGATCCCTTTTCACTCACCGGTAAAGAATCAATCCTCGAATATAAGGGCAAAGAACCCATGCTCATTAATGGCAGGGTTCATAATCTGCACAGGTTTACAGAATCATTTTCCGGTGCCAGAGTGAATTCATGGCTCAATGACCAGGGGGTCGTTGTCAAAGAAGAATCACCTGCAGGTTTTGTTTTTTTAAGAGAACCAAAATTCAAGGCGCTGAATGGTCTGCAACAAGGTGACGAGATCCTTTCGGCTGTTGCAGTAAAATTACAGGGAAAAATTGGCACAATCTCGCAGGAATCAATGCAATACCGTCTCACTCTGCCAGAAGGAGCTGATCTTGACCTTGAAGGTGGCAGGCAATCTTTTAATAACAATATTCTGACAATTACAGGTGAACAGATCCCGGAACAAACATCAGCTGCCATATGTCCCCGGGCAGAAGATGCACTTTTACCCTCTCCCTATGTACAATCTGACCACACGAAAATTAGAGAAACTGCTCTAAAGGTAACAGATGGTGCCGACAACCCACTGGAAAAAGCCAAACAAACAAGTGACTGGATTTATAAAAACCTCGACAAAAGGCCAGTGCTCGGCCTACCCGACGCTCTCACAACTTTAAACAATAAACAGGGAGACTGTAACGAACATGCTGTTCTCTTTGCAGCTTTAGCGAGATCAGCAGGTATTCCCACCAGAATTGCAGCAGGCGTGACACTCAACCGGGGCGCTTTTTATTATCATGCCTGGAACGAGGTGTGCCTTGGTTCAAAATGGATCAGTGTCGATTCAACCACAAACCAATTTCCAGCCGACCTTACCCACATTCGATTTATCCTCGGAGAAATGCAGGAACAGGTGCGAATAGGTGGTTTGCTTGGCAAACTGGCAATTGAACCACTCCTCAGACCATAACCATGGACGGTAAACAAAAAACAATGACAAGTCCCGTTTTACAGATAGATCAACTGGAAAAAATATTTGGTGCTTTTACAGCAGTTGACACGATCAGCATGGAACTGGCAAGTGGTGAAATTTACGGTTTTCTCGGTCCAAATGGTGCCGGAAAGACAACCACTATCAAAATGCTTGCCGGTATCCTGCAGCCAACAAAAGGCACAATACATATCTGTGGTCAGGATCTCCGCAGGCACCCTCTCTCCTGTAAAAACAAAACGGGATATATCCCTGATCGCCCCTACCTCTATGAGAAATTAACCGGTTACGAATATCTCTCTTTTATTAACAGTCTCTACGATGTTTTGGGAACTACCCCCCTTGAAGAAGCGCTGCACTACCTGGAATTGTTCGACCTGATTGACTGGAAGGATCATCTTATTGAAGGGTATTCCCACGGCATGCGTCAAAAACTCATAATGACCTCAATTTTCATGCTCAATCAGCCCCTGATAATTGTTGATGAACCGATGGTAGGACTGGATCCCAAAAGCGCGCGAATCGTCAAAGAGATCTTTAAAAACAAGGCACAGTCGGGACACTCTGTTTTTCTCTCCACCCATTCCATGGAAATAGCAGAAGAACTCTGCGATCGTGTAGGAATAATTGTCCGTGGCAACATCATCGCCGACGGCACAATGGCTCAAATCCGCGACAGGGGAACAGACAACAGCAACAATCTCGAAGATGTATTTCTTGAGCTTACCGGTGCCTCTGAACTCCACAATATTATCCAGGCCCTTCGCACAGAAAAAGAGAAATAACACCATGACATTCCGCCTCTTCCAACCATGGGTACGCACAGGTATCAACAGGTTTTTCCCAGAAAACCGGTTCCCCTCACGCACGCTTGCCATTCTGGGCATGGGTTGTGGAGTCTGTCTGGTTATTTATTTTGGTACTTTCAAGGTGTTGAGCTATTTCCATGCACAGAATGAACTCGGAATAATCCTCAGTCTTAAAATCTTTCAGATGTTTTGGATTACGCTCTTTGCCATGCTTATTTTTTCCTCCATGGTTTCCGCTGTATCGACCATTTATCTCTCAAGCGACAATGAAATACTGCTAGCAGCTCCCATCCCCCACAGTGAAATATTCCTGATGCGGTTTTTTACAACCAGCCTCAACACTTCATGGATGGTTCTTATCTTTTCTCTGCCTGTTTTTGGAGCCTACGGTCAGGTTTTCCATGCCGGGCCATTTTTCTGGCCCCTTCTTCTTTTTTCCATTCCGACGGTTGCACTTATTGCATCCGCGATTGCCATTCTTTTAACCATAGGAATAGTCTACCTTTTTCCTGCAAAACGAACCAAAGACATTGTCCTCTATCTCTCTTTGTGCTTTGGTCTTTTCCTCTATTTGATATTTCGTATGATGCGCCCTGAAGATCTTGTAAACCCTGATCAATATGGCCAGTTCATCGAATATTTCAGTGCCATTTCAACCCCTGCCGGACCATGGATTCCAGCCGGATGGGCTGCCAATCTTATAACCGACTATCTCCTCGATCGAGAAATCGACTGGCTGCTGACGGCCCTGCTGCTTACCACCCCGCCTGTCCTCTTTTTCCTCGGCGAAATGGCCATGGACAGGTTGTTCTTTACCGGTTTTTCAAAATCCCAGGAATCATTTGGCGGACATCGGATTTTTCACTCACCAAAACTCTTCCATTCCCGGTGGGCCTGGTTTTTTCGCAAAGAACTCAAACAATTCACCAGGGATTCAAACGAATGGTCTCAACTATTTATGATTGCAGCCCTGGTTGTCGTCTATCTCTACAATTTCAAAGCTCTACCACTTGATCGCTCTCCTTTGCCTGCAGATTACATCAGCAACCTCATCTCCTTTGCAAATATCGGCCTTGCAGGATTTCTTGCAGCTTCTCTTGCCACCCGCTTTGTCTACCCGGCCATTGGCGCCGAAAAAGGTGCCTTTTATCTTATAGCCTGTTCTCCTCTTTCACTGGCAAGATATCTCTGGTACAAGTTCCTTTTCTACAGCCTGCCATTTACCCTTCTGACCTGCATCCTTATCACCATTTCCAACAGATTCCTCCAGATAACAGGGCCCATGTGGTGGATATCATTATCTGTTGCCCTGGTCATTACCTGGACTATCCTTGGTATGGGCCTTGGCTTTGGCACCTATTTCGCTGATTTTAAATCGGAGAACAAAACAGCAGCAATGGGGCCTGGCGCAATTCTCTTTCTGTTTTGTGCGATGGGATATGAACTTATTGTTCTGGCGCTGGGGATATTTCCCACCTACCGCCTGGTGAGAAACTATGTGAAAGGATACGAGTCAACCTTCTTTGAAATATTCTCTCTTGTCACATGGGGCGGGGGAACACTGCTCATCTCTGTTTTTATCGTGATTCTCTCCTGCAATAAAGGACTGCGTAAACGGCAGCAGTAAACAGGCCGCAACCATCTGCGAATTACCCGTGTTTGCTATCGCGTTCACCCACTTTCAAACGAACTCTTTTCAACATTCCCCGCAGAAACTTCCACAGACTAAAGCGAACAGCATCGAGAGAAGATGGTGCAATAAACCCCGATCCGTGGAAATCGCGAGGATGCAGAGCCGGAAATCTAATATCATCAATTGCACTGCCACTCATAGAGCGATCACGGGCAACCCGCCAAAGTGGACAACGCTCTGCTTCAAGCTCAAGAAGATCAAGAAAAGCTGTGTCCAGAGCCACCGGCGAACGTGCTCCCCCAAGACAACCGAGGAAAAGAGAATTGCCATCCAACGGGCCGGATTCATGCATAACCTCAATACCGTCGGCAAAGTGAAGTTGATCTGGTAAAAACTCCTGGAGATCAAGGATGATATTTGCAAAATGATCGTGTGTGCCGCCATGCACCATGTGCAGCATAGCTTTATTCACCCCTTTAACTACACCAAAAATATTTTTAAGCGCCATGGTAACATACATCTGGTTGTGGGCTTTTATTTTCGGCAGGCCCACAAAAAGATCGCATTCCAGCGCTTCCCTGGCAATATTTACGTTCACCCCGCAGGCTAGTTTTTTTTCAACAGGAGTTGTAAATTCCACAAACCGAATGTCCATGCCTGATAATGGTTGAAAAATTCCATGCTTTTCCAATACTTTTTTCCCACTGCCAAGAGCTGGAGAATCGCCTAGAACAACCCGTGCACCATGGTCTATAAACCAGGATGCAATGCCAGCTATGCACTCGCCATGGGTACAGGAAAAACCTGGCCCTCCTGCACTTATCAGATTAGGTTTCAATAAAACAATCTTCCCATGCCAGCGATGACCGGAAAGGCCGAGCGATCCAGCCATATCCTCAACGATTTGTCCAATCGCGAATCGATCGTAAGCAGCACATCTTCTAAATAGTACTTGTAAATCTTTCTCCACAGAGTGTTCCATAGCGTTCATAACAGGGGAAAAAAGAAAAACCGAGCCCTAGCAGGGGGGCCCGGTTTTTCAGGAGAAAAGAGAGAAGAGATAAAGCATGATTACACAAGCACATAACATGCCAGTTTTAAACAATTTATCTTTATCACGTATTATTGACAACATAAGACCTTATGCTCTTTAACAATTTCAAAGACAATGGCCCAAATGTACAATTTTTTATACTTATTTACTGTGAATACTCTCCATCCGTGCCACTCTTTACATGATAACGGGGTCATAGGCGTCTAAATATTTTAACCTTGCCTAATTTTCCTTCACCCCCTCAAACAAAAGATATCTTTCGAGTTCGAATAACATCTTGATTTTTTTCTATTGTTTCAATAACTACGGCCGGAATATCATTTTCAACATCAATGATATTGTACCCCACCTTCCCATTAGACTGGTTCAAATAACTTGCTATATTCACATTTTGGTCACCAAAAATATTCGAAATCAGGGCTATCATTCCCGGAACATCACGATTAATGACTATTAGCCGGGACTGCACTGTATCCGACGGTGTGGATTCAATATTGGGAAAGTTGACACTGTGCGCAACATTGCCGTATTTTAAGTAGTTGGACATTTCTTTAACTGCCATGGTGGCACAGTTTTCTTCAGATTCTGAAGTGGAAGCACCAAGATGCGGAGTAGTCAGAACTTTTTTATGCCGAACAAGGGCTGGTGTTGGAAAATCACAGAGGTACGCCTCAAGATATCCACTCTCCAGAGCAGTGATAACGGCCTCTTCATCAACTATGGGCCCACGTGAATAGTTCACCAGGACAGAACCTTTTTTCATACGATCAATAAAATCACTATTTACGATATTGCGTGTCTGGTCGGTAAGCGGTAAATGCAGGCTCACCATATCAGCCTCACCAACTGCATCGCCGAGTGATCTGCAGATACGTACCTCCGGAGAAAGCTGATGGATATTCGAAAGGGCAGGAGCCGGATCAAAACCGTTGACCTTCATATGCCGGTGAATTCCACCATTTGCCAGCCTGACCCCAATTTGTCCCAGGCCGACCACACCAAGGGTTTTACCTGAAATTTCCTCTCCCTTAAAAGCTGCTTTTCTCGCTTCGACTTCACCATTCACCTTATCCGGATCCATTGTTGCCAGTGACTTGCAAAAGTCCACCCCAAGGTAAATATTACGTTTCCACACACCCAGCATGGGAAATACCAGATCAACAACAGCATTGGCATTGGCACCAGGAGTATTAAATACGCAGATACCCCTTTCCGTTGCTCTATCGACATTGATATTATTTGTTCCGGCACCGGCTCTGGCGACCCCGAGCAATGTCGAGTAATCGTCAACATCAAGTGGAGAACTCCTGAGAATGATACCGTCAGGATCCTGTTCGTCGGGTGAAACCTCAAATTTATCACTGAACAGCTTCAACCCTTCCGGGGCAATATTATTTATCTTTTTAATTTTGTACACCGACATGGAATTCTCCTTATTCCTTTATTGTATTTTTTTTTGTGACACTACAAAGCTTTCGCCACTATAAACTGAGTACAGTGGAGGTCAACAGATTTCCCATTATTCCTTTACCTGTCACAAAACCAGACATTTATTAAATCCAAACAAAACCTGTTCTTTTTCAGGCAAAAAACAGAGACAGGGAATTTCAGAAGATGATTCCAGCCCAAGTACTTCAAGTGTCTGTTTTGAGAACCTGAGGAAAAACGATTTCCTGAAAAACTGATTTCGGTTGCTCTTGTTATATACTCCCTCATATTCAGCGGGAAGTGATTGATAAAGCGCTGAACGAATCTCTACCGAAGTAGCCGTTCCAACTGGTACCCGCAGAATATCCGGCAGAAAACGAAATCCACACCTGAGCCAGTCAAAACGAAGGATTTCAACGAGAAGTTCTTTGTCATCCCGGTCATCAATCACTTCAATCAACATCTTGGTCATCAATTCCTGGGTTGCAGCCAACCGAAAAAAACCATTCTTTCGGCACACGGCAAGAACACGTTGAAAGAAGAAAAACATATCATCGTCGCCCTGTCGCAGGTATGCCCAGAATGAAACAAAATATCGATTATTTAAAAATTTTTCAACACACTCGGAAAACCAGTACAGTTCAGCCAGAATGGGTTGATCCATCCATGCGGTTTTGAGTACAGAATAAGGTGGCTGTTCACTGTGAATATATCCATACTCTATCGCCTTCCTGCTAATTGGAGTACGGGGGAGAATTTTAAGCAATCCCATCTGAATATAATGCGCTCCCATGGCAAAAACATCCCTGAAAGAATCCGCAAAACTCTCCTGCGTTTCAAAGGGCAGCCCCAGGATAAGATCCACATGAAGATGAATATTATTCGTTGCCACGAGCCGCGTAACTGTCCTGTGTGCATCTTCTGGATCCACCCGCCTGTTCACTGCTTCAAGAGTTTTTCCATGTGTGGATTGAATACCGAGCTCAAATTGAAAACGGCCAGGTTGAACGTTTTTGAGAAATGTAAACATCTCTTTGGAAAAACGATCCGGGGCTATTTCAAAATGAAAAAGTGTCTCATCTCCATGGGCATCCAGAAATTTCCAGATAGCCAGTGCTCTTTCGGGCAGGTCATTAAAGGTTCGATCAATAAACCTGAGTACTTTGGGACGATGTTGAAGTATTTCGAGCAACTCCCGCTCAACGACATCGAGATCTTTATGATATAAACCTTTTTCAGTAGCGGACAGACAATACGAGCAGGAAAAAGGACACCCCCTTGAGCTCTCATAATAAATATGTTTATTTTTGAGAAGATCATCAAAATCATCCTTTTTATATGGAAATCCATATTGAGAAGCCGAATCTTTAAAAAATGCACCATGGTAACGGGAAGCAAGAGAATTGTTTTCCAGATCAAGAAAAAATTGAAGGCCAACAGCTTCTATCTCACCGGTTACAATCGTGCAGTAGCCTGGATCCAACCGTTCAGCCAGCACTCCGGCCTGCGGGCCGCCAATAACTATTCGACAATCAGGGAGGCAGGCGTGGAGATCGATTGTCAATCTCTCAACCAGAGTACTGTTCCAGATTGCAGCTGAAAAGAAAATATACTCAGGAGCCCCATCGCTGAGACGAAGTAACATTTCATAATAGTTGTCGTTGATGGTAAATTGGCAAATCTCACTTTGACAGTTCTGACACTTTTTTTCCAATTCATTTCTGATATAAAAAAGAGCCAGACAGGAGTGAACAAAACGAGCATTAATGCCCGTTATTTTTATTTTCTTCATTTTCTTCTATTTATTTTGATATGATTCCGAGCGAGAACGTTTTTTGACATTATCTTGTAACTTCAGCACCGCGCTGGGAATTACGTATAACTTATGAGCGTATGACACCGTTTCACTGTTATTTAGCAGTGCCTTACATGTCCACAAGCAGTCCGATTGGAGCTATACACCTGTATGCTGAGCGGTCTGATCGT
>CAMZKN010000193.1 GCA_947311315.1 uncultured Desulfobulbaceae bacterium | reverse complement strand
GATTATTCAAACAAAAGTAAAGATGTAGTGCCAAACTGCAAACTGGACACTCAGTAACTATCAGTAAACACACAATTTTTTATTTTACGATTTTAAAGTTGGGCTAATATGACTGTAGCTGTATTTTTTCGTATCCAAATATTCAATCTGCAAGTCAATATTTTCCTGACTATTGTTAAGGACACTACGAATTCCCTCAAGAATATGGTCTGACCACTGGTATCCATGATGATAGGAATTCAGGTAAAGCACATTCTTTTTTATCTCTGCCGCACTACTATCAACAAAAGAAAATAGAATAATGCAAAGTATGACTCGACTTAGATTTTTCACAGCTTTCCCTCAAATGATCCTGTCTTGGTTTGGCATTTAAATGAATGCGTTCTTCCATTTAAAACACCAAGCAAAAACTGTACCACAGCAAATCAACATTTGATAAGAAGAGAGTATAAAGGGTACTTTGCAAAGTACCCCAGGGAGGTGTTATTTATTAGAGACGAGCCCAACATCGCTCGGTTGATGTTTTTGTGTACTGATTTTTTAGGTCAATCACATTTCGTTGGAGGCTTATCAAAGGTAATAGTCAACACCCCTTCTTTACTTCGTGAATAGGTTGGAGCATCAGAGCAAAGCAATGTACTCTGCCTGGCGGGTGCTTGTCGATCGTTAACGATTGTCGTTGTATTGTAGGTATTATACTGTGGATTATTCACATAGATGTATTTTGTCTTTTGTATTCTTCTGGTGTAATAGGTGTACCCTCGTATTCTTCTGTCGTGCCAATACCATGAACCACTGTATATAAACCATCCTCCTGATCCTATCCCTATTGATATTCCCGTTGTTCGACCATAACCCGGCCTGTAACCGGGGCGGTATGGATGATAGATTTTCATACCGGACTTCCAGTGTCTGTACCCGGGGTTCCAACGTTTTGCAGGATACCTGGCCCAGTCAGGAGATGGTTTTTGGGCCGGTGGCCTGTATGTTGGTTGTTCAGGTTTTGGACGTCGATACGGCTTGTTTCTCAGCCTGTCATTACGAATTTGATTTCTTTCAAGATCCTGCTGCATTCTTTTGTATCTGTACTGCGCTTCCGGGCTCCAATGTGGTGGAGCACCAGGCCCCGTATACCTCGAACCACCCCAGAGATCTCTTTGATAACCCATCTGGGAATATGCCAGAGTAGAACTTAAAAAGAGGAGACATAATGTAATAAAGAATTTCATTTGAATATTCTCCTCTTTTTCGTGCTTTTATCAGGATTTTAGAAACCAGGGTGTACGCCCACCGGTTAAAATATCAACGCCATCCGCCGTCACCAGCAGAGTGTGTTCAAACTGTGCACTTCGGGCAAGATCTGCCGTAACAGCCGTCCATTTATCAGGCCATATATTACATTTTGATGTACCTGCATTTATCATCGGTTCGATGGTAAATGTCATCCCTTCTTCTATAATCGTTCGATTTTCACGCTCATAAAAATGGGCAACATAGGGCTCCATATGGAAGGTTTCCCCAATGCCATGCCCGGTAAACTGCCTCACCACACTGAAGCCGTTCTTTCGCACATGCTCTTCCACAACCCGACCTATTTCGTTAATTTTTATGCCGGGTTTTACCAGGTCAATGGATTTCATCAGACTATCCCAGGTCACCTGCACAAGTTTTTTTGAGTGCTCGTCAACTTTGCCGACAAAAACAGTTTCTGAGCAATCACCATGCATGCCGTGACTGTACACAGTAACATCACAGTTGATAATATCTCCATCGACCAGTTTGCGGTCATCGGGGATACCGTGTACCACAATTTCATTGACCGAGGTGCAGAGTGATTTTGGAAAGCCCATATAGTTCAACGGACTTGGATAGCAACCAAGTTCAATTGCCTTTCTATGGGCAATACAATCCAGTTCATTAGTCGTTATACCCGGACGAACCTGTGCCAGTACCTCGTCAAGAACCTTACGGGCCAGACCACCTGCCAGTCGCATTCTCTCAATCTGGTCTTCAGTTTCTTTTTTGCAGGAACTTTTGCGTGGACTGGGAACACCGTTTTCGGCGTATTCCGGAAATGCAATTGTCTCTGGAACAGTTAGAGGAGGCCCGATAATCCCTGGAAATACCGTCTGTTTTCCCACAGGCCTGTCGAACATCGCAGGTGGACTGGTCTCGCCAAGCTCATCGGTTCGCAAGTGACACTTTTTATACTTTTTCCCACTGTTACACCAACATAAATCATTTCTTTTTGGTCTTTTCATCTTCCTTTCACAATATTTATTACGCTTTCATCAAGCTGGTTTTTTTAAATAGAACTCTATCCTGTAGTGCACAACTCCTATTCATATGGTAAATCTTTTCATAATGAAATGCCAGTACGATACTCAATTACTCTGTCCATATATGAGCCAGATGCCACTTGCTGATAAATACACCGCAACACTCCTGCTCCTCATCTCTTTTTTCATCGTCCTGTTCCCGACCAAAACATTCGCTTTACTTGAAGAAACAGCCTTTGATGAAACCATTTCAATATACCGAAAAATCGCCGGGAACACTGCTGTTAAACACGATCAACCACTGATACGCAAACTTTCTTATAGCCAACTTCGCGCCCTGAGAGCTTTCTGCAAACTGCAGAATATCACAACAAAAGACATACAACCCACACTAAAAAAACTCCAGAAAAATGATATCCGCTACGGGGCTGTGCTCCTGCTTGACTATTTTACCGAGCTGCCCCAGGCAACCATTACCACCAGCTGGATCTTTCTTGATTTACTGAGCAACACAACGTTTACTACGACAAAAGCACTTGCAAGCCTGACGCAAGTCACCCCACCATCAGCCACATCAATACTACCACTGATTAAAGATGTAAAACAGTTGAACGAATCCGGCCAATGGGCGGTTAAAGCACTTTTTGAAGTACAGCATAAAAGCTTCCAGGAAGTTCAGCAGGCCATTTCACTTATCTCTGCCATGCCCCCAGGCCAGCAGTGGGCAGCAGAAAAACTATGCAAACTACCTGGAATATCCGGCAGTGAAGTAGTGCAGAATCTTCATTTTATCAGTTTATTATCAGGCAATGATTCATGGAATGTACGGGCACTGTTTAACAACCCTACCCTGACACCAACAACTGCTTCCCGTTGGCTTTCAAACTTCTTTTCCCTTTCAGTTAATGCCCAGGATGCATTAATCAGGCAGATGTCCGCAGAGGACAATCATCTTTTGCTGACAACCTACAACAATGCTTCGTCAAATATCATCCGGGATATAAACAGTTTTCATGATGTAACGAACAGGTTTGGCCGGGAAGTCGGCGCCTGGCGACTCAAAAACTATCCCGCAGAAAAGATTCTCTTTCTTCTTTCCAAACTTCCGCAAAAAGCGCAGGATGAATACCAGGGAGAACTAGATCAGGCCATTACTGCAAACAAAAGAAATGACGCAATTTCTGCACTGCGTAAAGCCACAACAATGAGCCGCAGACTCACCGCAAAAAAACTTACCGGTGCTAATCTCTATGTCCTGCTAACCCACGGAGGAGAGCTGTTTACCTCCTCTTTTAAAAATTATCTGGTTCCCGTTCTCGCAAAGCGAATTAAAACAAATTTTAACAACGATCTCCTTTTATTTATCACCACAGTTGATCCGAAAAACAGATACACATCTGATTTTATAGTTAACCTTGCCAGCAAAGGATCATTAACACGTTTTTTACCCAAAAAGAGCAACGAGCAGAAAAAAGTCCTCGATCTTGTCACCACATCCGCCCTGCAGAACGAACACAGTCTGCTCCTCTTTTCCGCAGCCTTCACAAAACTACTAAAGCCCATCCATACCGGGGCCCGTTCCCATCTACTCAATCTTCTTATGGCTGCAGCAGCTGATAAAAGCTGTACTTTTTCCGTGCAACTGCGGATCATTTTGCAATACTACCTGGAAAAACGCTCGAATCTTCTCTCACCCAACGATCGTAAAAAAATCAGCTCCATGCTGACACAATATACACCGGTGAATATTACAAATTTAAGTAAAACTCCTTTTACAGAATGGCTCAACGACCACGAGCTAAAAAGTCTCTCCATATTTCAAAATGACGATGATGGCAGAAGTTCCTTTCTCTCAAACTGTAGAGCGCTTCTAGCCTCCGGCTATAAACCGGTTCTCTCCCGCAATTTCTTCCTCAACTATCTTTCTCAAAAGAGTAACGACGAGCTGATACTGCTTTTTAAATCGTTAGGACGAAAACCGGAATATGGTCTCGCCCAGCTCTTTCGTTTCTCGGTGAAACATCCTATAGTGTGTGATTGGGTAAAGAAACAGAACGGGGTTACAATTACCCATTCTGTCGCCGTTTATCAGGGCAAAGAACAACAGCAGAGGCTTATAGTCCAGTTCATCAAGAATAAAACAGAAATGTTTGCCCAGCGCGGCCACAGCTACTGGCGTCCAAAACAATTATTTATCCCTCTGGAAAAGGCCTTGTCTGCAGGAGAGCTACGTAAGAGTGAACTCTTTTCCAAACAACGTTTTTTAAGTCTCGGATCATGTGGAGGACTCAGGGCATATTCGGATATCAGTCGACAATTTCAGGACAAAGTCGATATCCTGGCAACCACAGGAACAGGAAAATCTGTGATCAACAATCCCTACAACAGAAAACTGTTCGAAATTATTGCCAACCACCAAGACATAGACTCCTGGGACGAAGTCACCCGAAAAACATCTTCTATTTTTACTGAAAATCGGGGAGAAGAGTATATCCAACCGGGATCACTCCCTGCAATTCTACACAAAATGCTCCATCGAACCGGACAAAACAATGGCACTGATCAAACGAACTGAATTTCAATCTCTGCTGGACAAAGGTACCTTTACCACATCCTCCCAGCTGTTTCTCATTTTTGGCGAGCGGTTTCTCTGCCGCGAAACTGCTGATCTCCTCGAAAAACATCTCCTTAGCCAAACACCCGGTGCAGTCCATTCTATCGACGGCGACCAGGAAGATCCCGGACAAACCCTTGCCAGGTTGATGAGCTTTAGTCTGCTTCCGGGAAGGCAGATATATCGTGTGACCGACAGCCGGATTTTCCACTCAAAGACGGTGCTGTCAGAGATCTGGACAAAAGCCATGCAGGCAATTGACGCAGGTCGAACCAAACCAGCCCTGCGTCAATTGCTCAATATATTGCATACGGCAGGCATTAACAATGAAGGGCAAACTGTCTTTTCCGAAATCCCTCCCACGGAATGGAAGAAACTGTTCTCTTTTGATAAGCCACACGAAGGTCTTGAAAAAGCAGATAAGCTTGTCAGTGAATCCACACTCCCCAAAAAACCCGCCACAGCAAACATTGTTGATAAATTTATAGAGTCTTTTGATAAATCTCTACCGGCCAGTAACATCCTTTTGTTAACTGCAGAAACCGTTGATAAGCGACAACGGCTTTTCACCTATCTCAAAAAAAACGGTACCATTATCGATTGTTCTGTTGCCGCTGGAGCCGGAACCGCCGCTCAAAAGGAACAAAAAGAGATACTCAGAGGTTTGATGGCCAAAACCCTTGCCGAATTTGGCAAAAAAATGGAACCCCGTGCCATCCAACTCTTCTTTGAAAAAGTCGGATTTCATCCTGTTGCGATAGTCGTCGAAACGGAAAAACTTGCTCATTACGTGGGTGACAGGGAAATTATCACTTGTGAGGATCTTGCAGAAATTATAGGCAGGAGCCGTGAAGATGCCCTTTTTGAACTCACCGACGCTTTTGCCAAACGGCAGACAGCCAGAACACTGACGATTCTGACGCGACTCCAGGAGCAGGGTATCCATGGCCTGGCTATCCTTGCCACCATGCGAAATTTTTTTCGCAAGCAGCTCTTCTACCGTTCCCTGCAATTACGTGATACCCCCCGCTGGCACAAAAGCATAAATGCCAGGGAATTCCAGAACAGTTATCTGCCGGCATTAAAAGATGCAGGCGTGTGGAAAGAGATGTTGCAGGGACATCCGTACGCTCTTTTTATGAGTTTTACCAGAGCATCCGAGTTTTCCTGCTCCACTCTGAAACAGTGGCTGACTCAATTGCTTGAAGCGGAATTTCGTCTCAAAGGGTCTCCCCTTCCTGCACAGCTTGTCCTGGAGGAACTCTTCATGTCCATGTTGAAAAATACAAAGTGAACCTTTTTTGGTTACCATCGAATATGATATATTGAAATTAGAATTATTGTTACTACCTTAAGATAAAAGAATATCGCGCATATGATCGTTATTTTCAAAATAAACACAGTTTTCACATAGAACCATGCCTGAAAAAAACCCGGATAGAGAAGGATCAGTACTCACTGAAGATGTCATTGAAACCCAGGAGCCACGGCTCTATAAGGTATTGTTGCACAACGATGATTATACCAGTATGGAATTTGTTATTTCCATACTGGAAAACGTTTTTCACAAGTCTCCCCCTGACGCCACGGAAATAATGCTTAATGTCCATAACAAGGGAATAGGTGTAGCCGGAGTGTACACCAGAGAAATATGTGAAACAAAGATTTCCGTTGTGCACCAGCTGGCCCAAACAAACGACTTCCCGTTACGATGTTCGATGGAAACAGTGTAGAATACACGGTTTCTTTCACTAGGAATACTTTATATATTACCCCAAAGTATTCAAAATTGAGCCCCAAAAAAGACTATGCTGAGTAAAACACTCGAGAAAGCCCTGATCATTGCCATTAGAGAGGCCAAAAACCACAAGCATGAGTATGTCACAGTTGAACACATGCTCTATGGTTTGTTGCACGATGAGCTGACCAGTTTTATCATTACGGAATGTGGTGGTTCAACCCAGGTATTAAAGGAGAGGTTGGAGAAGTTTTTCATCAGAGAAATCCCAAAACTCTCCCCGACAGGTACGGGAGAACCGGCCCAGACCATCGCCTTTAATAGAGTATTGCAACGGGCCGTAGCACACGTTCAGAGCTGTGGCAAGCAGCAGGTGGATAGCGGTGATGTGCTGGTCTCCATTCTTACGGAAGAAGAGTCCCATGCGGTATATTTCCTCACCTCCATTGGTGTGGGTAAGATGGCTGTAATCAACTTTATCTCCCATGAACTCCCCGCTGAAGGGTTGCAGAAAGAACCACTCAGAGCCCCACCAGTAAGCCCCGAAGATCAAAAAGAAAAAAAGGATAGCAAGGCTCTGGAGGATTTCACAATCAACCTTACGGAATATGCAGCAGAAGGCAAGCTTGATCCCTTAATCGGCCGCAATGAAGAGCTGGGTAGAATTATGCAGGTACTCTGCCGGAGAAAGAAAAATAATCCACTCCTTGTAGGTGAACCCGGCGTAGGAAAAACTGCCATGGCGGAAGGTCTGGCACTGCGCATCCACGAAGACAAGGTGGCAAGAGAAGCAGGCGAAGATCAGGTTGTACCTGATCTCTTGCAGGACGTGGATATTCACCTGCTTGATATGGGTACACTCGTCGCTGGCACAAAATATCGGGGTGATTTCGAAAAACGACTGAAAAGCGTTGTCTCGGCCATTGAGAAAAAAGATAATGCCATCCTTTTTATCGATGAAATGCACACCATCGTCGGTGCAGGAGCCACCAGCGGCGGCTCCATGGATGCATCCAACCTGCTGAAACCCGCCCTGCAGGCCGGTGTTTTACGTTGCATAGGCTCAACGACCTATGAAGAGTATAAAAATCAGATTGAAAAAGACCGGGCACTGTCCAGGCGATTCCAGAAAATTGATATCGAAGAACCGTCCGTGGGTGACACCCATCTTATCCTCAAGGGCCTGCAACCCAAATACGAAGAACATCATAATATCAGATATTCAAAAAGTTCCGTCAAGGCCATGGCAGAACTCTCCGACAGGTATATCAATGAACGATTCCTGCCCGATAAAGCCATCGACATCATGGATGAGGTCGGTTCTTTCTTTCGCCTTAAAGGGCGGCAGGGCGCACTGGTTAAAATTGGTGATGTGGAAAAAATTGTCTCAAGCATTGCCAGAATACCTGCCAAAAGCAGCTCTCTTTCAGAAGTGCAGGAACTGAAGATGCTGGTACCAAATCTTAAAGAAGTCGTCTTTGGTCAGGACGATGCCATCGAGACAGTGGTCGGTGCAGTGAAACGATCACGGGCAGGCCTTGGCAATCCCGATTCTCCCACCGGCAGCTTTATCTTTGCAGGGCCGACAGGTGTTGGTAAAACAGAAGTTGCCCGGCAGCTTGCTGCCATTCTCAACGTCCATTTTGAGCGTTTTGATATGAGCGAGTATATGGAGAAACATGCGGTTGCCAGGCTTATTGGTTCTCCGCCGGGTTATGTTGGTTTTGATCAGGGCGGCCTGCTCACCGAGGCGATCCGCAAACACCCTTATTCCGTACTCCTTTTGGACGAAATTGAAAAGGCTCATCAGGATATCTTTTCCATCCTGCTCCAGGTTATGGATCATTCGACACTCACCGATAATTCAGGGCGGAAGGCCGATTTCCACAATGTCATCCTCATTATGACCACCAATGCCGGAGCGCGAGAACTGGCGAGCAAAAGCATCGGTTTTGTCACCAGCAAAAAAGGAAAAGACAAGACAGCGATCAATAAACTCTTTGCCCCGGAATTTCGCAACAGGCTGGACGCCATCGTCTCCTTTAGCTCACTGGATCAAAAGGCAACAGAGCTGGTTGTCGATAAACTCATCAAAGAGCTTGAGGGACAACTGGCCGAAAAACGGGTTAGCATCAAACTAACGACAAATGCAAAAAAATACCTTGCCACAAAAGGATATAACCCAGACTACGGTGCACGACCAATCAGGCGCCTTATTATGAAAGAAATTGGAGACATCCTGACCGAAGAAATCCTCTTTGGACAACTTGCGCGGGGTGGTGAAGCTCTGGTGGACGAACAGGACAAGGCACTCACTTTCAGTTATACACCATAATATTTTAACCGGAGACCAATCAATGAGCGACTGCATTTTCTGCAAGATTATTGCGGGTGAAATTCCTGCTGAAAAACTCTATGAAGATGACGAAATTATTGCATTCCAGGATATTGCGCCCCAGGCTCCGGTTCATTTTCTTGTTATTCCCAAAAAACATATCGCAGCCCCCGCCGATGTGAGCGAAGAAGATGAAAAACTGATTGGTAAAATGATACGTATAGGGGCCCAGGTCGCTGCAGAAAATGGAACGGGAGACGCCTTCAGAGTTATTTTCAACAATGGTGCAAAGGCCGGTCAGGCTGTATTTCACATTCACCTGCATATCCTTGGCGGTAAAGACAAGCCATGGCGCATGTAAGATCTGCAAAATCTCTGACATTTATTTAAATACAAGGAAACACAATGGAACAGTGGCTGGCAGGATTTTCACCTGTGATGCAGGCTCTTATTGCCACAGGCTTTACCTGGTTTGTTACCGCACTCGGTGCGGCAATGGTTTTCTTTTTCAAAACGATTAACCGCAAGGTACTGGACGGTATGCTCGGCTGTGCTGCAGGTGTGATGATTGCGGCCAGTTTCTGGTCCCTGCTGGCACCTGCAATCGATATGGTTGAATCCACCGGTGGTACACCATGGCTTCCACCGCTTATCGGTTTTTTAAGCGGGGGGATTTTTCTCTGGTGTGCCGACAAACTCCTCCCCCATCTCCACCCCGGCTTTCCTGAAAAAGAAGCCGAAGGTATTAAAACCAGCTGGCAACGCTCTGTGTTGCTGGTTCTTGCAATTACTCTGCATAATATCCCGGAAGGACTTGCTGTGGGAGTGGCTTTTGGAGCAGCGGCCGCAGGCCATCCTGCCGCATCACTAGGTGGCGCCATTGCGTTGGCCATCGGTATCGGTATCCAGAATTTCCCGGAGGGTGCCGCAGTTTCCGTACCTTTGCGCCGCGAAGGACTTTCCCGTACAAAAAGTTTTATGTACGGGCAGTTTTCCGGAATGGTAGAACCCATTGCCGGGGTTATCGGAGCTGCTGCAGTCATCTATATGCAACCGATCCTACCCTACGCACTTTCCTTTGCAGCCGGTGCGATGATTTACGTTGTAGCTGAAGAATTGATTCCCGAATCCCAGGCTGAAAGGCATTCCGACATTCCAACCATCGGTGTGATGCTTGGCTTTGCCATAATGATGACCCTTGATGTAGCCCTGGGCTGAGCCGGAGATATGTCAGAACTTTTACATGCGTTCACATCCTTTCTGCAAAGCGTACTACCACCGGATTTTCCACTGCCACTCCTGCTTTTCCTGCTTTTGTTGGCCTGTCTGGTCGAAACAATTGTTATAACGTTTCTTTTCTACCAGTACTCCGCCAGCAAAAAAAAATCATCCCTGGCTGAAAAACAACTGCAAAGAGTTCTTGACCAAAATAACAAGCAGGAAATTCAGACAGCGCAGTTAACAACTCTACTCAATGCCGAAAGGAAACACAATTCAGAGAAAATCAGACTCCTTGAAGAGACAAAAGAAGAACTGAGCCTGCAATTTTCCAGCATCGCACAACGCATATTCGACGAAAAAACAGCCAGATTTGACGAAATCAGTGGAGAACGAATTGGAGCCATCCTGCAACCACTCAACCACCAACTCCACGAATTCAAACAAGAAATCAACCAGATATATCACAATGACAGCCAGGAACGGGTCTCCCTTAAACACGAAATCCTGCAACTGCGTGAGCTGAACCTGCAGGTTAATCAAGAGGCAATAAATCTGACCAGGGCCCTAAAAAGTGATACAAAAATCCAGGGCAACTGGGGTGAACTTGTCTTAGAGCGAGTCCTTGAGCAATCAGGGCTCCGCCTGGGCCATGAATATGAAACCCAGAGCGGTTTTAGAGACAATGAAAACCGGTTAATGAAACCCGATGTTATTCTTCACCTGCCAGGCGATAAAGACATCATAATCGATTCCAAAGTTTCGCTTATCCATTGGGAGAAATATGTAAACACAGAAGAAGAAAGCGAAAAAGGACTCCACTTAGACGAATTAGTTAAAGCTATCCGCAATCATATCAGTGGCCTCAGCCAGAAGAATTACCCGGAACTAAAAGGTGTACACTCTCTTGATTTCGTCCTGATGTTCATGCCTGTTGAAGCTGCCTTTTCCACCACATGCCAAAGGGACGAAAAACTTATCGGTGATGCACTGGCGAAAAACATCATCATCGTCACCCCAACCACACTACTGGCTACACTTCGTACCGTCGAAAACATCTGGCATTACGAACATCAAAGTAAAAACGGGCTCGAGATTGCCCGCCGGGCCGGGATTATGTATGACAAGTTCAGAAGTTTTGTTGAAGAGCTTGAAAAAATGGGAAAACAGCTGACAACCTGCCATGCGACCTATGACAACGTCATGGCAAAACTTACCAGAAACAGGGGTAATCTGGTGGCAAGCGCCGAACAACTCAAAGATTTGGGTGTGCAGGTGAAAAAAGAGCTGCCTAAATCAATAACCGACATTGCCGATCTTGACTGGAAGAACTGACAAACACCAGCAACATTGCCAAGCAATGGAAAACATGGTAGTTGACACATGTCTATCTGGTATTTCGCAGCGACATTAAATATGTTTGGAGAACTCTTGTGATACTACACCATCAATTTATCGACATTGCCAAAAAGTTTAAAAATAAGCTTGCCATTCATGATTTTGCAACCGGCAGAAAGCTGACCTATTCCAAATGTCTTATAGCCAGCCTGATTCTGTCACGCTATTGCAAAACCCTCGACAAGGGCTTTATCGGTATCATGATTCCCACGTCGGCGGGATGTATTCTCACCAAACTCGCTGTCCTGATGAGTGGCCGCATCCCCGTTATGATCAACTACTCTACAGGTGCCGATTATAACGCAAAATTTGCCCAGAAAAAATGTGATTTCAAAACAATCATCACATCGAAGGCCCTTCTTGAAAAAATAGAATGCCCCTATGTAGACGGCATGATCTACATAGAAGATATCATGGCTGGCATTACCGCATCGCAAAAAATCAAAGCTGCGGCGACAGCTGCTCTTCCGGCAGCCGTGATTAAGCGACTTGTCCATGGCGGAAAAGATGATGATACCGCTGTAATCCTCTTTACAAGCGGCAGTGAAAAAGATCCGAAAGCCGTGCAGCTAACCCATAGGAACATTATGGCAAATGTGAACTCCGTCTCTCCAATTTTCGGCTTTCGCAGTGAGGATATTTTTATCTGTACCCTTCCATATTTCCATGTTTTTGGTATGACGGTCACCCTGTGGCTTCCACTTAGCCACGGCTCGACTCTGCTCACCTACGCCAACCCACTTGATTTCAAAAAAATATGTTCCATAATAAAAGAACATAAGGCCACATTTATGGTTGGCACCCCTTCATTTTTCTGGGGTTATTTAAGAAAGTCTGAACCCGGTGATTTTGACTCCCTCCGTATCGCCATGGCAGGGGCCGATAAATGCCCGGATGCCCTCAGAGATGGTTTTATGCAAAAGCATGGAGTAACGGTCTATGAAGGATATGGCGCCACGGAATGCTCACCCGTTATTTCCGCCAATACACCTGAATTCAACAGACCGGGCAGTGTTGGCAAGCCCATCCCCGGCCTGCAGATTCGTATCGAAAATTATGAGACAGGTGAAAAGTGCCCCCTTGGAGAAGATGGTAGAATCCTTGTAAAAGGTGAGAGTGTCATGAAGGGATATTTTAACGACTTTGAGCAAACCTCCCTGCATATCCGCCGTGGCTGGTATGATACAGGCGATATGGGAAATATTGATAAAGACGGCTATCTCTGGCACGTGGGTCGCCTAAAACGATTTGTGAAAATCGGCGGTGAAATGGTTTCTCTTGTTAAAATTGAAGCCATACTTGAAAAGTTTCTGCCCGAAGACAGCCACTGTTGTATCGTCGAAATACCAGACGCCATTAAAGGTGCAAAAATTGTTGCGGTAGTTACGACCCCACTTGATGAAAAAGTAGTCCTTAAGCAGATGGCCAACCACCTGCCAAATATTGCCTTACCTAAAATATTTCTCACCTGGGAAACGCTACCGAAAATGGGGAGCGGCAAGATAGATTTTCGCATCATATCCGAAATGGCAAGAGAACAGCTCACCCGAAAAACGGTATCATTACCCCAGTAGACCTGCAATACTGACATTCTCCGATAAAAATGACCAGACAACACCATAATACGATAAATGACAACTGGTCATTGCGAACTTTTTTACGCTCCCCTCTGTTTGATATTTTTCAATTCTCCATCCTCATTGCAGGGCTCTGCTGGCTTGCCTTCACCAGTGCAGATAATATCGGCTATAACTGGCAATGGTACAGGATTCCGAAATATCTTTTCACCGTAACCGAATCGGGAATCCAGGCCGGCCCTTTACTGGTAGGACTTAAGACAACATTATATATATCATCAATAAGCTTGCTGTTTGCTCTGATCATCGGACTACTCACTGCTCTATGCAGACTGTCCGGCTCATCTGTCGCCCGGGGACTTGCCGTTTTCTATCTGGAGATCAGCCGTAATACTCCACTGCTTATTCAGATCTTTTTCATATATTTCGTCCTTGGCCCCGCCCTCGGCCTCGACAGACTACCTTCTGCCATTCTGGCACTCAGTCTTTTTGAAGGTGCCTATGCTTCTGAAATATTCCGCTCCGGTATCCAGGCGGTCGCTAAAGGCCAATATGAGGCAGCCCAGAGCCTTGGCTTGACCACTTTGAATACCTACCGACACATTATCATTCCCCAGGCCTTACGAACGGTACTCCCACCACTTACCAGCCAGGCTATTTCTCTCATTAAAGATTCTGCCCTCGTCAGTACCATTGCCATTTATGATTTGACCATGCAGGGCCAGGCCCTTGTTGCCGAATCCTATCTTACCTTTGAAATCTGGTTCACCGTCGCAATTTTATACCTTATTATTACTGTTTTTTTGTCTCTTGTTGTTGGCATTTTGGAAAAACGTCTTAGATTACCCTGACATGTCTGTTGTTTTTATCATCATTATTAATCACTATCAGGAGGTCAGTATGAATACCCGTACATCGTTTTTCCGTATTTTCACCCTAGCTCTTCTCCTTATTTTCTCGGCAGGTTTTGGTTATGCGCGATCTATCCAGAAAGATATCAGCTCATCCAGCACCATCGAAAAGATAAAAAAACGTGGGGTACTGAAAGTTGGCATGGACATCTTCCAGCCCTGGGCCATGAAAGATAAAAACGGCAAACTCGTAGGTTTTGAGATAGATATTGCCAGGCGCCTTGCCAAAGATATGGGCGTTAAAATTGAGTTTATCCCCACCGCATGGTCAGGCATTATACCAGCTCTCTTGACAGGGAAATTTGATGTTATTATTGGCGGCATGACCATCACCCCGGAACGTGCGCTGCAGGTCAATTTTTCTGCGCCGTATGATTTTTCCGGAATGTCTATTGTTGCCCATAAAAAACTGGCTGCGGGTTTTAATTCACTGGAAAGCTTTAATTCTCCAGATGTGCAGATTGCGGTAAAACTGGGAACCACAGCTGCAACTACTGCTAAGAAGTTTTTCCCAAAGGCAAAACTCAGAATGTTTGACTCCGAACCACTGGCCTACCAGGAATTACGCAACGGCAAGGTTCACGCTGTAGTCGGCAACGCTCCCCGCCCCGCATATGAGGCGGTTGATTATGCTGATACTCTGTTTTTACCGGTACAAGGAACATTCACCAAAGAACCCATTGGTTTTGCCGTAAGAAAAGGTGACCCGGACACCCTGTCTTTCTTCAACAGCTGGATCTCCATTGTCGGCCTGGAAGGATGGCTGCAGGAACGTCATAATTACTGGTTTGGCACCAAAGACTGGATCAATCAAGTGGAGTAGGCTGTCAACCAATTACCAGGATAAAGGCAGATATGCACAACATCCCTGCCTTTGACAAAGAGCGAGAACAGTTTTGGTCACAATGGTTCATAAAAAAAAGGGCATCACTGTTCTCGATGGCATTGTTCTCACAGTCATCGTATGTTTTTTTGCCTACATAGGCTATCGCCTCTTCTATTCGCTCAACTATAAATGGAACTGGTCCATTATCCCCACCTATCTGGTACGCTTTGATGTGGAACAGCAGCGCTGGACTGCCAATCTGCTGCTTGAGGGATTCTTCACCACCATAAAAATCAGCATCTGGGGTACACTTCTTGCGGTGATCTTTGGCTTTGGTATCGGTCTTATGCGGGTCTCACCGCGCCTTCTTTTCAGGCTGAGCGGCAGAACCTATATAGAAACGATCCGTAATACCCCGCCCCTTGTTCTTATCTTTATTTTTTACTACTTTATCAGTGATCAGTTCTTCAATTTTATAGGTATCGAAGATCTTTTCCGGGCAAGCCCGGAACAACTTCAATCCACCCTGGCTTTCTTTTTTGCAGAACCATTACTCATCACTCCCTTTCTTTCGGGTGTCCTTACCCTTGCCCTGTTCCAGGGGGCCTATATCGCTGAAATTGTCCGGGCAGGAGTTCAGGCGATTGATACAGGACAGTGGGAAGCTGGACGGGCCCTGGGTTTTTCCAGATGGCTACTTATGCGACTTGTTATCCTGCCCCAGGCCGTTCGCATCATGTTGCCGCCGCTTGCCAATGAATTTATCAATACCATTAAATGGTCATCTATAGTTTCCATCATCTCCATCCAGGAACTCACCTTTCAGGGCTTGCAGATTATGGCTTCCACCCAGGCGACTATTGAAATCTGGATGACTATTTCATTTATGTACCTCAGCCTCTGCCTCGGACTGTCATTTTTTGTACGAAAGATTGAAATTCGTCTATCCAGTCCGGGAGAACGATTTAGCCACTTCAGCCATTAGAAATTCACATACTATGACCCCCAAACAGTCACCATTTACAATACGCAATATTCAGCTCTTTATTGCCTTTCGCATTCTGTTTAATGCCAGGTTTTACTATCCGGTTTTTACTATTCTTTTTCTCGATTTTGGTTTAACAATTGAGCAATTCGCACTGCTCAATACCGTTTGGGCCATCACGATAGTTCTCGCAGAAGTGCCTTCCGGAGCGCTTGCGGATATTCTTGGCAGAAGATACCTGATAGTTGCCACATCTTTTTTAATGGTGGCCGAAATGTCGCTTCTAGCTTTTGTCCCACTTGGCAACGGCACCCTTATTTTCTGGGCATTTCTTATAAACCGGGTACTAAGCGGCCTTGCCGAAGCGATGGCCAGCGGTGCCGACGAGGCCATTGCCTATGATTCCCTGGTTAAAGAAGGCGACCCGGACGACTGGCCAAAGGTGCTCAGCCTGCAGATGCGATTGCGCTCAATTGCCTCAATCATCACCATGACCATTGGTGCACTTATCTACGATCCGCAGATCATTAACCGATTACTGCACTGGGCTGGATCTTCCGTCACAATCAGCCAGCAGGTTTCCATGCGTTTCCCCATCTACTTCACATTGCTGCTCGCTCTCTTTGCTACAATCGCAGCTTTCAGCATGCAGGAAGAAAAAATTGACCGCTCAAATAAAAATGATTTCAACATTTTTATTGCATTTGGTTTGACTTGGAAAGCAGGAGCATGGATTATACGCACCCCTTTTGCTCTCGCCGTTATTCTTTTTGGCATGTGCTTTGACCACATCCTCAGAATGATTGTCACCATGACCTCCCAATACTACCGACTTATCGAACTGCCGGAGGCAAGTTTTGGGGTAATCGGCTCAGGTATTGCCCTGCTCGGCCTTATAACGCCAAAACTTGCCGAATATATGGCTGAAAAAAATACTCCCACCACCAATATGTACTGGGTGGCTGCAATCTCCCTTACCGGCCTGTTTGGCCTCACCGGTTTTTTCCCCTACTTTGGCCTGCTGCCGATGGCGCTTATCTTTGTTGCAATGATGTTCGTCTCTTTTTTCACCAGCCATTACCTGAACCAGATCACGGAATCCCATCAACGTGCCACTGTTCTCAGTTTCAAGGGACTGGCCTTTAATCTCGCCTACGGTCTAATCGGATTCTTTTTTGCTTTGCTGATCGCCCATCAGAGAGGGATCAGTGTAAAACAATTCCCAGAAGAACCCTCCCAGGTTATTGAAAATATGGCTTTTCGTGGCGCCATTAACTGGTTTCCCTGGTACACCATCATCTGCCTGACACTTACGATTATTTTTTGCGCCTATCGATTTAAAAACGCACATAAAACCGAGTGATTAATTATAAAAATGTCCTCTTTATTATAGTGCTTATAATAAGAGACAGTCACAAACAATCTCATTATAACATCTGCTTTTGAGGAGGTTACAATTGTGCGCTTCTTCCCTGCGATCATCCGGCTTCAAATAATCTGTTCGTTTATTATCCTTTTCTGTTTCGTACAGACGAGCCCAGCAGAACCTCTGCCTAATAATCCTGTTGAGGCTGGTAATGTTCGCTGGAGTCGCGACTTTAAGGCAACACTTATAAAATCCCAGGAAAGTGGAAAGCCAATTTTTGTTCTTTTCCAGGAAATTCCGGGCTGTATCGGCTGCCAGACATTTGGCAGCAAGGTATTAACCCATCCATTACTGGTGGAGGCCATTGAAAGCGAATTTTTACCTGTTCTCGTTTATAACAGCACGTTCGATGGAGAAGACAAAAAAATATTGGACCAGTTCAATGAACCGGGCTGGAATTATCAGGTAATCAGGTTCATAAACGGCGCAGGCGAAGACATCATTCCACGAAAAGATAAAATTTGGACAATATCCGGGGTTGCTTCCCGAATGATCGCCACCCTGCAAAAACTAAAGAGACCTGTGCCTCTTTACCTGCAAAACCTCGTCCTGGAACTTGACAATACCAACCATGGGCAAATTGGTTTTGCCATGGCGTGTTACTGGACCGGCGAATACAAACTGGGCAAGGTAAATGGTGTTGTAGCGACAGAAGCAGGCTGGTATGATAATCGGGAAGTGACTCTTGTCACATATCATAAAGATATTGTAACCACGAAAGATCTCATCGACTATGCAGCCCGGGAGCAATGTGCCCAGCGGGTGTATTCGTTTCCCGGAGACCAGCTGATAAGTAAAAGACTTACTGTAAAACCCTTCCATGCTGAAAACTACAGAAAAGCACAACTGACCGATCAAAAAAAACAACTCAGCCTCTGGCCGCAGATCGAAAAAGCACAAAACATGACACAGTTACAACGAGTTAAACTAAACAGTTTTGCACCCGACGATAGAAAAAAGGCGCTTCGGTATCTCAGCCCCAGGCAGCTTATCCAGCTCATGAAATAGGTTGTACTGCTTTTGACATGCCAACACTCTTGCGATAATGGCGACAAAATCTTATATTGACTCACAATCCGGAAACAGCCATAGGAAACAAAGAGGGTATATTTCATGCTGAAAAGATTTTCCATATCACTTGAAGAAGAACTTCTTGCGATCTTTGATGAGCAGATGAAAGCGCGTAGTTACAGCAACCGCTCAGAAGCTATCAGAGATCTCATCCGCAAAACCTTTGTCAAGGAAGAGTGGGAGGCAGACAAACAGGTAATGGGTGTGATCAGCCTGGTCTACGACCACCACCAGCATAAACTCCAGGAAAAAGTGACTGAAGTCCAACACGACTACCATCACCATATCGTCTCCACCACCCACGTGCATATGGATCACGACAACTGCCTCGAAGTTATTGTGGTAAAAGGCAAGGCCAGAGAGGTGCAGGAACTATCCGATCACCTTACCGCTCTGCGCGGGGTTCGTGATGGCAACCTGGCAATGTCAAGCACGGGGAAAGCGCTGCATTAACTTCCCTTTCTGCGGTTCAATATTCCTTGTTCGATTTTCGTCTTTTACCGTTCGGTATTCATTTCTTGAGCTTCGTAAAAATGAAAATTCCTTTGCTAGCACTGCCTATTACCCATAAAAAGGAGCTGTACATGTCAGTTCTCTTCGTCCAGCAACGCAAAACCCAGACACATATATTGAAACTCATGGTAACCATGCCATAGTACCTGGTGGTCCTGGTGCTGGTCCTGTTGGGGTAGGTGAAAGACTTATGGAGTTTTTGCCTGATTTAACAGTTGATTTTACTGAAGAGAAAGGTTACTT
>CAMZKN010000192.1 GCA_947311315.1 uncultured Desulfobulbaceae bacterium | reverse complement strand
ATTTTCTTTGTCTTCTTTGGGAATGTTTTTGGTGAGTTGATCGAATGTGCTTTTCATGCTTCCCATCATACAAGGGCAGGGGTTCGAACGCACGCTTTATTTTACCAACACTTTTGGAGAAGTTACGCAAGTTGCGCATGTGAAAACGAGAACTAAGGCCTTAATGTTTGATCGGGCCTGCAATAATTCTCTTTTGGTTGGCATGGAGCTTGAGTTGTCTGTTTGTCACCGTCTTGTCGAGGATCATGGTACAGTTACCTATCTGAATTCTGGTGCCGACAAAGAGTGTTCCCGGTACATCTATTTTAATTTTGTGAATAGCAATGCCATCTTCGGCGCTGTACTCTGGGCCGCTGAGAGGTTTGCCATCGTCTAGTGAAGCTGCCCGTGAATAAATACCAGTTCCGGGGATAAGATTGAGCCGCAACAGAGTCAGTTTTGTGTCTGCGAGTGTTTGCTCCATCTTTTTTATTTTTTTGGATTTTGAACTTCCTCTATAACGCTGAAGCCATTGGATAATTGCATCCTGTTGCTGCACCACACTCTCTTTGAGATCATTAAACTGCTGTAACCTTTCCGCAACTACACCTGCTGCAATGATTGCCGGTTTTGAATTTTCAGATCCGACATCGCCAAGGGTTATATTACCTTCTGCTATTAGGCTTCCACCCATGATTTTGGTTGAATTCTTGCATCTGATATCCGCTCCGGCAGTTATCCTGCTGTAATAGGATTGTTTTCTAATAACAACAAGGCCACCACTGGTGAGCGTTCCCTGTTCGATGAAATTTATATCGGCGTCGCCTTGAACTTCGAGTTTACTGTTGTTTCCGGTGATACCACCTTTAACGACGAGGTTACCATGGCAGGTGATTTTGGCCGACATGACACTGCCGGTCACCTCGAGATCTCCATCAGCAGTAATTTTGAATCCCGGTTGAACAGATCCGCGTACAGTGACCGCGTTCATACTTTCGACATTACCGGTTTCATAGTCGATATCTCTATTGATGACCTGATGGGAACAGACTTTTATTACATTATTGTTGACGATGGAGAGAACACCGTCCTTGATTGCTGTGACCTGCAGAGTCTCGGGAGAAAAACGTGCGTCGTTGAGAAGCTGGATTTTAAGGTCTTTTCCTTCCTTGGCCGGTTTTTCTTTTCCGTAGACATCTATCCCTGGGGTACCCTGGACTGCGGGGATCTTGGTGGCAATTAATTCCCCGGCCTTGATGCCGACCATTATTCGTCTTTCTCTGAAATCAATGGAACCGTCTTCAAGAAGAGTGCCGGCTATAGGACCGATTTCAAGGTCGTACCTGAGGTAAGCATCTTCACTCTCGCCCACTATCTGGCCATTTGCTATAACCATGTTTTTAAATTCATTATCTCCTTCGCTAATGAATTCAGTAGCTTTTTCCAGTGCAGATTCGTCTATCCCGAAAACAATTCCTTCTTCGTCTAAAAGATCTTTAAGAGAAATATTTTGTAGAGATTGTCCTTTCTCAACCGGAGGATGAACAGCCAGGGTAACTTTCATGTTATCCGGCCCTATTTTAAAGACAGGTTCAACTGAAATCACAGTGATAGCCTTATCACTGTCTTTTTCAGAGTGTTTTGTAACTTTTGGATATCCAGCCACTGTTGCGATTATGGATTCTTTATCTTCTGAGTATTCTGTGTTATCCCCGAGTTCTATTGGTGCTTTTTCATATCCTTTACTGGCAAACCTCTGAAAGTTAGGAAAATCAGCCAAAATTTGTCCGGATTTCACGAGCTCAGTTACAGGGATTTTGTCAGTTGTATAATCTTCACCAATTTTTAAAAATTTTGTTATGAAGTGGAATGCAGGCTCCAAAATCTTTTTTGGTTTTTTGGTTTCAGCTTTTTCGTTCATATATGTGATCCCATAAAAAAAATTATTATCCAGTTGAATTGTAGCATAAAATATACTGATTGGGGAATATCTACCGTAAATTGAGCACGTTCTGCATTGTGTATTTTGTTGTTCAGCGATTACTTTGGTTTTAATTTTTGCAAGTTGTTTTTTTTTACCAACTCTCTGGTATAGTGTTATCTTGAGTTCTATAGCTTAAAATACGTTTTAAAACAAGGTGTTGATGAGATAGAAAAATAGTCTGGAAGGTAATGAATTCAATCCTTTCAGACTATTTTTAAATCCCTGCTGAAGGCGGTATACTAATATGGTATACAATTTCTGTCGATGGTATGCATAAGTATTATCAAAGACGACTATTGAACTTGGACAGCATCAATTGGAGCTACTACGTGAGTCTTATACTCATGAAACAATAGTTCCAATAGGAAAGTTTGCAAGGGAGATACTTGTTACTCTGTGTTACAGGATTCTTCCCTGGCAGGCAAAATTGATACTCTATCGGAGGAAAAAATGTTGAAATCCAAAGCACTTTTATTGTCATTGGCAGCCACGGTTATGGTTGCCAGCCCGGTTCTTGCGAGTGATACTCTAAAAGTTGGAGTGCAGGCACCTATAACAGGCTCATATGCCAACGAAGGACAGGGAATTGATCAATCTGTACGTCTTCTTGCTGATCAGATTAATGCAAAGGGCGGCGTTCTCGGGAAAAAAATTGAAGTAGTTACCTGTGATGATGAAGGCACCGCAATGAAAGCGGCAATTTGTGCCAAAGATCTGGTCAATAAAAAAGTGTCCATGGTTATCGGATCCTACACTTCCACCTGTGCTGAAGCTGCACAGGCAACATACTATAGAGCAGGCGTCTTGCAGACCAGTGATGGTACAAGTGATACCCTGACAGAGCACGGTTACTGGACATTTTTCAGAAACTCTTTTCCTAATAGTGCAGAAGCTGAGTTTGCAGCCAACTACATGGTGAAGGAGAAAGCATATAAAAATATTGCAATACTCTCAGATTTCTCCAGCTATGCTGATGGTCTTGCAACAGCAGTTCAGGATGCTGTGAAAAAACTTGGTGGTAACGTTGTAGCAAGAGAAAAGATCAAAGCGGGTTCCCAGAACTTTACACCTGTTCTTACCCAGATGAAATCCAAAAAACCGGATGTGATTTTCTTTGCCGGTTACTATTCTGATGGTGGCCTTATTCGTTCCCAGCAGGTAGCACTTGGTATTAAAGCCGATTTTATCGGTGGTGATGCAAATGACAACGTCGATTTTGTAAAACTTGCCGGTAATGCAGCGACTGGTGCGTACATCATTAATGTACCTACCCCGGAACTGCTCCCGTATGACTTGGCGAAAGATTTTCTCAAAGCATATAAAGCTAAATATAACATGATGCCACCTTCTATCTGGACCATTCTTAATGTGGATGGCATGAGAGCATTTATCCATGGTATTGAGGCAACCAAGAGCTTTGACACCAAGAAAGTTGCAGAATATCTTCATACCCTCAAAGATTACCCCGGAATCACTGGACCTATCTCTTTTGCAGCCGATGGAAATCGTGTAGGAAGCGGTTACATGACCTACGAAATTCAAAAAGATGGTAGTTATAAAATAGTGTTCAAGTAGGAATTCCTCATAAGGAGTTTGTCCGAGAGTAGACATTCTCAGATAGGCTCCAAGAGAGCAGAGGCGGATACTCTCCCCTCTGCTCGCTCTCTTTCCCTTTGCTCAGTAAACAATCCTATGGATACTTTTTTACAGCAGCTTGTAAATGGGCTCACCATTGGGTCCATGTTTGCCTTGATTGCTCTTGGCTATACCATGGTCTACGGTGTAATGAAGTTGATCAACTTTGCCCATGGTGACCTTGTCGCGGGTTCCGCCTTTGTCGGACTCTTTGTTTTTTCACAACTTCTTGGTGGTGAGGTTTCACTGCCCGTAGTCATTGGTGTTTTTCTGTTGACTATTGTTGCAATTTCTTTACTTGGATTTACTGTCGAAAGACTTGCTTACCGCCCTTTACGGACTGCACCGAGACTGTCGGCTGTGGTCTCAGCACTGGGTGCGAGTATGGTGATACAAAATGGGATAATGTTGCTCTGGGGGCCTCAGATGCAGATTTTCCCGGAACTTATCCCTTCTGTCATCTGGGAAGTGGGAGGAGTTGTTATCAGCCTGATGCAGGTGCTTATTATGGCACTTTCGACTCTTCTCATGGTTGGCCTGTATTTCTTTGTTGAAAAGACGAAGATTGGCACAGCAATTCGTGCAAGTGCAATAGACCAGGATGCCGCCAGGTTAATGGGTATCAATGTGAACAATATCATTGTCACAATATTCCTTATTGGATCTTCCCTTGGTGCGGTTGGCGGTCTTTTTATTGGTTTGTACTACAGGGGTATAACTTTCAACATGGGGTGGCAGTACGGACTATACGCTTTTGTGGCCGCAATTATCGGTGGTATCGGAAATATTCCTGGCGCGATGCTTGGAGGGCTGTTACTTGGTCTTTTTAAAGCCTTTATAGCAGGCTATGTTTCCAGTACCTGGGCTGATGCCTTTACCTTTATATTGTTGATTGTCATTCTGATAGTTCGTCCAACTGGAATTCTTGGTGAGAGGGTGGCAGAGAAAGTATGATGAAAAAAATACAAGTAATTGGATATCCACTGTTTTTTGTCGTGATGGCCCTGCTTCCGGCTGTTCTTGATTCGCGCTGGCTTGTTGTTGCAACTACATTTGTTATTTTTACGATTGTGGCCTTGAGTCAGGATGTGATTTTAGGAAAGGCTGGTATGTTTAATATGGGGCAGGCCCTCTTTTTTGGATTGGGAGCATATACAACGGCTATTCTCAATTCTGTCTACGGTTGGCCGATGCTGGCAACTCTTCCTGTTGCCATAATCATTCCTGCACTCTTTGGAATTGTGCTTGCTGGGCCAATTATTCACCTGCGTGGTGATTACCTCCTTGTTGTGACAATTGGGTTTAACATTGTCTTTATCCAGGCGGTGCAGAATAATCTTGGAGGTGTTACCGGAGGTCCTAATGGAATTTTTGGTCTGGAAATGCTGCAGATTCCGGGAATGGGTGCTTTCCAGGAAGCAGCTCCCTATTACGCCGCCCTTTTTGTTCTGTTGCTAACACTGTTTATCATTCGAAACCTTGAATCGAGTAAGGCCGGGCGTGCTCTGCACTATCTGAGAGAAGATGATCTTGCCGCAGGAAGTATCGGTATTAATACCAGGGTGTATAAGATATTTGCTTTTGGTGTTGGTGCTGGAATTGCCGGAATGGCGGGTACCGTTTTTGCCAATCAATATTCAGCTGTCAGCCCGGAAGCGTTCAATTTTCTTCAGTCCGTATTATTTTTCAGTATAGTTATCGTTGGTGGTTCTTCGGTTCCCGGCATTTTGCTGGGTGTTTTTGTCATGTTTGTTCTTCCCGAGATATTTAGGGAATTTGCTACCTGGCGTTATTTTATTTTCGGCTTTGCCATGATTTTCACTATGATTTTACGACCTCGTGGTTTATGGCCTGCGAAATTTGGCCGAATTCCCAAAGCATTTCTTGAAAAAGGGGGGAATCATGGCCAGCAATGATCTTGTATTGACGAATGTTACCAAAAGATTTGGCGGACTGGTTGCTGTTGATGATTTGAGTTTCACCGTTCAGCAGGGCCAGATCTACGGTCTTATTGGGCCAAATGGTGCTGGTAAAACAACAGTGTTTAACTGTATTACTGGAATTCACCCGTGTGAGGAAGGTTCCGTTCTCTGGTGTGGTGAGGAAATACGGTTATTGCCGACCCATAAAATAGTTCAGATGGGAATCGTCCGGACATTTCAGACTATACGCCTTTTCGGCCAGATGAGTGTGGCTGAAAATGTGATGAGCGGCAGGCATATTAAAAGTTCTCAGTCCTGGTGGAATGGCATTATTCATACCCCGTCATCAAAAAGGGATGAAACTGCAAACTGGCAGGTTGTTTTTGAGATGTTGGACTTTTTTGATTTAACCGAATTTGCAGCGAGCACTGTAAGTTCTCTACCTTACGGTATTCAACGCCGGGTGGAAATGGCTAGAGCCATGGCGGTTGAACCTAAGCTACTGATACTCGATGAACCTGCTGCCGGGTTGAACGACAATGAAACTCAAACATTAATTGAGACCATTTATAGGATACGCGATAAAGGAATCACCATTCTTCTGATAGAACACGATATGGATCTTGTTATGGAAGTCACGGAGTATCTTACTGTTATCAATTTTGGATCCAAAATTGCGGAAGGAAATCCTGGTGAAATTCAGGAAAATCCTGCTGTAATCGAGGCATATCTGGGGAGTGAAGATGACGACTTCTGATGATGTACTTTTTAAAATTTCCGACCTTGAAGTATCCTATGGCAGCATTGCTGCTATTAAAGGTATTTCTCTTGAAGTAAAAAAGGGGGAGATCGTCACTATTCTTGGCTCAAACGGAGCCGGAAAGACGACGACAATGCGGGCTATAAGCCAGTTGATAAAAGCAAAAAGTGGATCAATTCGCTACAAAGATCACGAGCTTACAAAGTTACCGGCTCATAAGATTGTTTCCCTTGGTATCAGTCATTCTCCCGAAGGAAGAAGGGTTTTTAATATTCTGACTGTTGAAGAAAATCTTAGTCTAGGCGCCTACACAAAGAACAAAGTTGATAAAGATATACTCAAATGGGTGTATGATCTTTTCCCTCGCCTTGAAGAGAGAAAACTGCAACTTGCGGGAACCCTTTCTGGGGGAGAGCAGCAGATGCTTGCCATCGGGCGTTCCTTAATGAGTAAGCCTGACCTGCTGCTTCTTGATGAACCGAGCCTTGGCATAGCGCCTATCCTTGTAAAGGCAATTTTTACTCAGATAAAAAAGATTGCAGCGACTGGAGTTACTGTTCTTCTCGTGGAGCAAAATGCTCGTGCTGCTTTGAAACTGGCCAACCGTGGATATGTTCTTGAAGTTGGCAAAATTGTTTTTTCAGGAACCTCAGAGGAACTTCTCAGCTCGGCAAGGATTCAGGAAGCGTACCTCGGCAAGAAAAAATAGACTGGTGAGGTTATCATTACAAAAAAAAATGTGCACGCAAAGTACATAAAATGACCTTATGACCGACCAGAAAAGAGCCTATGTTTATGCTCTTATAACTGTTGGTCTCTGGTCTACAATAGTCAGTGCCAGCAAGATAAGCCTGAGGTATCTTCGTCCGGCGGAACTGCTGTTTGTTGCAACGGTTGTGTCCATCTTTGTTCTATTGCTGATTCTTGTCAGCCAGAAAAAAATAGGACAACTGGCTGTTCTTACAAAAAAGGATTGGGTTTGCTCGTTTCAATACGGTTTCCTCAATCCTTTTTTGTATTATCTCATTTTATTTAAAGCGTACGACCTTCTTCCAGCACAGCAGGCCCAGATTATCAATTACACTTGGGCAATTACCCTGACTTTACTTTCAATTCCATTTCTTGGCCAAAAGGTAGCCAGAATGCAGTGGCTTGCTATTATGGTGAGTTATTTTGGAGTCTTTGTTATTGCCACCCGTGGCAATCTTTTTGCTATGAGTTTCGATAACCCGCGCGGGGTTGTCTTTGCCTTAACATCTACGGTTATATGGGCTCTCTACTGGATCTTAAATACAAGAGATGGACGTGATCCTGTCATTGGTATATTTTTGAATTTTATCTGTGCACTGCCTTTTGTTATAGTGTACATGCTGCTGACGGAGGGAGTAAGGATCCTGCCAATTCAAGGTGTTGCGGGGGCTGCGTATATTGGGGTCTGTGAAATGGGTGTTGGTTTTGTTCTATGGCTGAAGGCCATGAAATATACTGACAATACTGCAAAAATAGCCAATCTAATATTTATTGCACCATTTGCATCTCTTGTGTTGATATATTTTCTGGTGGGAGAAAAAATTTATCCGTCAACATTTGCAGTAACTTCTCCAAAAGTGTTGGTAAAGTCCATTCTAACCGTCGCATAGCATCTTACGAAAATCTTTAACCAGTGGAAGGCCATACATAGCTTTTATTGAAGTGAGTTGTTTTTGTGTTTTGTTGTAT
>CAMZKN010000191.1 GCA_947311315.1 uncultured Desulfobulbaceae bacterium | reverse complement strand
GAGAAAACGATTATTCAAACAAAAGTAAAGATGTAGTGCCAAACTGCAAACTGGACACTCAGTAACTATCAGTAAACACACAATTTTTTATTTTACGATTTTAAAGTTGGGTTGAGAAGATTGCAGCAATCGGCATGCATTTTCAGGTTGGCAGTATGGGGGACAGACTGTCGGGGGGCCAAAGGCAAAAACTTGCCATTGCCAGAGCTCTCATTAAACAGCCGACACTCATCCTCATGGACGAGGCCACATCAGCCCTTGACAACAAATCCCAGAGCCGAATCCAGAAAATGATGGAAACCAGGTGGAAGGGTAAACGCACAGTCATCGCAGTGGTGCACAGACTGGACATAATAGGAACATTTGATAAAGTTGCAGTAATGAAAGCTGGTAAACTTGTCGAAATCGGCAGCTACCAGGAACTCATCGACAAAAGAGGTCTTCTCCATGAGCTCATATACGGAAAACAATAGTCAAGTCCCGGAAATGCAGGAAAACCTGGAACTGTTGCAAAATGTGCCATTTTTCTCTGCCATGCCTATAAAGGCCTTGAAAATACTGGCACTGCTTGCAACAAGAGAACACTTTGGCTCGGATGATATCCTCTTTGAAGAAGGCGATGACCAGGGAAGAGCATATCTTGTACTCTCTGGAGAATTAACACTGCTGAGAAGAAACGATAAGGAAAAAGCCGTTGCACTGCACTATACTGAAGGCGACTATCTCGGTACTTTTTCTCTCCTTGGCTCGATGCCTTCCCTTTTTGTTCTTCAGGCTGCAACTAAAGTGACAGTTCTAACCATCACCCGTGAACAATTTGCAAAGGTTCTGGAGCAATTCCCGGACACAGCCAGGTACGCATTAAAGGCACTCCTCAAGGAATTACATCAGTGGGAACGAAAGAATATTGCCGAAGCCGGAAAATGCTGTCTCGGCAAAACAGGAGCCACAGTTCTATAGGCCATGAACATCTCTTTTCAAATAAAAAATAAACTGACCGAACTTGTCACCCTGCATGCTCACCTGAAAAATATGCAGGATGACTGGGCCATATCAAAAAAAACCGCCGCCCAGATAAATCTCGTGCTTGATGAGCTCGTTACCAATATTATCGAACATGGTGACAGCGAAAACGAACATATAATAGAGATCGACTTAGCCAGGACAGATTGCGAATTTTCCATTGTTATCACAGACGACGGCCCGCCATTTGATCCCACTCTCCGCACTCCACCTGACACTACGTTACCTGTTGAAGAAAGACAATGCGGAGGACTTGGCATTCATCTTGTTCGTAATCTCTGCAGCCACTGCAACTATGTCAGAGCAAATAATAAAAATATCCTCACCCTTAAAAAAAATTTACAGGAGAAATGCAGCTGACCAGAGAGTCAGTGCAAAACAAACCCATGGAAACAACTATCACCCAAAAATCGGATGCTACAATTTTTTCTCTTTGTGGACGACTCGACTCCAACTCTGCACCACAATTTGAAAAACAGGTTCAGGATTTTCTGGCATCCCCCGGAACACACCTGGTCTTTGATTTCGACAATCTTGATTACATTTCCAGCGCCGGATTACGGGTTATCCTCAATGCGGCTAAAGCCTACAAGGCAAGCCCCTACAATTTCATTGCCTGTTCCATGCAGGATCACGTCCTGGAGGTGTTTGAGATTTCAGGATTTGACACATTCATCACTATACACCCGTCAATTGATGACTCTCTGTCAGCACTTAAGGAGTAGAGGACAAGATTTTATGGCCAAAATAGTCCAGTTTCATCAAATTCCTGTGGAACTGGATCGTTGAACATATCGCCCAGGGAGGATCAGGAAACAACAAGCCCCACTTCGCCACTGACAACTTCACCAATCAGAGAAGCATCGGGCACCCCCGCATCATGCAGATCCTTTAACAGAATAACCGCCTGTTCTTTAGGAAGCGCCAGTAACAGCCCCCCGGATGTCTGCGGATTATAGAGGAGTTCCTGCTCATGGTGCAACAATTCCCTTTCCACGCGCAATGGATGTCTGGCAACCAGCGCCTTATTTGCCTTATTACTGCCGGTTGTTTCTCCTTTTTTATACATATCCGCTGCACCTTGATAAAATGGTAGCGCAGAAAAATCAACCCGAACCGTGACACCACTACCGAGAACCACCTCAACCAAGTGCCCAAGAATGCCAAAGCCGGTGATATCTGTGCAGGCATGAACGTTATAAACGAGGGCCTTGTCTATACTCGTCTTATTCAAAGAGGCGATTGTCGGTAGAATTTCCCGTTCCATTTCCCGCATGCTGAACTTTCCAGATCTGACCGCATTAAAGAGGACACCGGAACCAAGAGGTTTGGTTAGAATAAGTGCATCCCCGTTCTTTGCCCCCGCATTGGTAATTATCCTGTCCGGATGGACAATTCCGTTAACACAAAGACCATATTTAGGTTCATTATCATCAACAGTATGCCCTCCAACCAGGCAGGCACCAGCCTCGATCACCTTATCATTGCCCCCACGCAGAATCTCTTTCAATATTCCCATATCGAGATGGCCTGAAGGAAACATCACGACGTTCAACGCGGTGAGTGGTTTACCACCCATCGAATAGACATCTGATATTGAATTGGCAGCAGAAACCTGACCAAACCAGTAGGGGTCGTCAACGGGTGGTGTAATAAAATCCACCGTATTGACCATGGCCACATCTGCCGAGATTTTATAGACCGCAGCATCGTCTGAGGTCTCTATGCCGACCAGAAGATTATCGTCACGGTTAAAATTTAACCCATGCAAAGCGTCCGACAAGTCCGCCGGACCAATTTTTGCCGCTCAACCACAGGTTCGAGCAAGACCTGTTAATGTTTTTTTCTTAAATGGCCACATTTTTCTTCCCTTACATTAATTAATCGTAATTTCAGCATCTATCCCTGAGCACAATAATCAGCTATCCGTATCAGGCAAGAAAAATGGTGCAACAACGGTATTGATCACGTATCTTCTGTCACAGTAACTGAGTACATTGTGAAAATCTCTCTACCAGCAGACAAAAATATAAACGATGATTTTTTTAATATATGGGGCAGGTGCCCTTGGTCAGGCAATGGGCTGCATGTTGAGTGCTTCCGGACAACATGTGGATCTTATTCTTCGTGATCGGTTCCACAAGGCCATTTCGGAGAAAGGACTCAGTGTCACGGGAATATTTGGTGATTACACCGCTGATCCCAATACGCTGGATCTCTACACAGACATCCGACAAACCACCAAAACCTATGATTACGTGCTAATCACCACAAAATCATATGATACAGAATTTGCGGTCAATGAAATTAACACCCTTTCCCATCGCGCCCTTTCAATTGTTTCCATGCAAAACGGCTGTGGAAATCTTGAGAAGCTGGTCAACACATTCGGCACCCGAAAAAGCCTTGGAGCACGGGTTATTACCGGTTTTGAAATTGGTGCACCGGGCCTTGTCAACATTACCGTTTCCGCCGATTCCATCCATGTTGGCAGCAGCCAAAAAGGCACAATATCCGACCAGGCAGATCGCTTGGCAGCTTGTATTGAACACGCTGGTCACCCATGTGAAGCTGTGGAAGACATCCACCAGTCACTTTTTGCAAAACTCCTATACAACTGTACCCTCAATCCATTGGGCGCCATACTTGGTGTCCACTATGGTGCCCTGGTTGAAAAAGAGGAGACCAGACAGATCATGGATCAGGTCATAGAAGAAACATTCAGCGTTATTCATGCTCTTGGTGGAAAAACTCCATGGCAGGATGCAACCGCCTACAAGGAAGTCTTCTACAAAACCCTTATCCCCGCGACGTATAATCACCGGCCGTCCATGCTGCAGGATCTTGAAGCGGGAAAACCCACGGAGGTGAATTCACTTATCGGCTATGTAAGCAGGCAGGGGAAAAAGTTCAATATCCATACGCCACATTGCGACATGCTCACAGCACTGGTTCAGTTTAAGGAATCCAACATCGGCAAAACAGCAGGTTTTCCCACAGCCCAGACAAATGGTTTATCAAGCTGTAATGGAATATCAAGCCCTTTGTCAAATCGTTCTCTGGTATGATTTCTTGAGCGCATCCAAACCGTATTAGAGCCATTTTTAAAATAGAAAATTCTGGATTGGCTGTCCATCAGCGTATCTTCATAAATACAACTTACATTTACAAAAAAGGTGCCTCCAAGTTTTTTCTGAATAGACACCGTTTCAGAAAGTCCCTGGGGTAAATGAGAGTGACCGGAGGCCCAGAAAGCAACTTTGTATTCCTTTAAAACTTTTTCAAATCGATCAGATCCGGCAATGATCCTGCTGGGGACAATGGAACCTAAAAGACCACTATGCCGTAACTGTGCATGGGTTACCGTAATGATAATATGATCCTGATTTTCAATCACCATCTTCCGCCACCAGGCAAAGGTGGCATCGGAAAGATCGGTTTTTGAATCGGTTGATTCATCGGACATCAGCAGGAAAAGAAGATTGCCAACCTCAACGGCATAGTAGGATGGATGCGGGAAATATTGCCAGAACAACGTGCCGCTTCTGATATCATGATTTCCAGCTATCTCGTACCAGTCTCTAATTTTAGATCTTTTACGGGTTGCGACAAACCACCTGAACGCTTCATCCTGACTTCTGGACTTAAGGAGATCCCCGGCAATCACGCCCATATTCACCAGATCGACATTGTCATTCACATCGTCAATGGCCCGCTCAAAACTCACTCGCTCAGGTACCGTCGGCGGCTGAATATCCGATAACATCCAGACAACAAACTGCTGCCTGTTCCCATCTCTAAAGGTAGACTCAGGGAATGTGCCGTTTGGCACAACCGCACATCCGGCAAGCAACAATAAGCATGCGATACAACCTGAAAGTAAACGAATACTTTTCATTACTTTGTTTCAGCCTTAACTTATTCCGCCTGTTTGGCGGCTTCCTCAACTCTACGGGTATGATCGTCTGTCAACTTTTGGGCCATTTTTGCCTTGTCAATTGGCGTTTTTATGCTATTCACCACCTCACTGGCAATTTTCTCTGTTGTTTTGTCTATAGCACTCTTCTTATCCTTTTCGCTTGAATCAGAACAGGCAACAAGCATAAAAAGCAGCACTATTGTCAAAAATATTCCCTCTATTATCTTTATCATACTAAAAACCTCCCTGGAAAACTCTGCATTATCTTTTATTCCACTGTCCTGAGGGAAAGAGGCAGGCTTGTCGTACCAGGCGCCGCCACGACTCACGCAGAGCGAACCCAAAGGAGCACCCTGTGATTATTACGAGGGCTTTCTTTACCAGGGTGATTTAACCCTAACCCAGTTCTTATACAACTTTAAAAGGTTACATTTACAATTGGACATATTGCTCAAAATAAGATACAGTTACTTGACCTATAAATCTTCTTGTGAGATAT
>CAMZKN010000190.1 GCA_947311315.1 uncultured Desulfobulbaceae bacterium | reverse complement strand
GCCTCAGACAATGTACGTTTGATTTGGTTTTGAATATTCATGCATCAAGTATGCACGATTCAGACTTAAATGTCCAGACTAATATTATGGGTAATAGGCAGACCTAGCGGGCATAATGACCGGGGACTACTATATACTCTGGTGGATGATAAAGGTGTTCTCTATGATTTAAGAGACGAGGCATTTGCAGGTCTTGAAAAACTGATTGAAGCCGGGAAACTCCCCTCGGGGATGGAGATGTTTATCGATATTATGGATGCCTGGAAGGAAAACGGCACCGATATTCTCTTTAGAAAAGCACCACATCTGTTGATAGTTTCCGCCCTTGAAGAAAGTGCAGCTCCTATGCAGGATTGTATAATTGCCCTGTCAACATTTGAATTATATGCAAGATCCAGAGGTATCGCTACAATCTGGAACGGTCTGGCAACCCTGACAATCAGTCAGCTTGTACCATCTTTGCAAAAACGGCTTGGTATTCCTGAAGACCATACAATCGGTTATGCAATGGGCTTTGGTATTCCTGCCATACGCTACGAGCGAACGATAAACAGAGGTGCACCCAAGGTGAATAGGGTTAGGTAGGGGCGAACCTATGTGTTCGCCCTTTTTCAAATCCACCACAAAATAAGGGTGGGCCACAAAACATGGGTGGGCCACCCAACAAGGGCGAACACATAGGTTCGCCCCTACGGCGGGTGGTGCAATGGTTTAAAACGATGACGACCAATGAATATATTCGTGGAGTGAAACAATTTAATTGGCAACGATTTGATAAAAAATTGTGGCAACGTAATTATTATGAACATGTTGTCCGCAACGAAAAATCGTATCTGCACATTGCGGGATATATAAAAACGAACCCGGCCAAATGGTTGGATGACACCTATTATGAATAACATCGGACTCCAAAATCAGGAGAAATATACGGGATGATGATTCGAGATACCTTTAAAGCACTCGTGGTTGAGAAAAAAAACAATGACCTGATGGCGACGGTGAAACAGCTTAAGGTTGAGGATTTGCCCGAAGAAGATGTATTGATTCAGGTAGATTATTCCACCCTGAATTATAAAGAGGGGTTGGGTTTTGCCAACCGCAATAAAATATTTCGTATTTTCCCCATAGTGCCTGGCCTTGATCTGGCAGGAACAGTGGTTGAGTCGAAGTCGGATGATTTCACGCCCGGCGATCAGGTAATCTTAAACGGTTGGGGGGTGGGGGAGAGATACTGGGGCGGTTATGCACAGATGGCCAGGATCAAAGCCGAATTTCTGATTCCTCTACCAAAAGGCATGGATACCAAAAAGGCCATGGCAATCGGTACTGCCGGTTATACGGCCATGCTTCAGGTTATGACCCTGGAAGAGGCGGGGATAACACCGGGTACAGGCCCGATTATCGTAACCGGTGCGTCAGGCGGGGTAGGCAGTAATGCAGTGGCCATTCTTTCGGGACTCGGCTATGAAGTCACAGCACTTACCAGAGCAACTGAGGAATTCATACACAATTACCTGAAAAAAATCGGAGCTACAGAGATTACTGGCGGTGAAAAATGGACTGAGATGCCGGCACCGCTTGAACCCCAAAAATGGGCAGGTGGTGTTGACACCGTTGGTAGTGTGGTTCTTGCCCGGCTCCTGGCTCAGATGAAATACGGTGGATGTGTGGCAGCTTGTGGATTGGCAGGAGGGTTCGATTTACCTGTGACTGTAATGCCTTTTATCCTGAGAGGAGTGAGCCTAAGAGGGGTCGATTCTGTGTCGTGTCCGATACAGAGGAGAATTTCCGCCTGGGAACGACTGGTAACCGATATTTCCGATGAAGTTCTGGACAGTATCAATACAACAATCCCTCTTGAAGATGTTCCCCGATATGCCGGTGAAATTCTGGAAGGTAATATTACCGGTCATATTGTGGTCGATGTCAATGCATGATGTCTCTCCTGTGATCGTCCATAAATGGTCATTTCCTCCTAACTATTCAAAGACCCTTAATATTGACTTTGCTTCGGATGTCCCTATCGTTTTTCATGAACCGCTCAATTTATAAATTATAAATTATAAATTATGGGGAAAAATTATGAATACAACGGAAGCAGTTTATAAGAGACGCGCAGTAAAACACTTTGATGCCACTCACATTCTTACAGAGGATGAAGAGCGTAAATTGCTCGAGGCGACGATACAGGCTCCGACAAGTTTCAATATCCAACATTGGCGTTTTATCATATTTCGTGATACTGAATTACGCGCTAGAATCCGCAAAGAGTTTGGAAATGATCAGGCCCAAATAACGGATGCATCTTTACTCATTCTTTTTACAGCAGATGTAAAAGCCTGGCAGAAAAAACCTGAACGATACTGGGTAAACGCACCGAAGGAAGTCTCTGATCTTCTCGTCAACTGGATGGGCCCATTTCATGAAGGACGTGAATGGCTCCAGCGTGATGAGGCTCAGAGATCCATTGGAATGGCACTGCAAACTCTTATGCTGGTTGCTGAAGACATGGGCTACCAATCCTGCCCCATGATCGGGTTTGATATCGAAAAAGTCGCAGAAATAGTAAACTTGCCGGAAGATTATATTATGGGGCCAATGGTGGCTGTTGGCAAAGGAATCAAAGAAACCTGGCCAAAACCAGGTCAGCTTCCCTTGGATGAAATAGTGTTTGAGAACACTTTTTAGCAGCCGACAATTTCGCAAATATTGTTTGCTGTATAAGATAAAGGGGGGTGTTATGCCTGTAAATCCTACTCTTCCTGGTGTGTATGTGGAGGAAGTGCCGAATGGATCATCCGCGGTAGCAGGTGTACACACATCGATTACAGCGTTTATCGGCCGGTCAGAGCGGGGATTTGTTGATAAAGCTGTACCTGTGAACAGTTTTGGTGAGTTTACACGTCTGTTTGGTGGATTGTGGGAGGAGAGTTTTCTGGGTTATAATGTACAGCAATATTTTATGAACGGTGGTGAAGAGGCCATCGTCGTTCGTGTTGATAATGAAGGAGTCGCCGACAGAATTACACTTGAAGATGATGGCTCGATTGTTGTGCTGGAACTCGAAGCGGCCAGTCCAGGAGAATGGGGTAATAATTTACGTGCGATTGTTGATCATAACGCCACTGATGGCGCGGCGGATCGATTTAACCTGACGATTCAAGAGTTCGATCCGGCTACTGCTGACAGAAGTGCAATTCCCCCTGTGGTTGCAAAGACACTACAGGAAGAGGTCTTCCAGGACGTATCAATAAAAGAATCAGATTCACGTTATATTGGCAAAGTGCTTGACATATCCATACTGGTACGGCTGGTTAGTGATTCGCCGTTGTCTCGCCCTGCTGAGACAGGTTTTCCCGCTGAAGAGAATGCAAAAGTGGCTCTGGGCATCGGTACAAATGGAATCGATATCACTGCTGCTCAAATTGCAGGAGCGGGCCCTGAAGCTGATCAGCGGGGGATTTACGCTCTTGAAAAGGTTGATATATTCAACATGATGGTTATTCCTCCACTTGCGCGAGTTAACGGGGATGTCGATTTCACCACTGTATATACCCCTGCACTTCGCTACTGTGAAAAACGCCGGGCCATGCTCATTATGGATCCACCTTCTGCTTGGGTTTGTCCGGATATTGCAATCGCTGCAGCACATGCAGAGGATTTCCCCAGGCATCAAAACGCTATTCTGTACTGGCCTCGTGTGCGGCTTGCCGACCCCCTACGTGAAAATAGAATCGAGGAATTTACTCCTGGCGCAATGATAGCGGGTGTCATTGCACGTACTGATGGGCAACGGGGCGTCTGGAAAGCTCCTGCAGGGCCAGAAGCAACATTGACTGGCGTTTGTGAACTGACATATCGAATGACCGATATTGAGAATGGTCAACTCAACTCCCTGGCGATTAACGCTCTGCGCACCTTTCAGGCAACTGAGTCAATGGCCTGGGGCGCGCGAACTACCAGGGGTACTGATAAGCTGGTCAGTGAATGGAAGTATATCCCGGTGAGAAGGCTGGCGTTACATATTGAAGAGAGCCTGTATCGCGGCACACAATGGGCGGTATTCGAACCAAATGATGCAGCTCTGTGGCCCAGGCTTCGTATAGTTGTGCAAGGATTTATGCATGTATTGTTTCGTCAGGGTGCTTTTCAGGGGAGTACTCCAAAAGATGCATATTTTATAAAATGCGGTAGCGAGACTATTACGCAGGAAGATATTGATCGCGGCATCGTCAATATCCTTGTGGGTTTTGCACCGCTTAAACCAACAGAGTTTGTTCTCATCAAGATTCGGTAGTTTGCATATGCAGGTGTGTAATTTGCTGAAAAGTAATGGTAACCGTACGCAGTAGTGTAAGGAAATGTCATCTAACGCGACATTACAAATAAGGATACAACAGAGGAGGGCCAACGAAAGTTTCCTTTAACCAGAGGAGAAATCATGCGTAAGATAAAAAATATTATAATGATTGTTATGGCTATCACACTGTTGGTTGGAGATATTTCTCTTGCCGCATGGGTGATAAGAGATGGTGATAAAGTCTTTATTGAAGATCGAAGGGGTGAGCGCTGGGATGTTAGTCAGGCACAGACTCTTGGCTTTGATCCCCACGGGTTTCAATATGGCATCGGTAAAAATGCTATCACTCCATTGGGAGAAAAAGATGTTAAAGAAGCGCGGGTTGCTTCGTTTTTTAACGCCCGAATTATTGGAATTTCAATTAATGACAAGGCGCACGCTTATTCTATCGATCGGCTTAGATACCACGAAACCGCAAATACAACTCTTGCTGGAAAGGCCATAGTTGCAGGCTACTGACCTTTGGTTGATCTAGCGGCCGTGTATAGCCGTACACTCGATGGAAAAGATCTTACGATAGCGCCCTCCGGCTGGACATATAAAAATACTTTTGTTCTTTACGACAAAGAGACGATGAGTCTCTGGTATCCCGAAGGAAAGGGACTTCGAGGGATAAGTGGAACATACTTTAATCGATATTTACCCAGGTTGTCATCTAAGGATACGGAGTGGAAGAAGTGGGTCGCTAAGCATCCCCATTCAAAAATTTTGAAATAGACTGAGAGGAAATAAACAATCTCTGCAAAATATGCTGCAACAACACGTACAAATCCTGCACGGGAAAATCAGACGATGTGCAGTTGTACCGTTTCTATACTTACTCCTCTGGTGAACGTATAGCCCGTACGTACCCTTTTTTCTTTGGAATATATTGACGTTCCGCATCGCAGTTGTCGTCGAGCTCCCAGGCACCTACGCGGCCCTCGTTATCCGGTTCATCAGACCAGTAGGTTCCATCAACCTCTATTTGACAGGTTCCATTCTGGTGCAGGTCAAAAAGTATATAAAGCTCATACAGTTCAGCAACAGTAGGTAACCGCCAGTCATTGTATCCACCCGTTTTCAGTGAAGATGTGTATTCTTTTGCGTCGACCAGTGATTCAATTCTTTTGCTTTTGTCGATCATCCACATTTTTTTCGTTTTTAGATCCTGACAGATATTGTCTTTGATGGCAGCTAGTCTGGTGCCATCAAAGAGCGCAATGTTTGCTGAGTCGTCCGAGTAGTTTGCGCAACTACTCAGAGAAAGAGCAAGCATAATTAACAAGAGAAGGGAAAGTCGCTGGCGTCGATCTCGCCTGGGGATCATTTGATGTATCGTATTTTTAAATGTCATATGGTACTCCTTTTTAAAAGGTCTTTTATGTACCGAACAAGCGGTACATAAACTGGGTAAAAAAAACTAATTCTTATGATTTACGAGTTTTTTGATAACGTAAATGCAGTTATTCAGGTGAGTCTTATCGTTGTAGACACGAGAGAGCATGATCCCGCCTTCCAGAATAGCCACAATAGCAGTTGCGAGAATATTGGGGTCTATCTGGCCTGTGGAGGTTGCTGCGACCTGATGAAGTTCATTCGCAATTATATCAGTCCAGCGGGAAAAAACCTCACGCACTATTATGCCAAATCTGGAGTTGGAATCTGTCATCTCGAGTGCTGTGTTGCCAAATAAACAGCCGCCAACAAAGTTTGTTTGTTGCATCAACGCCATGATAGAATTACAAGAGTTGATGATTTTGGCTTCTGGTTTTTTGCCTGCAAATGAATTGTCGAGAATGGTATAAAATTCGTCTCTGGCATCTGTCAGTACAGCAATACCAAGTTCTTCCTTACTTGGAAAATGATAATAGAGGTTACCTTTTTTTACACCTGTTGCTGCAATTATTTCACTGATACTGGTATTCTGGAACCCCTGTTGGGTAAACAGCTGGCGACTTGTCTGTATAATGCGATTGCGGGTTTCCTGACCTTTTGTTGACATGTGCACCTCTTTGTAAACTGACCATTTGGTACAAAAAAACACGAGTCGAGCAGGGAAGTCAAGAAATTCCTCTTCAGACTGATTTTTTTAGTCGCATGGAACCTGGATTCTCTGGTGTATCGGATTTAGAAAGGACACCCAGACCTGACGGCCATCATATCTGCTTGTTTGCCATTGCCCGTCAATTATTCGTTCTTCTACGCAGATTCTTGGTTGTCGAACAATTACTTCCGGTTGATATGTTGTATACGACTCTCTATAGACTACAGTTCGGCGAGGGGGCGTAGCCGAATACATTAGAGCAGACCCAAGAAGAAGACCACCAACAACTCCAACTGCTACTCCGAGGCCATCATTATGATGACCTCCCCTGAAATGTCGATAGTTATGTGGTCTGCTCTGATATCCATGGTTATACCCGCGATGGTTTCGGTAATGGTGTCCTCTATGCGCAAAAGCTGAAGAAGTGGTCGCAAGACATAGTACAATAGCTAAAGATGCAATTTTCTTTTTCATGGTAGTTTCTCCCTTTCAGAATATCTTTGGGGCTGATCTGAAATCAATTGATACTGTTTCTTCTATTTTTTATGTAAGTCAGGTTCCGGAGGAATACTAGGGACATCGGGAGGAATGGGGGCTCAATTTGTCTTTTGTGGAGGCTATGTTGGGTAGATATCGTGTTGAAGAATTTGCGGGAAAAAAATAAAAAGGGTTCTCAACATTCTGTTAAGAACCCTTTTTACAGAAAACAGAAAAGCAGGTTTTATTTCAAAAGAGCTAAAAGAACACCTGCTGCAACGGCAGAGCCAATAACACCTGAAACGTTTGCACCCATGGCATGCATGATCAGATGATTTTGCGGGTTGGCCTCAAGACCAACCTTGTTGACCACGCGGGCAGCCATAGGAACAGCAGATACTCCAGCAGCACCTATCAGAGGGTTGATTGGAGTCTTGCTCATTTTGTTCATCAGTTTCGCAAGTAACACTCCGGCAGCTGTGCCAATACAAAAGGCAATCATACCAAGAGCAAGGATACCAAGAGTTTCAAGGTTGAGAAACTTATCGGCGGAGAGCTTGGAACCGACGCCAAGACCGAGAAAAATGGTAACCGTGTACATCAGTGAGTTTTTAATGGTGTCGGAAAGCCTGTCAATCACACCACATTCCTTGGCAAGATTACCGAGCATAAACATGCCAATAAGGGGGGCTGCAGAAGGAAGAAGTGTTGTACAGATTCCAAGTACCAGCAGTGGAAGAATGATTTTTTCAATCTTTGATACATGCCGCATCTGAACCATTTTAATCTGTCGTTCTTCTTCTGTGGTCAGCCAGCGCATGATCGGTGGTTGGATCAAGGGAACCAGGGCCATATAAGAATAGGCGGCAATGGCGATTGAGCCTAGCAAGCGTGGCGAGAGCTGGCTCGATAGGAAAATTGCCGTCGGCCCGTCGGCCCCGCCAATTATACCGATAGCTGCGGCATCAGGCAGTGAAAAATTGATTCCCGGAACAATGTCAGAAAGAAACAGAGCGCCAAGAAGAGTAGTGAAAATACCAAACTGGGCAGCACCGCCAAGCAGAATCGTTTTCGGATTGGCAATCATCGGGCCAAAATCGGTCAACGCACCAACACCCATGAAAATAATGAGTGGAAAAACTCCCGTGGTTATACCAACTTCGTAAATATAGTACAGAATACCGCCCGGCTCCGAGATGCCTGCCATGGGGATATTGGAGAGAATGGCACCATATCCAATAGGGACAAGGAGAAGGGGTTCGAAGTTTTTGAAAATCCCCAGATATAACAGGAGAAGACCTACTCCAATCATCAGAATTCTGCCGATTCCGACGGTCCAGTCTTTATTAAACTGCCCATCAATAATGCCATAGATTCCGGTGGTTTTAAAAAGATCACCAAGAAGTTCGGACATTGGCGGTAATTTTTTCCCTTCGGTGACGGGAGGCTGGTCTGCAACTATTTGAGTGGATTCAAGAACACCTATCAGCTCTCCCTCATGAACCTTGTGGTAAGCCTTTATTTTGAGTTCGGTAATTTTACCCGCTGAACCAGCCTTGAGAACGATAATTGTGCCGTCCTCTTTTTTCAGGGTCGCAATTTCATCACCGCTGTAGACATAATCACCAGATTTTACAAGAACCCGTTTGATTTTAGCATCCGCAGGTGAGACTATCGAAACCGTACCGTCTCCTGCAAGGGCAACAGCAGTCCAAGACAACAGCAGCCCCAGCAAAAGAGGAATGAAAATTTTGATTTTCATAATACTATCCCGGTAAAAACAAGAAGAAACGGTTGCCGGACATGTAATATGGCCGACAACCTGAAAAGTATCCGATCAGCCAATGGTGAAGAGCAGGTCAGAGGACTGGACAGTATCACCGGCAGCAATATGAACTGCGAGTATTTTACCGGCACAGGGTGATTTTACCTCGGATTCCATCTTCATGGCTTCCATCACAACCAGGGGCTGGTTATTGGCAACAGTACTGCCAACTTCAACCAGAACTTTCACAATGTTGCCGGGGGTCGGGGCTTCAACGTCTGTTCCTTCAACGGCAGCAGCTGGTGCCGCGGCAGCGGCAGGCGAAGCCTGAACACCGCCCCCTTCAGATACTGTTACATTGTATGGACGGTTGTTGACTGTGATGGTGTAATCCCGTGGGCCGATTGCTGCAGGAGCCGCTGCTTTTGCAGATTTAGCTGCTTTTTTATTAGCTGCCGGCTCATCGGTGATTTTACGAACATTGGTGACTGCATTGCCCTGGAGAAAATCGAGGCCTTTCTGTTCGCAACTGGCGATGATAAAAATATTCTCATCGTTGACCGGCAGGTTGTTTTCCTGCAGGATTTTTGTAGCTTTTGGAATACCTGGTTCTAGGATATCAAGCGGATCTTCCGTGAAGACAGGTTTTTCGAGTTGTTCGGAAGCGATTTTAATGATTTCGGGATCTGCAGGTACCGGAGTTCTGCCAAAATAACCAAGAACCATATTACCGTAACTCGGGTTGATCTTCTTCCATTTTCCCTGGGTAACGTTGAGGTATGCCTGCTGGAAGTAGAACTGTGATACCGGAGTAACAGAAGTTCCAAATCCGCCACGGGCAACAACTTCGGACATCTCTTTGATAACATCACCATAGAGATGCAGTGTGCCGGTGTCTCTCATCATCATGGTGTTTGCGGTGAGTGCTCCACCGGGCATTGGAGAGAGGGTGACTTTTGGTGATACCATCTTTGCTTCCGGTGGAAAGAAATACTCTTTCATTGCTTCTTCAAAGGTATCGGAGGCGACAATGATTTTTTCATAGTCGAGATCGAGGGTATAATCGGTACCTTTTAAGGCGTGCATCATGGAGAGAATATCCGGTTGGCAGGTACCGCCACTGACGGGAGATTTCGCAAGATCCACTCCGGTGGCACCACCTTCGATGGCGGCCATATTCTGTGAAATACCAAGGCCGGCTGTATCGTGTGTATGGAACCAGAGGATGGTGTCTTTGGGGACGATCTTTCTGGCCGCTTTCAAGGTTTTATAAACCTTTGTCGGGTTGGATGTACCCGATGCATCTTTAAAACAGATGGAATGGAAAGGGATGTCTGCATCAAGGATCTGCTGCAGCCTGTCCATATAAAATTCAGGGGAATGTGCGCCGCTGCAGCCGGGAGGAAGCTCCATCATGGAAACGACAATCTGGTGATTGAGCCCGTGGTGGGCGATACGTTCACCGGAGTATTCAAGATTGCGCACATCGTTTAGAGCGTCGAAATTACGAATAGTCGTCATGCCGTGCTTTTTGAACATCTTGGCATGGAGGTCAATTATATCACGGGGACACTGGCTGAGAGCGACGACATTGATGCCACGTGCCAGGGTCTGGAGTGCTACATCAGGGCCGACTTCTGTCCTGAAACGATCCATCATATCAAAAGCGGATTCGCCACAATAGAAAAAGAGGCTCTGAAAACGAGCACCGCCACCAGCCTCGATATTAGTGATTCCTGCGTCCACCGAAGCTTTAACGGCAGGCATAAAGTCATCAGTAAATACCCTTGCACCAAAGACAGATTGGAAACCGTCTCTAAACGACGTGTCCATGAATTGAATAACTTTTTTACTCACCGCTGTTCTCCTCGCTTTTAATTTTTGTACTTTTACCGTATTTTTGCCAGTTACCAAAAAAATGTATCTCTATGCAGGAGCAAACCGCTCAGTTTCATAGGCAGCAACTGCTGCTGTAATAACTGCGATATCCTCATCACCGTCTCCATCGGTGACTGTAGACTGGGCCTTTTTCCTGCTTAAGATCTGAGCTTCCCGATCCTTTTTGATTGCGTCCATCTCCCGGCTGGCTGCACCGCGGGTGAGGAACGCAATGAAATTAATAAAAAATATCATAAGAACCAGGAAAAGCATGACAGTTGTCATGCCAACGAACATCAATTTAACACCTTCAAATATCATAACACCCTCGCTCTATTACTGTTGCATGGTTGATTTATGGGTTTTCTTATATGAAAAAAACGAAGATCATTACCCTACACGAGGGATGAGATCCAGGCAAAACAGTAACGTGAATAGAAAAAACAAGTCATTCTGATAAAACAGTTCTTTTCTGACGCACAAACCCCGACTTATTGTATATCAATAATCGGGGTGTCTGTCTTTGCAGGACGGCCACAGTACCACACTGTGAATATGAACACAGTGTGGAAGAAATCTTTTATACTGCGTACACTGCGTATTCTGTTTTTTCTCCAAGAAGAGTGTCAATTTCACTTTGAATGCTGGTACGTTGCTCGTTGTTCAGCCAGGCATTCCAGTCATCGAGGGAGCGCCAGGTGCTGATGACCATGCACTCATCTTCTCTATCGACTCTTCGGAGTGTTTCTCCATAAATATATCCATCCTGATTCAGTGTCAGGCTGCGTAATTTTTTTAAAAGGACGGTGAGGTCAAGAACATTATTTGAAGAAACATTCCGTTTGATGAAAATTTTTACTGTCATAATTTCCCCCCTGTGTTGAACCACGCTTTACGATCAGTTGAAAATTGAAGGTAAACAGCGCGATAAGTGAACTCCCTCTACTATTGATTATAGTGTGCCTCGGCTCAATTGTAAAGATAAGGACTTACCACCTGCAGGGTAAATTAATGCTAACCGCCAACTCTTTCAATTGGCACAGGAATTTTTCGTCATTTTTAAGGTTCACAAATGAGCGAAATAGCTCCACTGAAAAAAGCTTTGAGAGAGGCTGGAAATATCTATGCCG
>CAMZKN010000189.1 GCA_947311315.1 uncultured Desulfobulbaceae bacterium | reverse complement strand
TTATTTATTTTTTGCTTTCGATACGATTGGTTGCTCAGCTCTGATGCTTTAAGCTATCAAGTGGCTCCCTGTGTCTCGAAGGTGCGCCAAACTACAAAATTGACGGTGTCCCGTCAAGCAAAAAATCCTCTCCGTTCGGTTCTTTTTTATCGTACAGGAAAGACTTTTTCTTAACTCCCTATAACGCCGTTAATCTTCCTTTGTCCACCCTGAAAGGATATCGATAATTTTTTTTGCTTGTATAGCACTGGAGATATTAAATTTTGATTTCATCATGTATTCGCCGTTGCGTTTTTGATAGCGTCTGATGGTATACATATCCTTTCCGTACTCTCCTGACTTCCTGTCCAGGTTGTTATATTTGTAAAGAATTGTTGTCCAGGCACCTTTAGTCAGAACCTCTTTGCCGGTTTCTTTTACGATTAGAGTTCCGTCTTCCTCATAATTGATTGTCAGATCATCTATAGTTGCAGTCATTGTAATTGTCCTCAGTGAGTTAAAATGAATATCAGTCGGATAGTTTCAATCTATTATCATGATTTTGACTATCCGACTGACTATGTAATGTAAGAAGACCTGAGAGTAAAGACAAAGATTATGTCACGATTTTTGTGAAATGGTAAATGTGAGGCCATTTCCTGAGCCCTCAACTATAATATGATCTCCTGGAGTATATTTTTCCTCGAGCAGTGTCAAAGCAAGTGGGTTTTCAAGGTTGCGTTGGATTGACCGTTTAAGAGGGCGTGCGCCAAAAGATGGATTGTAACCATTTTCAATAAGAAAGAGTTTTGCACTTTCCCGAACATGTAATGTCAATTTTTTATCCTCCAATCTCTCTCCCAGTTTTTTTAGCTGGATATCGACTATTTCCAGTAAATCTTCTTTGGAGAGACTTTCGAATAGAATGGTCTCGTCTATTCTATTGAGAAATTCAGGTTTAAACTGCTGGTGGAGCAGTTCATCGATCTGAAATTGAATAGCTTCCAGAGATTCTCCACTTTCTCCCATTTTCATAATGAGCTGGCTGCCAAGATTTGACGTCATTATGAACAGGCAGTTTTTGAAATCCACTGTTCGTCCTTTTCCATCTGTCATTCGGCCGTCATCGAGAACTTGTAAGAGTATATTGAAAACTTCCGGGTGTGCTTTTTCGATTTCATCCAGCAAAATCACCGAGTATGGTCTTCTGCGCACAGCCTCTGTCAGAAAACCTCCTTCATCGTGGCCCACATATCCAGGAGGTGCACCAATGAGTCTTGCGACGGAATGTTTTTCCATGAACTCTGACATATCAATACGGATAGTTGCCTGTTCATCATCAAAAAGAAAGTCCGCCAGCGATTTTGCCAGCTCAGTTTTGCCTACACCCGTTGGACCGAGAAAGATAAATGAACCAAGAGGCCGATTGGGATCCTGCAATCCGGCCCTGGCCCGCCGAACCGCATTGGATACTGCGACAATGGCCTGTTTTTGACCAACAACACGTTTTGCCAGTATCTTTTCGGCTTGAACCAGTTTATTTTTTTCGCCATCCAAAAGCCTGTCGACAGGAATACCAGTCCATTTTGCCACAACCAGAGCTATATCTTCGGCATCGACTTCTTCTTTTAGCATCATCTGGTTTGCCTGAATCTCCTGGAGCTTTTCATTGGCCTCAGCTAGGTCTTTTTCAAGTTGTACTTTTTTCCCGTACCTGATTTCAGCAACGAGACTGAAGTTTCCAGCCCTTTCTGCGCGCTGTTCTTCGTTATGTGCCTCATCTATGCTTTCTTTTATTGTGCGAATATTCTGGATGGTATCGCGCTCAAGTGTCCAGTGTGCTTTCATGGAGTTGAGGGTATCTCCCAGATCGGCAAGTTTCTTTTTGAGAGTCTGAAGTCGAGTTTTTGACACGCTGTCTTTTTCTTTCTTTAACGCCTCCTGCTCAATTTCAAGTTTAATTTTTTGACGCTCGAGTTCGTCGATTTCCGTTGGCATGGAATCGATCTCAATGCGCAGGTGTGAAGCGGCTTCATCGATCAGGTCAATAGCTTTATCCGGGAGAAACCTGTCTGAAATATATCGGCTGGACAGTGTAACTGCTGCAATAGTGGCACTGTCTTGAATGCGCACTCCGTGGTGGACTTCGTATTTTTCTTTGATGCCGCGAAGAATTGCAATGGTGTCTTCTTCGCTTGGTTCCTGCACGAGGACAGGTTGAAAACGTCGCTCAAGGGCACTGTCTTTCTCAATATATTTTTTGTATTCATTTAGGGTTGTAGCGCCTATACAGTGCAATTCACCTCGGGCAAGCGCTGGCTTTAACATGTTTGAAGCATCCATTGAACCCTCGGCCGCACCGGCTCCAACCAGTGTATGAATTTCATCGATAAAGAGGATTATTTCACCGGCCTTTTCTTCAACTTCCTTGAGAACCGCCTTTAGTCTGTCTTCAAATTCGCCCCTGTATTTTGCCCCGGCTACAAGTGCTCCAAGATCCAAGGTAACAACCCGCTTGTTGGCAAGAGTTGCCGGAATGTCGCCGTCGACAATTCTCTGGGCAAGTCCTTCGGCAATTGCTGTTTTGCCGACACCAGGTTCACCGATAAGGATAGGGTTGTTTTTAGTTCTTCTCGAGAGAACCTGGACGATGCGTCGAATTTCTTCGTCCCTGCCAATAACCGGGTCAATTTTACCAAGCTTTGCAAGTTGCGTTAAATCCCTGCCATACTTTTCAAGCGCCTGGTATTTCTCTTCAGGATATTGGTCGGTGACTCTGTGGCTGCCACGCAAAAGCGATAAGGCCTGAAGGAACTCCTTTGGTTGAACACCACGATTTTTGAGTGTTTGACACAAATCATTGTCACTATGTTTCAGGATAGCCAGGAAAAGATGCTCTTGGCTGATGTAATCGTCCTGCATTTCCTGCGCTATGGAAAATGAACCATCAAATACTCTTTTAAGGTCTTCCGAGGCATAGCTTTGTGATGTTGTCGCGCCGGTAACCTGTGAAAGTTTGTCAATGGCAGTTTCACAATCGGCCAATACTACAGAAGGAGTGATGCCCATTTTTTGTAAAACAGGCACAACTATTCCATCGGGCTGGGTGAGAATTGCTTTGACCAGGTGGGCAGCTTCAATTTGCTGGTTGTTGTTATTTTGAGCAAGCTGCTGGGCAGCTTGAATTGCTTCCTGTGATTTCAATGTAAATTTATCAAATTGCATTTTTCCCTCACAATGTTGATCATGTAAAAAAGTAACCCGGGGCTTGTGGTGCCTGGGCGTGAGTATCAATTACAGGAGAGAGTAAGGCGCGGAACAGGGCGTGTCAAGTTTTTGACACAGGGGGAGTGAAAAAAAAGGAGCGACCCGGAAAATGGAGTCACTCCTTAGCATTTCTCAAAATTATTTAATGCGACTTAGAAAACAGGAAGCAAATCAGTTCTGAAAAATATTTTATCGGTTTTGAACCAATATCAACCACAACTACCAGAAGAACAAGAACCTGAACTGCATCCGCCACCGGAGTTGAGCGGGTTAACCGAGGTGATGCCAAATCCGGAGCGAGGTCCTGCATCAACATAGTCGACAGTTATTCCACCGGTCGTTTCAATTAAACTTTCTTCTACAACAAACTTAATTGAATCATTGTCAAAAATTTTATCGCTGTCTTTAGGCTCATCCAGAGCCAATCCCAAAGAGGGGCCTGATCAGCCACCCTGCATGAGAGCAACGCGTAGGGCAGAATCAATATTATTCTGCTGCATATATTCCTTTAATTTTGTAACAGCCAGATCTGTTACGGTAAACTCAGACATGAAACGCCTCCTTCTGATTTAATAGTAAAACGCCTTCTCTTTTTAAACACAAACTCTAGTGTAAGAGAAGCAGCACATTTCGATTACAAGATAAGGTAAGATTTCGAATAGTCAATCACCCTTTAATGAAAATAATAATTGTTGATCAAATATTCAAGTAATTAGTTGAATTGTTTGTTCGGAATCGTCAGTGTTTCGATGAATAGTACTGTTCTTTTTTATAATCTATTGGATATCTTGTCGTTGAATAGTTTATAGTTGATGGTATGAATTACTGTGAATGGACAACAAATTTACGTTAAGAGGCAACGTTATGAAGAAAATTGTGATATCAACCGGTGGTGGTGATGCACCGGGTTTGAATGCGGTAATTTATTCTGTGGTACATACCTGTTATCGTAAAGGTTGGGAAGTCTACGGCAGCAGAAGTGGTTATGCGGGTTTTCTTGATATTGATGAAATGATTCGCTTAGCCCCAAGGGATGTGGAAGGAATTTATTCTGCAGGTGGAACTATTCTGGGGTCGACGAATAAAGGTAATCCTTTTTCACGGCCTGTTATGAACCTGGCTGGAGAAGTGCAGATATTGGACATATCGGATAAAATACTTCGCAATTTTAATCGGATGGGCTTTGATTGTCATATCGCAATTGGTGGTGATGGTAGTCTCGAAATCGCACATAATTTTGCATTAAAAGGAATGCCGGTGATTGGTGTGCCTAAAACTATCGATAATGATCTAAAAAAAACTGATAGAACTTTTGGTTTTGATACAGCCGTTTCGACTGCAACAGAGGCACTGGATAAGTTGCACTCTACAGCCAAGTCCCATAGTCGCGTTATGGTGGTTGAAGTTATGGGGCGTGACTCTGGCTGGATTGCGCTTTACTCCGGAATTTCAGGCGGTGCCGATGTTATATTAATTCCAGAGATTCCATTTGATATGGAAGAAGTGTGCGATAAAATTTCTGACAATGAATTGCATGATAAGCATTATTCAATAGTTGTAGTTGCAGAAGGCGCTCAAACGAAAGAAGGGCAGGTTTTCAATAAAGGCAAAGGTGAGCTTGGGCGTGATGAAATGATCCTGGGCGGTGTTGGCGAATGGGTTGCCGCAGAAATCAGAAAACGGACAGAAAAAGATACACGTTCACTTGTGCTTGGTCACCTGCAGCGGGGTGGGTCGCCAACGACTTTTGACAGGTTGCTTGCTTTGAGGTTTGGAGCAGCGGCTGTCAGGCTTGTTGAAGATAAAGTTTTTGATCATATGGTTGCGCTGAACAACTCGAAAATGGTTGCGGTACCAATTGCCGAGGCTATAAAAATGCGAAAGAAGGTTGATCTTGGCAGCGATAAAGTGCAGACCGCGAGGGATATAGGAATTTGTTTGGGTGATGTGGATCCTCTTGAGTTAAAAGATGATTGTTAACCCTCAATCGGGTGTGCGCCAGGTGCAAAATAACATTTTTATTGAGGTATATCAGCTTTTGTACGATCATTTCGGACCACAGCACTGGTGGCCGGGTGAGACTGCGTTTGAAGTGATGGTTGGTGCTGTTCTTACCCAGAATACAACTTGGAAGAATGTCGTTAAAGCGATAGATAATTTAAAGAATGCAGCTTTATTGGATTATTCTTCTCTTTCTCTTCTTGCAGCTGATGAAATTGCCGGATTTATTCGCCCCTCCGGTTATTACAACCTAAAGGCACAAAGGTTGAAAAACCTGTTAAATATGATTGCGAAGCAGTATGAGGGTGATCTGGAAACATTTTTTGCTGATAACTTGAGCACCGCCAGAGAAAATCTGTTGGCAGTGAAGGGGGTAGGTCCGGAGACTGCTGATTCAATTCTCTTGTATGCCTGTGGTGCACCTGTCTTTGTAATAGACACCTATACGCATAGGGTGTTTAGTCGACATAATATGGTTGAGGAAGAGAGCGATTATCAGACAATGCAGGAAAGCTTTATGGAGTCTTTACCTGAAGATGTGCGGTTGTATAACGAATACCATGCTCTTATTGTACGGGTTGCAGGAGGGTTCTGTAAAAAAACAAAACCCCTGTGTGAACACTGTCCGTTACAGGGGTTGAATCTATGATGTGATTTTTAACAATTCTCCTGTCATTTCATCAGCTGTTTGAAGAGTTTTCAAGTTGGCCTCATAGGCATGGCTGTTAATGATCATCTCAGGCAGTTCTGCTCCCAGATCTACATTTGAAAGTTCAACAAGTTCCATGCCTTCACTGGTTTCCTGATAGACACTGGTACCAGGGCTGTTGACTTTTTCAACAGTGGCTTTTACTCCCTGCGGGTCTGTACTTGCCAGGATTACTCTGCTTTTTTTGAATCCATCGGTGTTGGCATTGGCCACGTTATTCGCGTTTGATTGAATACGTGTGCCAAAAGCCTGTAGGCCGCTGAGGGCGGATTGTATTGCGGATACCATATGGAGCCTCCTTGAAGATATCATCCTATTTCGATTGAGGACTGCAAAATACGCTCCATTGAGAAGCGAAATGGCATGGTGTTATCCCAAAATACCGTATAATTAATATATTACCCTGTAGACGATGGTGTGTTTTAATGTTGATACTTTCCAAAGAGGATAATATCGTATCGATTTGGTAATTTGAATTACCAAATAATTCTACACGAATTACTGCACAGTTGTGTTGATTATGGTGTCAATGAATTCAGTGGCCTCCTTTTCAGTGTACTCTGCTTTTAGTAGAGCACTACGGTATCTTTCAAGAATCTCCCTTGCTTTCAGCGGATTGTTGTTCTGAGAGTGGAGCCGGTAAAGTTGAATTGTCAGCCTTTCTTCCAGATAATTAATCTGTAGCACGCGCTCGAGAAGGGAAATCGCTTCACTCAGCCGCCCTGATTTTGCCATGTGTGCAGACCAGGTTGAAGCCATTTCACTGAGAATGGTGCCAAGCATATCATTGAAGGTAAGAACCTGTTCACTTCGAAAGGTATCTTCGGGCATAGCGCCTTTCCAGAGGGATAATGCCGTGTGAAAGGAGCTGTAAGACTGCCACCAGTCACTATTTTTGCTGCAGGATAAACCGGTTCTGGCAGCTTCAAGAAACTGCATTGCATCGATTTGATAATTAGTAAGACAGAGAATGCCTTTTTGCAGAGAGAGATAGTTTTTTACTGGTAATGGTAAATGGGGAGCAATAAGTTTTCGGAGTCTTGTCAACAGGGTATCAAAGCTTTTACGCGCATTTTCTGGTGTACTTTCCGGCCATAATTCCAGTTGGATTTTCTCCTGGGGAATACGTTGTCCTTTGGCAGTGATAAGAAGCCCGAGGAGCTCTCTTTGGAATGGAGTAAGATCCCTTGCACGCAGGACAACTTTACCCTGGATACTGAGTTCAAAGTTGTCGAGGAGGGTAAAATGTAAGAGGGGAAGAGGTTCTCCCTCTTCGGAAAAATTAACATCCAGACGTTGCCTGGCGAGTGTTTGAGTAAAACTTGTTTCGATATCCCTTTCGACGGCACTGGAGAGAAGTTGCTTCATCATGGCCGGTTCCCATGTCCAGAAATGATTGTAGCCATTGATTTTCATCAAAGAAAGTCCGGCTTCAAGATCCTCGAGGGCACTCTCGGGCCCATCTGTCTGGTGTTTGAGGTAACTTAAGTTAAACAGGGCGCAAATTGTTAAATAGGTGGAAGGGATGGTTTGCGCTATCGATAAACCTTTTTCGAGGGCGATTTGTGCTTCGCTATATTTTTTCGCCCTGGTGTAAACCGCTCCTGCAATAATATTATGAAATGAAAGATAGAACGGACCACCTGCTTTTTCACGCTGCTGAGTCGCAGTACCGATATTCTCCAGTGCCTGGTCAATATATCCGGTTAAAGCAAGACCAAAGGCCTGCCATTGCAGTAACTGGCTATGCATATGATTGCTTGAGGCTGTTGACGATATGCCAAGTCCTTTACTCAAAATCTCCAGTGCCTCTTGCGTTTGACCCATAGAGATAAGGTTGCTGCTACCCCAGACAAAGAGGTACGGGGCGGCAACTGTCTGATTAACGATGGTTTCAGCTATGGATTGTTGGGTTGCTAATTGCTGAATATGGAAGTTTTTGTGTTCACCGGCCATGGAAAGATAGCAAAGATTCATTATATTCATTGTCAATCTATTGGACTCTCCGACAAGTGGGTCATTAAAAAGAGAAAAACACGCTTCGGCCTCGCGGAGATATTTTGCTCGATTTCCACTGAGGAGTTCAATGTAACCCTGAATAAATCTGGTTGAGGCGATAAAGTTGTTTACATTATGGCGGATGGCGAGTGTGTTCGCCATGTTGATATAGAGACGACCATTTTCCATATCACAATTGAAAAAACAATACCCGGATGCGAGGTTGCGTGCGGTCATGACAATAATTGCCATGGGGAGGTCTTTTTTGTTTCTTTCAAGGAGTGTTCTGGTTCGTGCCAGGAGTTTTGACCCTTCTGTGTAATTACCGGAAATGACAAAGTGAAAATAAATTGTCTGCGACAGGGTTATCAATTCACCAACTTCTTCCTCTGTTTCAATAAACTTTGCACGGGCTGAATCAAAAAAGGGCAGGGTCGTCTGAGGGATATAATCAATTCTCAGCAACCCTGCATAAAGGGTAAGCCAGCTGTATTGGAAAAGTGTGTCATCGGGTATCGTTTGCAGGAGGGTGAGGATGGTAAACGTTTTGTTTCTGGCGATCAGCTGCATTCCTTTTTCTTGAAGGATTTCTTCCATTTTTTCGAAATCACCAGCGTTTTTGTAGCAGGTGAGCGCCTTTTCCGTCTGGCCTTTGTCGAGATAATAGTGTGCTTCAATTCCGTAAATGTTGGCAATATCTTTCTGGCTAAGCTGGGTTGTAGCTCTTTGCTGGAGAAATTCCTGGAAAAAATGATGGAAACGAAAAACATGTTGTCTATTATCAAGGCTGTAGATAAAAGAATTATGCTGGGACATTTCAGGAAGAATCTGTTTGAAATCTACTATTCCAGATATCTTAGTTGCAAGGTCAACAGGGAGTTCCAGCAGGAAGGACAGTTTTAGAAAGGGTATATGCAATTGTTCAGGAATCCTGTCAAAAATTTCATCCTGAAAATAATCGAGCATATGCCCCGCCTGGTGGGGCGTTGATAGCCCTGTTGCTGTGGAGTCAAACCAAAAATCTGATCGGCCGGAGATGGGGTGGCTGGCGAGAATGATACCCATAATCCAGCCGTTTGTTACCTTCTGGATGGAAATGGCATCCTGCTTACTGATATCCTTTTTGAGTACGTCCTTGTAGAGACGTTCGATTTCCTGGTTGTCCAGAGCCAGATCTGCGGTATTGAGATAGTTGATAAGGGAACCATTTCGAATTGTTTTTCCCTTTATTTCAAGAGGGTGCCTGGATATAAAAAGGAAGTGAACCTTTGGTGGTGATGTGTCGAGGAGGTATTCGAGGAGACCGTTTGTCAGAGCACCAAATTCTATGAGATGGAGGTCATCAAAAACCAGATAAATATCTTCCTGGAGGGAGTTGTCAAGATCTGTCAGAAGTATATTAGCACATCGTGATAAATCGAGTGGTCCGACGCTTCCTTCTTTTAAAATACGTGCAAGTTGCGGGGATTCAAAAGAGGGTAAGTGTGTGGTGAGGTTGACAAGGAGTGAAGAAAGCAGCAGTACCGGATCTGAGTCTTCCGGGCCTATCTGGTACCAGATGGCAGTGTAATTATTGTGGTTGAGAAACTGGTAAGCAAGCGTTGTTTTGCCCTGACCGGCCTGGGCTTCAATGATAATAACTTTTTTATTATGCTCTTTGGCTGGCAATTTATTGGTGAGGAGGTCAGATCTGAGTAGTGATTGGGATGGTTCGATGTGCGGGGGGTAAAATTTGTTGGATGGTACAAAGTAGTCAGTAGACGCTTCTTCTGTTCTCATAATTTCACCAATTGTTTACTCAATATATCATAAAATAATATCCGGCTCAGCCAAGATTGGATTCTGTGTGAAAAAGAAACTTTTTGCAGATGCCTCTGACGATGTTCGCATCTTTTGAAGTGAGTGTTATACGATTGAAAAAATTTCTTATAGTGCCCATCCAGTGAGCACAACTTACTTCTTCTATGAAGTCAATTGTATACAGAGATTTCTCCAGGTATGTATACATGCTTTCGAGCTCGAATGAGGTCGCGAGTTGTGGGGCAGGAGCCATGTCTTTTCGGGCATGGATAATTCCGTATTGCAATTCATAACAATGGATTGCAACTGCCTGGGCAAGGTTGATTGAAGAAAAATCTGCCGTTGGAATTGCCGAAGTCATCTGACAATATTTGAGATCGTCGTTTGTTAGTCCGGTATCCTCAGGTCCAAAGATAATGGCTACCTGGTTGTTGGCAAGTTGTGGCAGAAGGGCATCGACCATTTCCCTAGGCGTTTGATGAACAAATCTTTGTCGGCCTCTTCTGGCCGTTGTGCCAACCACGATGGAAAAATGGGAGAGGGCGTCCTCGAGGTTGCTGTGAAGTTCAAGTGTATCTATGAGGTGTGCAGCTTTGTGGGTGGCCATTTTGGCCATGGGTTCTCGTTCAGGTAATGAATCCCTGACGAGAATGAGACGTTCTATTCCCATGTTCCAGCAAATTCGCGCAGCGGCGCCTATGTTCTCTGCATTTTTAGGCCGTACAAGAACGACTGCAATATGTGAAAGTAACGGAGTTTTAGTGGCCATTTAGACTTACCCCTGCAAAGTAGCAATGAAAAAACAAGAAACCAAAGAACATATTTTAGAATGGCGCTAACGATCCAGATTTATTCTAAATGATAGTTCAAGTCAAGAAAAAGGAAAGAATATACAGGAAAAGATAGGGCTGGTAGAAGCCATAATGGATATCTGTCTTACTTCACAGGTTCTATGAAGTAAGGCACTGGGAGTTAATTGTAAAAGCGTACACTCTATTGTGGCGCAAAGCTGATTCGTCGTTTAAGTCTGTCGATGTCTATGAGTATTACTTGCATGATATCACCTATTTGATAGGTGTTTGCCGATATTTCGCCAATAAAACGAAATCTTTTTTCATCAAATAAGTAGTAGTCGTCATCCAAAAGTTCAATAGCAATGGATCCACTGACACAAAGGTCTTGAATTTCCACAAAAAGAGCAAATTCACTGATGCCGGAAATTGTAGCAGTAAATGATTCGCCGACTCGATCTTTCATGTATATCAATTTCAGCCGGTCATTAATCTCCCGTTCGGCATTGACAGCGACTCTTTCGCGGGCGGAGAGAAAAGTGGCATCGTTCTGTGTGGCTGCTGTTGACTCGGGTTGTTCTTTTTTCTGTGGCGTGCTTTCTATGAACTGGATCAACTGGCGGTGCACTAGAAGATCAGGGTAGCGACGAATGGGAGAAGTAAAATGTGTATAATTTGTGGAGGCCAGGCCAAAGTGGCCAAGATTATTTCTGGTGTAACGGGCCTGCTGCATCGATCGAAGAAGGAGGTTGTTGATGATATAATCGTATTTTGTGGTTTTACATGAAGTCAATAGACGTGCGTACCATCCAGGGCTGTTATCGAATGGTTCTTTGGTCAAGTCGAGTGATTGAACAAACGCGAGGAAATTCTCAGTTTTTTCAGGAGCAGGCGGTTCGTGTACTCTATACAGTCCCGGCAGTGATTTTTCTGTAAAAAGCGAGGCTGCGGCTTCATTGGCGGCAATCATGAATTCTTCAATCATAAAATGAGCAAAATTTCTGTCCGCTTTTTTGATTGATTTGACCACACCTGTCTGATTTACGGTTATTTCCGCTTCTGACAGGTTGAAATCGATTGACCCGCGTTGTTTTCGTTTTTCCCGTAGGGCAGTTGCCAGTTCCTGTGACCATTTCAGTGGTGTAAGAAAAGGTTTATGCTGGCGACGGATCTCCGGATTTTTATCTATGAGGATCTGCCGTACGGTAGTGTAGGTAAAACGGTGTTTGCTGCAGATGATAGATCGTGTAAACCGCTTTTTTAACACTGTTCCTGCGCGATCAAAATCGAGGATGACCGTCAGGGTGAAACGGTCCTGGTTTGGTACCAGGCTGCAGAGATCATTTGACAGTTTTTCCGGTAGCATGGGGATGACTTTACCAGGGAAATAGACGGAAGTTCCCCTGGCATAGGCCTCTTTGTCTATTGCTGAGCCCGGGCGGACAAAAGAGCTGACATCGGCAATGGAGACAAAAAGACGATAACCCTTTGCTGTTTTCTGCACGGAAATTGCGTCGTCAAAGTCTTTTGCTGTTTCCCCATCTATGGTTATGTGGTTGATGTTGCGTAGATCTTCCCTGGTGTTGTCTGGTTCGAAGGTTGTCTGTAATGCTTTAGTTTCCCTGGTTACGGTCTCATTAAACGTGTGTGGCAGGTTGAATTTTTCAATAACAACTCTCATCTGGGTGTTGATATTGTCTGGTGAACCGAGAACTTCCACTAAAATGCCCTGAAGCACTTGAGCGGGTTTATCTTCTCTTGTGTGGCGCACGATGACGATATCGCCGGAGTTCGGCCTCAGGGTCTCGGATACGGGAACATCAATGCTGAAGGGGAATCCAGGATCTTCGGGATAAACTCTGCCTCCCTTTTTCTTTTTTTCATACGTTCCGACAATGGTATCAGAACCAGGGGAAAGGACTTGAATAATAGAAGCTTCCGGCCGATCATCCCGCCTGGTTCGTAGCACGCGAATCAGTACGGTGTCACCGTGATGGGCAGAACCCATCCTGGAAGGAGCAATAAACGGATCTCTCCTCGGAACCTGAGCCGCAGTAATAGTTTCTGTTTGACTGATAAAGCCAAACCCTCTCGGGTGTCGAGTGAGAATACCTTTAAATAAAGGCGCTTTTTTATTGAGTGTGATTCTTCGTTTTCCGTCTTGAACGATGAGTTTTTGTTCAACCAAATTGTTAATTGTTTTTTTCAACTGTTTGGCGGTACTGTTTTTTTGTATCAATAGATCATTGATTTTGTCTAAAGATAGCCTATGGTCTGAATTATAGATCAGGGAAAGTATTGTGTCTCCTGTGTTGTTCTCTTCAGAAGAGGTTCTGTTTTTCAGTTGTGGTGCCTGTGCACTGTGGTGCCTGTGTTTGCGAAATGCTTTTCTTTTTTTGGACATTGTTTCTTTTTTGTTTTCTCCAGTGTGTGAATTTTGGTAGACTGGTAAATGTTGTACGTTGCCTGTTATTGTACTGGTAACTCGGCAATGTGATAGTTAAAATATTTTTAAAACACCCTCTACTTTTTTGGAAGAGCATGCGTCATATTTCATTTGATATTGAATTGTATCGCGATCAGATGCGTCCTTTGATTGCCGGAAAACAGGGTGAAGAAGTTTTCTGGGAAGCTGTTGATTTTGCAGTGGAAGCTCATAGTGATCAGTGGCGAAGGTCAGGTGATGCCTATATTTTGCATCCATGCTTTGTTGCAAAAATAATGGCAGAAGAGATGGATATTACTCATCCTGAAATTCTCGCAGCGGCTCTTTTGCATGACACTGTTGAAGATGTTGAAGAAGTGACAGCAGAACTGGTAGGCGACAAATTTGGCGCCTACGTTCAGGCCATTGTCGAAGGATGTACCAAAGTAACACACATATCGGGAGATAAACAGACTAATTCCAAAAATACACATAGAAAGATATTCACCGGAGCCGCCCTGCGACCTGAAGTGATGCTTGTAAAACTAGCTGACCGGTTGCACAATCTTCGAACCCTTCGGGCAATGCCCAAAAGTAAACGACAACGCATTGCCGATGAAACAGTAGACATTTATGCGCCGTTGGCAACTGTTTTTGGTTTATTTAATTTAAAAAGGGAAATGTACAACCTGGCTCTCCTTTATAAATACCCGAAACAGGGAGCGAAAATCAATCATCATATTCGACAGATGCAGCGCTCTCCGCTGGCACATGCGATAGTCAGCGAGGTGAGAAAGAATGCGGATAGGAATGGTATCGATTGTCGGGTTACTGTTCGCACAAAAGAATTATGGGCCTATTATGATTTGGTGAACCGGCTACTTGTAAAACGAATTGATACCCCCATGGATATACTCATTGTCGTGGATAAGGCTCAATCCTGCTATTCTGCGCTTGGTGTTGTTAATCAGACGTTCAAACCCATCCCCCGAACCCTGCGCGATTTTATTGCAAATCCTAAACCTACGGGGTACCAGGGTTTACACGCTAGAGCGATTATCCAGGGACAGAAATTTCTATTTAAAATTCGTACGGGACAAATGGAAAGGCAGGCCCAGAGAGGTCTTTTCAAAGACTGGAATTCAAAGGGCGGAAAGCAGTGGAAGCTGATCCGGGAAATACAGGAGATGTTTGATGTTTTTGGCTCGGAAGATTCGGTTTCCTATCGTGATGTTATTGCCGCTAGTGGCAGGAAAGAGATCTATATCTACACACCCCAGGGTGATCTGATCTGTCTGCCTGTAAATTCAATTGTCTTGGATTTTGCCTTTCGGGTGCATACTGAAATAGGGCAAACCTGTGTAGGTGCCATGATTCGCAATAAACGTGTCTCAGCTGAACATGTTTTGCGGGACGGCGACATGGTAAGGATTATTCGTGCAGAGCAGCCGATTCGTTTCGAGCAGAGTATGCAAACGTTGTGCAAAACACCGCGGGCTAGAGGTGAATTGGCAAAAGGTTTTAATATAAGAAGGAAAAAGGTAACCCGGGAGGTCGGATGTTCTGTTTTGCGTCAAGAGTTGCTGCGGTATGGAATTCCTTTTGATGTACTCGAATATGATGATTTACCGGAACTGCTGGAACATTTGAGTATACCAACCCTGGATGAACTGTACGTTAGTCTCGGGGAAGGGAAATCGCAGTTGAAAGAGGTTATCGAAAGCATAAAAAATATTTTATACGGCGGAGTATCACCTCTGGTTACTCCAACCGGAGCTTTTAATAAAATTGAGCTTACCACTCTCGATCCGGTTTCTGTCAAGCTTTCGTCCTGTTGCAAGCCCAATCCTGCAGCTAAGGACAATTGCGCTCTACTTACGCCTAAAGGATTGTCCGTGCATCACAAGAATTGTCGTCGTTTCAGGGATCTTCGTTTTCAGCGGGAAGATGCCGTTAATATCACCTGGCAAACCAGAAAAACCAGGGTGAGAACCAAACAGATACTTCACATTTTAAGAGCAACCAGACTTAATATTATGCAGGTAACGGGTACAGTTCCATTGGATATGAAGATGGAAAGCCTTGAGCTACTTTCCAGGTATCCAGCTCAGGATCCTGCCTGGGAGCTGACGTTTAACGTTCTTAATTTGTATGCATTACAGAGGGTCTTAAAACATTTCGATAAATCCAATATTCCTTACGAGTTCTATCTGGAATGTTAAAAAATCCCATCCGTTTCAAGAATCAACGTTTATTTTCTTTTCTTCCCTGCTGTAATTGGCCAGAACTTTTCCAAGCATAGCCGGCAGGTCGTTAGGTTGCCTTGAACTGCGGTGTAACTGCCGCAAGGTTTTTTCGAGCGTAAGCTGTTCCCCCATAAAGATATGTCGTAAGATCAGAGAAATAAGCCTGGTGATGGTGGTAAGGTTTGAGATTCGGGACTGAAGGTGCTGATCCCGGTCAAAGGCTGTTGATGCAAAAATTTCGACCGGGTTATTCCCGAGTTCGCTGACCGAGACATACCACGTGTTTTTTTCTCTGTCTGTTGTCCGGTAACGGACGGCGTTGAGAACTTCCGGTAATTCCTGCTCTGTCTGTACTGCATGTGTAGGATGATGTGAAGAAAAATCAGCGATTTTATTGAGTTTTTGAATGCACTCAGGGTCGCTTGTCATTAATTTTGCAATGTTGCGACATGTCGCACAAATTTGTACATCGTTGAATGGAGTCAGTTTTTTTCTTTTTCCGCATGTTACACAGTGTTTATTTTCTGATTGTGTTTTCATTCGCCCAAAATGGTTGTGGTGTGATGTGCTTGATATGTTTTGCAAGATGTCTTTGGAAATCCTGACCGTTTATTTCTCTTGCTCCAAAACGTAATAAATGATTGGTCGTCATTTGGCAATCAATGAGTTCAAAATCGTGTTTTTTAAGGAAATCAACAAGGGCTACAAAAGCAAATTGTGAACCGGAACTGATTTTAGAAAACATGGATTCGCCAAAAAATACCCGGTCTATTGCTACACCGTAGAGTCCCCCGGCAAGGGTATCGTTTTGCCAGCACTCAACAGAGTGGGCAAATCCCAGTTGATGTAATCTGGAATAGGCTTCCTGCATTGCAGTGGTAATCCAGGTGCCCTCTCCTTTCTTTGTTCTTACCTCTGCGCACTCACGAACGATATCTGAAAAAGCATAATCGCGGGTAATGTGTACGTTGCTGGTTCGGATATATCGTGCAAGTCTTTTTGGTATCCTGAACTCGTTTGGGAAAATGACAAGCCGGGGAGAGGTGAACCACCAAAGTAATGGATCACCTTCGGAAAACCAGGGGAAAATACCATGGGAGTAAGCATGGAGGAGCCTCTCGGGGCTCAGATCCCCACCTATTGCCAGCAGGCCGTTGTCTTCGGCAAGACTCGGATGGGGGAATTGTATGCTATCGTTGAGTTGAAATACCGGCATGACCCTTATATATCGTTTAACCTGTCCCTTGCCCATATTTTTTTCTGTATCACTTGAAAAAAAGCTGATACTATTTTTTTTTCTCCACGAGTATAGTAGTATTATTCTGATTTATTATATTTTCATTCCGAAAAAGAATCACTCAATATGCGATCTTAAAATTATGACGGAAATTGCCGGGAATCCAGAAAAATACAACATGTCACCCTTTCAGGAAGAAAGCAGTCTTGAAAACTTTTTCAATGGAGCTCAGCGGGGCGAGCTGTTGTCTCAAATGAAAGAGGCTGTGGTCGACGGTGCTCCCCTTCTTGTTCTCACCGGGGAAGAAGGAAGCGGAAAGACGATGTTGTGCCGGATGTTGGAACAAGATGGGCCGACAGATTTTTTGACGGTTGTTTTCCCCCGAACGGTTGAGTCTTTTGATGACGTTGTGCGAATAGTCGCCATGCGTCTTGGTGTGAAGTTGGCCGCAGGGTCAGAAGATAAAGGCACTGATGTTCTTGAGAGTATTATTACGACGTTGAAAAGTGAGCAGAAAAAATTGCTCGTTGTTTTTGATGAAGCCGAAAATATTTATCTGGCCACGCTGGAACGCATTCGAAAAATGGTGGATCAGGTAACCAAAGCTGGTGCTCGGGTTCATGTCCTGTTTTCTGGACGAAATTCCTTTCTTGAAAATTGTGAACAGTTGACTATTTGTGATTTCCAAAATACTGACGAGTTACATTTTGAGCTGCAGCCATTGAGTATTGATGAAACAGCAGATTATCTGGCTGGTTGCGCACATTTTTTTGGAGATTTCGACAAGGAGGAGCTGTTTGACAGTGAAACCGTAAAAAACATATATGAGGTTGCGAAGGGCAATTTCAGGATGATCAATATTCTGGCCGAAGAGTCTTTGAAAACGCGTGGTGATGGTACATCTTTTATGGTGTTACTCGACAGCGTTAAAGGAGAAATCGAAACTGCAGAGGATACAACAGAGAATGTTTCGTTTTTTCAGAAGATTGGTCGTTTTTCACCGTACTTTCCCTGGGTAGGTGGTGGTCTGTTGTGCATTGTTGTTCTCTTTTTTCTGGTTATACCGGACAAGGAGCAGGCGCCGCCAGCCGGGCCGATGAAACCAAATGTACAAGTAATCATAAAAGAAAAGGCTCCTGTACAAAAAGTAGTTGTTGCGGAGCCTGTATCTACAGAGATAGCACCTGTTAAAACGGAAGGAGTTGTTGTAAAAGAGACTGCCACCCCTGTTCCAGATACGGCTGAACTACCTGCAGTAAAAGTAGAGCAGCCCCAGGAGGCTGTTGTCAAACCGGTGATGGACAAAGGTAATGTTGTAAAAGAACAAAATGTTGTAGAAAATGATATTGCCACAATCGTAGCACAATCTGAACTTCCTGTTGAGACTGTTTCGGAACACAAGCCTGTTGTCACGGCAGAAAAAACTGTTATAACGTTGCATCCGATTCGGCCGATCAAACGGAAGGTTCGTCTTTCCAGAAACGTCGGCAAGGGAAAGATCCACGTTCAACCTCCGACAGAGATACAGGATGCCGGTGGTTCTGGAGGGAAGTTGACCGTGGATCAGTTGTTTCAAAATCGCGTTCTGGCAGGAGCTGTATGGGAAGGTGGTAACAAAAACCATAAATTCACTGTTCAACTCATGGTTCTTACTGCAGAAGATGCTGAAATGAATTTTAAAAGAATGTTGTCTCAGGACGATTATCGCAAACAGGCGAAGCATTTTTATATTTTTAAGAAAAACGGTGCGCCAGAAATAATTTTTGTTTTTTACGGCGAATATAACACCATTGCCGAAGCAAGAAAGGCAAGAAATACAATTACTCCATTTCTTCGGGTGCACAAACCCTATGCAATATCTATCAAAGGGGCGATAGCTAAAGTAAGAAAATAATTTCTGGTGCCTTGTGTGGCTGGGTTAAAACGTGTAGTTGAGTTTACAAAAACGCTCTGTATAAAAATATATCCGGCTGAAATTGCGAGCATATCGCTGATTTCATACTCGATATCAGACAAAAATCCTATTAAATCAACAGACTCATAAATCAGCTTCATTTTCATCCGTTTAAAATACAACGGATACACTCGCCTGGAGTGTACTGTTTGCGCACCAGTTAAATAGGATGGGACGAGTCGACCTTGTGGAAAACATATGCAATGTTGACAGAGCTTGAAGCGGTGTCTCTTTTTGATAGTTTGATGGTGATCCATCGGGACTTTCATTCTGAAAATGAATAGTCCTGTAGAGGGCTGATATAGATACTCAGGTTATACCTTAAAAGAAGAAAAGCCCATCCCAGCCACCATCTTAATGGATAAGATGGTGGCTGGGATGGGCTTTTTATATCAAGCTGGATATTTCATATAAGAGCCTAAAAATTTGACCAGCCGTGTTCAATCCTGAACAGAATTACCCTCATAATTGCATCGCGTAGGCATTGCCGTGCAGTAAAGCGCT
>CAMZKN010000188.1 GCA_947311315.1 uncultured Desulfobulbaceae bacterium | reverse complement strand
GAAAAAGAAGCAGAAGAAGAAGAAGAAGAAGAAGAAGAAGAAGAAGAAGAAGAAGAAGAAGAAGAAGAAGAAGAAGAAGGAGAAGAAGAAAAGAAAAGAAAAGAAAAGAAAAAAAAAGAAAAAGAACAACAACAAACAACAATAATGATGTCAACAACAATTTCAACAACAAAAACAACTCACTTCAATAAAAGCTATGTCTGGCCTTCCACTGGTTAAAGATTTTCGTAAGATGCTATGCGACGGTTAGAATGGACTTTACCAACACTTTTGGAGAAGTTACTCACAGGCCTGCGGTGTCCCGGTAATTGTTACAAATAGAGGCGGCCCAAAGGATAATGTATTGGATGGAGAGACTGGCCTAATAGTGGAAGGGAAAAGTCACAGTGCGCTCCTTGAAGGGATTGAGGCAGTTCTTGATAAGGAACTTTTGCAAAAAATGGGAAATAGAGCTCGCGCGTTTGTTGCGAATCGTACGTTTGAGAATTCATTCAGGGAATTATGCAGTCATTATACCCTGTGACTGGTGGTTTTATCCGCAGTATATCGAAAACTCTATTGTCAGGGGAGTATCCATAGCTGAACCCAATGTGTTCGCGGTGTTATTTTTTTTAACCTTCCTTTCGCAATTGATAGTTGCATCTGCTAATGATACCCTGGATATTCGATATAAGGATTTCAAAATATGCAACGCCGCATCCGGTACTCCGTTTGGACTGATGACAGAGCACCCGCAAAGAATAAAAACTTCGTAGGCGAAAAAAATTACATAACGATCTTTGGTAACTACCCACGGAGTTCATAGCTCTATGTTTTTATTACCTCTGAACTGTAACCACTCACAGGTGCTCCATATTCGTGCAGGCATATTTGCCTGTTGATCCATCCACATTAAAAGGCTGCAGTAAGTCCCATGAGCAGCGTTGTGAGATAGACGTGGGATTGGGATCCAGCCTTTGAGTTTACCGGAAGTTTTTCCAAAAATGGGTCGTGCGATACGACGACAGCATTAATTGGATCAGGGACAAGATCATTCCGGTTTTCATGGATCCTGCTACCAAAAGGATAGTGGAATCTGGTAGGGGGTAATTTAAAAACCCCAACAGCCTCCCTACGATCAGTCATAAATATTCTGTTTCGCCAGCACCGACGCCACGTTTAGTTTCACGGGTTTGCGAGATTCTGATATCAACCAATGAAATAGCTACCAGAATCCCAAATCACTCAGAGCTTAAGGCCAAAACAGTTTCAATAACCTGACTAATAATAAGTTAATCTATTTCTAATCACTCAAAAATATTCTTTCGATATTGTTTCTCCACATACAGATTGATTCAAATGGTTCAACTAACGAAGCACGCTATTTTAAAATGTAATTTTGGGAGGGAGAAGCTATGAAAAGAGATTTTCTATTACAATGCGCTTTGGGAGTTCTCGTCGTATGTCAGGTCTTTGCTTCAGCCGCTTACGCTGCGGAGCCATTAAAGTTTATCGTCACTGACCTTGAGGGGTTAGAAGAGGTTCAGCGCGAGTTTGGGCCCTTCAAAGACCTTCTTGAAAAAGAAACCGGCTTTTCCATTAAATTTTTTCCAGTTACCAGTAGAACTGCAGCTGTAGAAGCACTCAAGGCTAAAAAAGCTGATTTTGTTCTCACTGGACCTGCAGAATACGTTGTTCTACGTAAGGTGACTGAATGTACCCCCATCGTAGGTTTCTCTCGTCCCGACTATTTTTCAGCCGTTATTGTCAGAGCTGACAGCGGTATTAACAAGGTAACCGATCTCAAAGGTAAGAAAGTTGCCATGAGTGACATTGGTTCCACATCAGGACATCTTGGCCCCTCTCAGGTGATAAAAGATAATGGACTGGATCCCCAGAAAGATATCGATATAGTGCATACCAGCAAGGAAATCGCCTGGGAGTCCCTTAAAAAACGTGATGTTGTTGCCTGGGGGTATAATGCAACCGGGTTTATGCGTTTCCGAGATAAGGACGAAACAGTAAGCCCCGGAGCGTTCAAAACCATCGCCCGTGGGCCTGACCTGCCAAACGACGTTCTGGTCGCGGCATCTCACGTAGACAAAGCCGTCAGCGCCAAAATCGTCAAAGCCATTACCGAGCATTCTGCAGCGCTGATTAATGAAATTATCAAGGGAGAGGACAATAAAAAGTACAAGGGTATGCAGTTCCTCTCAATCATTAAGGACGCAGATTACGACTACGTTCGCGATATGTATCGCACCATCGGACAGCCTCAGTTTGCCGAGTTTGTAGGAGACTGATAATGTTTTCAGACGCCGTTGCCACATTTCAGCCACCGGTTTGTAATGAAGTTTCTGTTCGAGCACGTGAAAATGTTCGAACCGCAACCTCGACAGCAGATATCGAGATAACCGGTCTTAGCAAAACATTTGATAACAGCCGCCGGGTTCTGCAAGATATCCATTTCTCAATTCCCCAAGGACAAGCGGTTGCCTTGATCGGCCATAACGGGTCCGGCAAATCGACGCTTCTCAGATGTTGCCTGCGTCTCATCCAGCCAAGTTCAGGGTCTATTGTTCTTCTTGGCAAAGAGATTATAGGGCTTGGGAAAGCAGAACTGCGCGATATGCGTGCCCAAGTTGGCTTTGTTTTTCAGCGGCACAACCTTGTGCAGCGCCTTTCTGTGTTGACAAACGTTCTCCATGGTGTTCAAGCTCGGAAAAAAGGTCTGCGTACCTGGTTTCAGAGTATGGCTATGCAAGAAGATCGTGAAGAGGCGATGGCCAAATTGCAGAGCGTTGGCCTTGCCCATCTTGCCGGGCAACGAGTCGACCAGCTCTCTGGTGGCGAATCCCAGCGTGTGGCCATTGCCAGGGCCTTGATGCAACGACCGAAGATGGTTCTGGCCGATGAACCCGTCGCAAGCCTCGATCCACGGGCTGGAGATGAAGTAATGAATCTGTTTCTTCGACGTATAAAAGATGAGGGGCTGACCCTCCTCTTTGTTTCCCACAATCTCGATCATGCACTATCCTACGCAGATCGCATCATCGGCTTGCGGGACGGAAAATTTGAATTGGATGCTCCGGCAAAATCGGAAAATATTGAGAGCCTGCGAGAGCTTTATGGCTGATCATCGCTCCACAGACCCGGGCCAGACTGTTACAAACTGTTCCATGCCGCCACGTTTTCGCACGCCGGGTTGGAAACTTTCTCTGCTCGTCGTCACTTTTATTGGACTTATCTGCCATGCCTTTATCGGCACAGAGCTATGTTCCATGACGGTGAAGGAAATCGCAGAGATGCCTGGCAACGTCTTGCACCTGTTGCAGGAGATGGTACCTCCGAGCACACGTGGTCTTCCCAAGATCTACAAAGCCATACTGGAGACCCTACAGATGTGTCTGGTGGGCACTGTCTTTGGCGTGTTTGTTAGCGTGCCCCTGGGATTGCTAGCGGCGAAATCCCTGTCCCCACATAAATCAATTTATATTGCATCAAGAGGCTTCGTCTCATTTTGCCGCACGGTTCCGGACCTGGTCTGGGCTATTTTCTTTGTCATCATTGTCGGTCTTGGGCCCCTTGCCGGGACGCTAACTTTGATGGTTGATACCATCGGTTTTGCCGGTCGATTTTTTGCCGAGGCCTTTGAGGAGGTAGATAGTGGTCCTCAGGAGGCCTTGTCGGCCATCGGCTCGAGTAACAATGGAACCTTTTTTTCCTGTGTTCTGCCCGCTGCAGCTCCATCCTGTATTAACACTACCATGTTCAGCATCGAGCGGGCTGTGCAGTCCTCTGTGGTCCTCGGTCTGGTGGGAGCTGGGGGAATCGGTATGCTGCTGGAAGAACCGATGGTCTGGCAAAATTACAGGGAGGCGACCACCGTTGTGTTGACAATTTTTATCATGTTGGTTGCAGTGGAGCAACTCAACGGTTATCTACGTCGCCAATTGATAGGAAAATCGGGCTGACAGGTGCGGGCAATGCGAAATAACACCATAACCGTTCAGGAGTTGCATATACCTTCACGCTTTACAGCACCTCCTGTATGGCAATATATTGTCGCCCTCGCTTTTGCGGCATTTTTTGTTGCATCTCTGAATGGTAGCGGCCTGACTACCTTGGCCCTAGATGATGTCGCCAACATTCCAAAACAGGTCGTCTACATCATCAACCAGATGTTTCCACCAAGCCTTGAGCGGCTAACCATGGTGGGCAGAGCGATGTTACAGACTTTAGAAATGGCGCTTATTGGCAACCTTATCGGCATTCCATTGAGTCTTTTACTTGCTATACTCTGTGCCCGTAATCTCAGCCCACATCCACTGATCTTTTATATTGCAAGGCTTGTGGTCACTTTTATCCGAACCACACCAAGTCTGGTCTGGGCCATATTCCTCATTGTCGCCGTAGGACTAGGCCCAAGAGCGGGGACGGTGACACTTATTTTCTCAACCATAGGCTTTTGTGGCCGTTTTTTTGCCGAGGCAATGGAAGAGGTGGATCCCGGTCCCCAGGAAGCGCTGACAGCTCTGGGCGCCGGCAAAATGAGCACCGTTATCTGCGCAGTCCTACCTTCGACCATGCCGTCCCTTATCAACACTGTTCTGTTTAATCTCGAACATACCACCCGCTCCTCAGCAGTACTCGGTATCGTGGGTGCAGGGGGGATTGGTATTGAGTTAATGGTGTCAATCAAGACCTTTCACTATGACGAAGCCATCACTATCATCTTTCTCGTGTTCATTGGAGTAATGGGGATTGAACAACTCTGCGCTACCGTCCGCCGTCGCGTACTGCAGATCAATCACTGAAAATCCTTTTGAACCACAACTGAAAATATAACCTGGAAAAACAAAACTATGAAACAGGAAGCAACAAATACAGCACATTTGGACTGGGATGTGCGCTGGAAGACAGAAGAGGGGCGTGCGGACTGGATCAAAGCCGAGGAATTCGTCGTCGAAACGATCCCTTTTCTCAAAGAAAAAGGGGTACAAACCGTTCTTGATCTGGGATGCGGTGTGGGCCGCCACGCGCTGCTACTTGCCCGTGAAGGGCTCACAGTGCATGCCATGGATGCGAGTCCATCAGGTCTGGAATTTCTTGGTGGACAGGCGGAAAAAGAGGGGCTGGAAATAACCCAGCACACTTCAGAGATGACCAACCTCCCCTTTACCTCAGAAAGTTTTGACTACCTGCTTAGCTGGAATGTTATCTACCATGGTAATCTCAGTGTAGTGCTCCACTCACTTGGGGAGATTCTTCGTGTGCTCAAGCCAGGCGGCATCTTCCAGGCCACCATGCTCTCCAAGCGCAACGTTGAGATTGCAAGCGGCACAAAAATCGATAAAGACACTTATATCAACTATGACTGTTTTGAGAAGCGGCATCCTCACTTTTATTGTAATGCAGCTGAGCTGATCGCGCTTCTTAGTGGTTTTGCTCCCATCATCTTAAAAGACTGTGAACACAGTAAGCCCGGCTCTTACCACTGGCACCTGCTTGCTGAAAAGCTTTGAGCGCAACCCCTTTTAAGGAAAGTTCCATGAACCAACCAATAAATATGATGCAAGCTGAGACCTTTACAATTACCAATGTTCGTGTAGTTACCCCGGATGAGGTGCTCGACCCCGCCTGTGTTCGGGTAGAACACGGTATTATTACAGCTGTTTGCGAATCCGGTGAAAGTTTGCGAAATACAAAGGCTGTTGATGGTCGGGGATGCCTTCTCTTGCCCGGATGTATCGATATTCATGCAGACTCCCTGGAAGCGGCCATCGCTCCACGGCCTTCGGCACCTTTTCAGCCTGAAATTGTCCTACCCACCTACGATACAACCCTTGCTATGTATGGCATAACGACTGTTTTTCACTGCATTGGGCTTGCTGATCTTGGCGAGATTGGGAAATCCCTGCGCACAAGGGAGCAAGCAACCAAGATCATTCACGCAGTCAGAAAATTCTCCAAGGAAGCCCAGCTTCGAACCTGTATTCATCTGCGTTATGAAATTACCGATACGGAATCACTGCCTCTCCTGCACAGCTTCGTGAAAGAAGGACTGGTTGATCTAGTGTCTATTATGGATCACACTCCTGGTTTTGGAGTTTTCAAAGATGCCGAGGCGTACCGGGAGTACTGCCAACGCTCCGGCGAGAGTATGACTGCGGCCAAAGAAAAAATCAATCACCTCATAGAAATACGCAAAAAGGTCGATCAACATGCCCTTGAGACACTTGTAAAATTTTGCCTGGATCGAGGGCTCAGTATCGTTTCCCATGATGACCATACCGCTGAGAAGCTCGACTGGGCGCGAAACCTTGGTGTCACAGTGGCGGAATTTCCGGTAACCATGGAAGCCGCCAACTATGCCCGGGAAAGCGGCATGCAGACGGTTTTTGGCACCCCAAATCTCATTCGCGGCGGCTCTCATGCGGGCAATATACGGGTGACAGATCTCCTGCAAGCTGATCTTGTGGATATCCTCTGCCTTGATTACTCACCCATGTGTTCGCTGCTTGCACTTTTCAAAGCCACTAAAATCACCGGTAAACCTCTGAACGTGATTGCAAAGATGTTCAACCTCAATCCGGCCAGGGCTGTTGGCCTGGACAATCAAACAGGCTCTATCGAGGAAGGAAAGGATGCTGATCTTATCCTCGTGGATACCCGCCAGATTGTTCCACGGGTCCTTGCAACTTTTGTTAGAGGACGGGCGGTCTATCAAGCCCTTCCTTCGCGGGTTCTGGTGAATTGGAAATGACGGATAAGAAGGATATATACGGTTAAAGGTGGACGACAGGCTATCGAACAGGCGTGTCGTGACACCTTTGAAGCCGCGTTAATTCTGCGTGCTCTTCGTACCACCCAACCGTGCCTTGATTATTCAATAGTTTCAGACACAAGTGATGTGCGGGTGTTGCAGAGCTACTTATAAAAGTGGAGCTGACTGTGCCTCTGCAGAGTCCTTTCCAAAATTGGTAGACCTCCTACGCGAAGAAGGATTGCTAGAAGAAACAGACAGGAAAAAAACAGGAAAACTCTATCACGCGTGATTCCCTGACATATCAATACATCTCTTGTTGCCGGGGGGGGCGAAGCCCTGAGAAAGCACTTATATGCAATTCAATATTTAGTCCTTTTTCGTACTGGTACCTTCGTACTCTCTTAAGGATGTTATCACCCCCCCAATAGTTTTCTAACTCCACTCCACTATGACGAATATTCAAAACGGTACTCCGGTACATATGTACTCCAAAATATCCCCCTAATATTAGTAACATAAACCTAACTTGCCCCCTGCTGGTCAGCAGAGTACATTCACAGAAATTGGGACGGGAGCAGGATCGCCGGACGAACATAATTTCACGAAAGAGAGGTTGGCAATGGCATCTATAACAGTACAAAATATTCGTAAGTCGTTTGGAACAACTCCCGTTTTACATGATATTAATCTTGAGATTAAGGATGGTGAGTTTCTTTCCCTGCTCGGTTCTTCTGGATGTGGAAAATCCACTCTGTTGCGAATTATCGCAGGTCTTGAAAGGGAGTCTGGAGGAAAGCTTTTGATCGGAGGTAAATCTATGAGTAATATTTCACCTAAAGATCGAGGTGTGTCAATGGTTTTCCAGTCATACGCCCTCTATCCACACCTTACAGTTTTCGAGAATATTGCAATGCCATTGATAATGCGAAAACTCGGTCGGCTCCAAAGGCTTCCTGTTGTTGGCAAAATGCTAGGTAATGCGCGCACCATCAACAAGGAGATTTTAGAAAAAGTAACTACCTTGGCTGAGAGCCTGGATATTGACAGTCTGCTTGATAGAAAACCGTCTCAACTTTCCGGAGGCCAAAGGCAAAGGGTTGCCCTCGGGAGAGCTATGGTAAGAGAGCCTGAAGTCTTTCTTATGGATGAACCGCTTTCGAACCTAGATTCCAAAATGCGGGCTCATATGCGTACAGAACTTGCTGAATTACATCGCAGTCTCGGAACAACTTTTGTTTACGTTACGCACGATCAGGAAGAAGCGATGACGATGTCAGATCGTGTCGCACTTATGATGGATGGTGAGATTCTCCAGGTTTCTTCGCCAAGAGAAATATACCGAAATCCAATTCACATGAAAGTTGCTGAGTTTATCGGTACACCGAAGATAAACATACTACCATGCTCCTCTATAGAAAGAGGTGTTGCTGATTGTTTTGGCTTTAAAATAAAAACTCAGAGCTCAGCCAAAAATATAAACTCTCTGGGCATCAGACCTAGCCGATTGAAGGCGCAACCTCGAGATTCCGCCGGATGCCCAGCCCAGGTCATCAACGTAGAGGATCTTGGATCAAGTTTTCTTGTACATGCAATAATTGCAGATAGTGTCAGGGTTATTAGCAGAATGGACAGTCGTGCGCATATACCTGTAGTCGGTGAAGAAATTTGTTTTACCCCTCAGGAAGATTGCGGAATATTTTTTGATGAGGAAGGGTGGAATGTCAATAATAAAAGTAGCAGACAAATGGTCGATGCATGTCAAGAGCAGGTTTCAGAATCAGCTGACAGAGGTTACTACGGACTTCAGCCCAGCGCTGCTGTATAGAAAGTTTTTACCTTATCTACTAAGTTTTCCTGCCTGTCTGTTGATGGTGGTTTTTCTCATCGGTCCGGTAATTAGTGTTTTTTTTCTCTCGTTTACCGATTGGCAGCTGGGGGAGCAGAGTTTCGCCCTTGTAGGTTTTGAGAACTATATAAGTATCTTTCAGGATGATGTTTTTTTAAGGTCGATAATAAATACTGCGCTCTATATCTTTATGACTGTACCAACAACACTTATTCTTGGTCTGATCTTTGCGAATCTAATTTTTCAGGCGGGACCGATGCGCTCCATATACCAGACAATTTACTTCATGCCTTTTATGGCAACTGCGGTTGCGATGTTAATCGTCTGGCAATTCGTACTCAATCCTACAGTTGGGGTGTGGAAAGTTGTGACTGATGTATTTGGAGTTGAGGCGATAAATCTTTTTCGTAATGAGAGAACAGCTCTGCCGACGCTGGCGTTTATAAGTATATGGCAAAATATAGGTTTTGCTGTGGTTCTCTTTATCGCAGGGCTCTCTGGTATACCCAAAGATTTGTATGAGGCTGGTGAACTTGATGGTGTGGATAGTGCTTTTAGCAGATTTTGGCGAATCACCTGGCCAATGGTGAGTCATGTGACATTCTTTGTTTTGATTATGCTCACCGTTCATTCCTTTCAGGTTTTTGAAAGTGTCGCAGTATTAACACAAGGCGGGCCAAATGATGCAACTGAGGTGTTGACCTACACTATGTACAAAGAAGGTTTTGATTTCTTCAGGACGAATATTGCGTCCGCCATTACCGTCGTTTTTCTCCTGGTTATCGGCACCATAATGATCATTAAAACAACTTGGCTTGAAAAAAAGGTACATTACTCATGAAAAATATTTCATACGCGAAAATAGGCGGACACATACTACTCATCATTGGCGCATGCTTTATGCTGGTACCCTTTATAGTTATGCTGAGCACAGCATTAAAGAGTCAGGCGAATATTTTTGCAGGCGGATTTTCTGTAATACCAACTGAATGGGCAGCGGTTGAGAATTTTCAGGAGGTGTATCAAAAGATACCGATTATACGCTTTATGATAAACGGAGGTATCGTAACCACCTCGATTTTTCTCATTCAGGTAGTTATTGCCGTACCCTGTGCCTATGCACTTGCCAAATACAAATTTGCAGGTAAAAGATTTTTATTCAATTGCGTGCTCTGGTGTCTTCTCATTCCGCCCCAGGCAGTGGCTATACCTATTTTTCTGGAGCTGTACTCCGTCGGGATGTTAAATTCCTATGCCGCACTGATTGTTCCATGGTCGATTTCGGTACTTGGAATTTTTATCATGCGTCAATTTTTTCTTGCAATTCCTGATGATATAATCGATGCGGGAAGAATGGATGGTATGGGGGAGTTGTCGATCCTGATGCGAGTTATGGTCCCTATGGCTCTTCCTGCACTGACTGCTTTTGGCATTCTTTCATTTATTGCCCACTGGAACGATTATTTTTGGCCGCTTATCTGTCTGCAAGATGTTAAATATTACACCCCACCACTTGGTATTTCTTATTTCAATACATCCGATGCCGGTGTCAGCTACGGGCCCTTAATGGCTGCTGCTTGCATCATAACTATTCCCTTACTGGCCGTGTTTCTTACGGCAAGGGACAAATTTATCCAGGGAGTGTCTATCCAAGCTGGAGTCAAATGACACGGGCCGCCTATCTAGCTCCTGTCCATGGATGATCACTATCTGACGTCAACGCATATTAACACCCCCCTGGTAGACATGAAGAAAACCGGGATAAGTACCTTAAACGGATTTTTTCTTTCAAAAAACAAGAAAATAATCAACAAACTATTCAAAAGGAGAACACTGTGAAAGTAATTAAATCAATTTTTGGAGGCCTTGCCGTGGCTGGTCTCTGCCTGACAACCTGCAGTGCCGTTTTAGCAAAAACTGAGATCGTTATCGAGTATCCGTACCCAGATCTTTTTGACAAGGTTCACGGTGAGATTATTGAGAAGTTTAAAGCCATAGAACCTGATATTGAAGTAAAAGTTCGAACCAAGTACGACAGTTATGAGGACGGCACTAAAAAGGTACTTCGTGCATCTATGACAAAGAGTTTACCCGATATCAGTTTTCAAGGTATTTCCCGTGTCCGAGTAATGGTGGAAAAAGGTATTGCCCAACCTCTTGATGGTTTCATTGAGCAGGAAAAGGATTTTACTGGAAAAGGATTTTATGATGCAATGTATCAGACCTGTACTTTTGACAATAAGGTTTATGGTCTCCCATTTGCGGTCTCCCTGCCAGTTGCATTCTATAACATGAATCTTGCACAGAAGGCCGGATACACGGTTGATACTCTACCCAAGACATGGGACGAAGTATACGAATTTGCCCATAAGGTTGAGGAAGCAGACAAGGAAGCAAAAGGATTTTTTTATTACTGGGGAGAAACCGGTTTTTGGCAGCTGCAGGCACTGCTCTTTGCTGAAGGTGGTAGTTTTATGGATGCAGAAGAAAAAACGGTCACTTTAAGTTCAGAAAAGGGATACCAGTCCTTCGATAAGCTTCGCGAGATGGTCGTCGAAGGGAACATGAAAAAAGACTATGACTGGACACCGGCTAAAACAGACTTTTACTCAGGAAAACTAGGTCTGCTGATTGCATCTTCATCTATACTCAAAAATGCGGAAGAGTCTATTGGAGATAGATTTCCTACCAAAACCAGCGTTTTTCCTGGACTTCATGAAGGGAGCAAATTGCCTGTTGGCGGGAATGCTGCGGTGATGACTGCAACAGATCCCAAACAGCAGGAAGCCGCCTGGAAGGTCATCAAGTTCTGGTGTGGTATCGAGGGTGCCAAAACCGTCGCCACCAAGACAGGGTACATGGCGCCAAATAAGAATGCAGTAGCGACCTTAAAAGAGTATTTTGTTAAAAATCCAAATGCAGTAACGGTATACAACCATCAGCCATATATGACCGGATGGTATGCCTTTCCCGGTAAAAATGGGTTAAAGATCACCGAGCTGATTCAACGCGCTATGGAGGAAGTTGTTACAACTGACAAGAACCCGCATAAAGTAACAGATCAGTTAAATTCGAACATCCAGAAACTTATTCCACAAAACTAAAAACAATACATGCTTTTCCATCATCCGGAAGGGCATGAGTGTTAATACCTTAGAAATTCATTTTTGTCTTTCCAAAAGAATTTCTAAGGTATCTATCTCGAGATCTTCCTCGCCTGTCGGGGAGAGGGACTTTTATGAAACTATTGCATATAACCGATGTTCATCTCGTGATTTCCGGGCAGAAATTATGTGGTTTGGATCCTGAAAAGCGTTTTATGGCTTGCCTTCAAGATATAAATACTCACCACAGTGATGCAGATCTTTGTGTGATCACCGGTGACCTCACCGATCAAGGCGAGATAACAGTCTATCGTTTACTTCAACAATGTTTGGTCGAGTTGTCTGTCCCGTACCGGCTTGTTATTGGTAACCATGATTTACGCGCCAATTATCTGGAAGTATTTGATGATGCTGGGGTTGATAGTAACGGTTTTATACAAAGCTCGATGGAAACAAATGCTGGAATGTTTCTTTTTCTGGATACAAAACAGGATGGTACCCATGAAGGGGCCTACTGTGGTTTACGAAGGTCCTGGCTTGAAAAGCAGCTCATTGAAGCAGGAGATACTCCGGTGTATCTTTTTATGCATCATCCACCTTTTCAAACGGGCCTACCCTGCTTGGATCGAATAGGCTTACGTGATGCAGAAAAACTTTCTGAGCTTGTAAAACAATATAGCAATATACAACACATTTTCTGCGGTCATCTCCATCGGCCGATTGCAGGAAGTTGGGTGAATATACCCATTACGGCATTACGCGGAACTAATCATCAGGTTTCGCTTGATTTCCAATCTTTTGATCATCTTTACGGGAATTTTGAACCGCCGATCTATGGGGTTGCATTTATAGAAGATGAAAGCGTTGTTATCCATTTCCATGATTACCAAGACAGTTCTAAACTATTTGATATGGGTGATCCGACCGCATTTGAAGGATTTTGTGCAATGGATAAATCATGAACTGATCCTTATCTCCCAGCACTGGAGTCCTTCCTCCTCATTGCTGTCCTTGCAGCCTCAAAGATCTTTTTAACACTGTAGATCGGGGGGGTAATCCACTGACGAAAAATAAAGAGCTTCAGTCCGGGGTGAACAGTACAGATGTTTACGTGAACTCAGCCCCAGAGATTCTAAGGCGTATTGTTGACTATCATGTGTCCAGTGTTTCATAATCCGTTCCAGCCAATGAAATTACGAGCCTTGCGTCATAGTTTTGCAGGAAGCGTGGCTGACTAACTGCGTCCTTTTTCAGTTAATCTTGCAGCAGCCATAACCCTGTTTGTTACCCCGAGAGCTTTAAATATTCGACTCGTTTCGTTTTTTACAGTTTGTTCGACAAGATCCACCTCAGCAGCGATCTCTTTATTACTTAAGCCTTTGGCAATGTAGTCAAGTATTCGTTGCTGCTTTAGGGAGAGGATTGAAGACACGTTTTTCTCGGAAGTGTTATCGGTTTGGGAAGTATATTTCCCTGAATTAGAGGGATGCAATGCAGCTGGAGGAACATACACTCCACCGGCCAAAATCAGTTGGAAAACGGATGGGAGTAGTTCTACTGGCGTAGATTTGGGCACATAGCCAGACGCACCGCCTGCGATGGCGTTGCGGATGAGTGTAGATTCTTCGCTAGCGGAAAGTATAACAACAGCTACCGGCGGCCATCTCTTTTTGATTTTTGTGAGACCTTCGAGGCCACTAACGCCGGGAATAAAAAGATCAAGCAAAACAAGGTCTGTGTCCGGTGACCGGGTGAGGTTTTCATAGAGGCTGATGAAATTTTCCACTTCATAGATTGTAATTTCTGAATCAATACTTCTCAAGAGTTCACGCAGGCCAGCCCGCAGCATGCCATGGTCAGCGGCGATTATACATTTCATTGAATGGCGAACTCGATTAGTTCATTATTAACAAGTGCTTCACTCACCGTTCTACCCTCCCAACTCCAGTGGGGCAATATATGCAAGAGTGATGCAACTGTAGGTGCAATATCCAATACGGATATTTTTTTATCCAATACTATTCCCTGCTTGATGTCGGGACCTGCAGCAATCCATGGTATCCTTTGCACCTCAGGTACGGGATCCATGTGCTGCGTATTAATCCCACCATGATCACTGAAGAGAAGGAAGTTATAATTGTTCATTATTCCATTATCTGCAAGTGTATCGAGAAGAAAGCCCAGGGCCCTATCAGCATTGGAGATTGCAGTCAGATATTCATTTGACATCCAGCCATACCTATGACCGGCAACATCAACTCCTTCTAAATAGACGAAACATAAATCCGGTACTGTGCTAACAATACGAGGCGTTACCAACTTGATGAAGCCTAAATCCCAAGGTTCCGCCAGTAAATCCACAGATCGAATCATGACTGATTGGTCAAGTGTGCCAGGAGGAGTTAAATTCCGAAGCTGTTCCCAGCTATAGTAGGCTGCGGTCGATAATCCGTTATATCGGGCCGCCTCAAAAACTGTAAACGTACCCGGAGAGGTGTTTGGATAGCCTGTATTCGTCAACACATTGTGGTTAATTGGTTGTCGACTGGAAAAAATTGAAAAATGGGCAGGCAAAGTAAGAGGAGGTGAGATCGTTGTCGCACTCAATGAGTGTGTACCTTCTCGTATCATTCTGTCTATGTTGGGTGTTGGTGTGTTGGCAATGCCATCGGGGCGGCACCCGTCAATCACAATCAACATTATCTTTCTATGATTCATGCGTTTTTCATAATTACTCATCAATGATGTCCCCACTGAGGTCGAAGGAAAGTTGGATAGCAGTGCTTTTAAACCTTGTGTCTACATATTCGATAGGCTCTTCAGTATTCTCATCAATATTGACACTTTTTACCTGAAGGATAGGAATATAGTTCTCAATTTTGAGCACAGAACAATCGCGTTCATGAGGGAGCTGTGCATTGATAAGACTTAAGACCCGTCTCAGCTTCATGTTGTATCTTTCAAAAATGAACTGGTGAAGCGATCCACCATCATAAATCCTCATGACGTCATACACCTTTTCCAGTGGAAAGTATTGTAATGCACGGCTGATCGGAGCACCGTCCATTTTTCCTAAACTCTCCAGTAACACAACAGGCTCCCCCACCTCTATCTCCAGGTAATGGGCGACTTCCTTATCTGCAGGGATACCAATTTTACGCAGTACCCTGGTTTCTGCTTTTCTCCCGTTTTTCTCTAATATTTCAGTGAATCTTGTGTACCTGTGGATGGGATAGCCGATCTGCTGATGGACTACGACGGCACCTTTGCCCTGTACTCTTTGAATAACCCCTGTGGTTTCAAGTATTTCCAGGGCACCTCTTATAATGGCCCTGCTTACTCCAAATCTTTCGGTAAGTTCAACCTGGCTTGCAAGCATATCCCCGGGCTTAAATGACTCTCTGATTTCTTCTGTGAGCTTTTTACTGAGATCTATCGAAAGCAGCGTCGTCTCTTTTTTTTGAATTGTTTCTATTTGCTTAATAAGTTGGGTCATTATTCTTTTTTGGTATCCCATGAATTGTTAAAGGCGAAGCGAGATTCATTATTTTATTTATACCCCGCCTAAGATTAAGATCCCGTTAGGGTTTGTTATCGATTTTGTTGGTCGATTATTCCCCCAATAAATAAGGCTAATTTTCATTCAAGTTGAATTGATAATTCATTTATTCCAGCATGTTATATCCATTCCTCACTGGGCGTATCAATTGTGAAGTCTCCTCGGAGATTCACCGTTAGCCGTCTATTTCCTCAAAAAAAAAGAGCAGAGCTGGATATCTAAGGATTTTTCATAAAATATCAACCCCTTACCGGTTTAACAAAGTCCTAATATTTACTGTAACACAACAATCATTAAATCAAATTCTATTCAAAACCTTTCTCTTTTATATTCCTCTGTAAATGAAGTGGGCAGCAGATGAGAAGTTAGTCCCCTGCCTTTAGATATATTTTACTCCGAGTTGAATAATGGAACGGGAAGAACTCAATTTTTTAATGCAGAAATCTCCATCCCATGACGTCTCGCACCTTTGCCGGGAGATCGAGGACAGAGCCACTGTGCAAATGATTCAAAAACCAACCCCACAGACTCTTCTGGTTCCGGTTAGGGATCCGGTCAACGGCGGGTTGTTTTTAGGTGGAGAGGTTCTTGTGACCAGTGCAATTGTCCATGTGGACGGAAATAATGGCTGGGCAATGGTCATGGATGATAACCCGGAGATGGCTACTAACCTGGCGATTATCGATGGAGCCTTTGCTGCAGGCGTATGCATCGAAGAGATTGTTAGCCTTGGAGAACAGGCCAGGCAGACTTACAACTCTGAGAAAGAAAAGATAAGAGAGCAGGTGGCCGAGACCAGAGTGGCCTTTGATCTGCTTTAAAATACAGTTCTGTAAAACAGGATTACAGGTAGATTTGTATGAACAACAATAATGATATCGAACGAATAAACAGGGCCAATTTTAGATCCTGCCTGGAGGCGTTTGCAAGGCCTGGCCAGAATCAGGAAATAGGGTCTCTTTTTAATTCCAAGCTGCAGGCAATGGCAAGCGTACTGCTCTACTCTGAAGTCTCTTATTGCTACAGAGGTCAGGAAGACTTCCAGATGATCCAGGCGATCTGCGGCGCCAAAAGTTCCACTATGGAGACAGCAGACTATCTGTTTTTCGATCACCCGGACAGCGACTTCCTATTCCATGCCAAGGTAGGAACCGCAGAACAACCCGAACTTGGAGCTACTCTGATTTTCAAGTGTCACAAAATTGAGACGGAAGGTACTTCAGTCCAGCTATCGGGACCAGGTATTGACACGACTCTTGTCACAACACTTCCGGTTAACAAGGGTTTTATTCAGCAACTCAATGCAAAAAACGAATCGTTTCCCATGGGCGTGGACATCTTTTTTCTTAGTGAATCAGGGATACTTCTTGGGCTTCCAAGGACAACCAAAATCGAGGTGATGCCATGAGTTATGTCGCGATTAAAGGTGGCACTGAAGCGATACGTGCATCAAAACAGTTTTTTAATGACTCCCTAAAAGCTGCAGAAAAAATTGATGATAAAGCTCTCATCAAAGGAATGGTTTTCTCCTGTGACAGGGTCATGGGAGAAGGGGCACTCTACACAGAAAAACTGAGTGCAGAGGCCATACGCAGAAGTGGTGGAGATCTTTTTGAAGCAGCCTTTTATGTGAGGGCACACAGATCCACATGTCAACGTATTGGCCAGATAGAGCCGGTGGACACATCAAAAATGTGTATCCTCAGGCGCATTTCAGCTGCGTTTAAGGACATCAAAGGGGGACAGATTCTGGGGCCATCCTGTGACTACGTTATCAGGCTTTTCACAAGCTTTAAAGAAGAGGCGTGGAAACAGAGGCAGTCGGATCCAAATTCTAAAGATATGTACCTGGAGAGTGCTCTTGGGCCATTCCGGCAAAAAGATAAGGTCATTATTCTTGAAAACAGTGAGAAGGAACCCTTTGATGTAACCCGGACGTTTCCGCTCCCCCCCTATCCAAGAAGTGCGCTCATGCAGGTGATGAGCCGTGGTGAAACCGGCGCCCTGCTTGCCTTTGCCTATACTACTATGCGCGGTTATGGAGATGTACACCCAACTATCGGTGATCTGCGGCTGGGAACTGCTCCCTTTAGTTTTGAGCATCCGTTTACCCGCAAGAAAGCAAAGGTGGGGGAGATGCGATTTACCGCCTGCGAGACTGTGGGTTCCTTTAGCCGTGACAAAAAGGACGGCAAACTGAGGCTCTCGGTTGGATACGGTTTCTGTTTCGGTTTCAACGAGACCAAAGCGATTTCGATGTCGATCCTTGATCTGGCCATGCATCATCAGGGTCATTCAGTCGGAGGTATGGACATCGCATCCAATCCAGAGATTATCATTCATCATGTAGATGCGGTTGAATCCATGGGTTTCAGTAACCACTTCAAACTTCCACATTATGTAACTTTCCAGGCCGATCTTCACGTATTTGAAGCCGCTAAAGACAACGACGACAGCGCATCATGACAACTAATAAAGTGACATTCGGCTTCTTTGATGAAGATGCCAAGAAAGAGATCAGGCGGGCCAGCTTAAAAGCAGTTGCCTTGCCGGGGTATATTGTTCCATTTGCCTCCAGAGAAATGCCCATTGCACGGGGCTGGGGTACTGGCGGGTTGCAAGTTACCCTGTCACTCATCACAGAAGAGGATACTCTGAAGGTAATTGATCAGGGTTGTGATGGTTCGGTAAATGCAGTGAATATCCGTGAGTTTATAGTTTCCGTAACGGGAGTTAAGCAAACCATGGCGACTCCGGAAGCTACGGTCATTCAGACCCGACACCGCGTCCCAGAGTATCCCCTTACCTCAAATCAAATACTGGTGTACCAGGTACCTATTCCTGAAGTTTTGACAATAGTTGAGCCTGATACTGCAAAGCAGAAGGAGATGCACGCAAGTGTTGACTACTCCAAGCTCTGGGTACTGTTGTATGAGGATACCTCTCAATTTGGGGATAGCCGAATATCCAGCAGGTACCCTGTCCGGGTGAACGACCATTTCGTGATGGATCCCTCACCAATCCCCAAGTACGACATACCCAAGTTGAACAATAACCCGTCTCTGCAGCTTTTCGGAGCGGGACGTGAAAAACGGATCTACGCCATACCTCCATACACAAAGGTTGAGCCGCTTAAATTCACAGATCGTGAGTTCATCATAGAGGACTTCGGCGACAAGTGCTGTGAGCGCTGCGGTGCGACGGACGTATACCTGGATGAGGTACATCAGGAAGATGGAGTGCACTTTTTCTGTAGCGACACCTATCACTGTGACACCAATAAAAATGAGGTGGAAGATGCTGCTTGAATTAGATGATGTGAGTAAAGTTTACGGAGTAAGCTGCGGTAATTGTCTTGAATTAACTGGCGATAGTTCTGAGTGTGCGATTTGCCCGGAATGTAACGCGGTTGTTGCTGTCAACAGGGTCAACTTATCCGTTGAGGAAAATGAAATTGTAGGGGTTGTAGGTGAATCTGGAAGTGGAAAGTCCACCCTCCTCCAGATGATATACCAAGATCAGAAAGCGACCTCCGGTGAAATTTATTTTAATGGACTAAAAGACAGTAATGGTAATAAACTGAGTCTTTTCAATCTCCCTTCCGGGAAGACCTCATGGGTTAGAAACCATGAGATGTCCATGATTTACCAGAACCCTCACCTTGGGCTCAATTTCAATTTCAGCGCTGGGGGTAATATTGCCGAAAAAATCATTGGGTCTGGTGAAAAACGTTACCAGATTATCCGCGACCGGGCTCTTCATTTTTTTGGTAAAATTGAAATGCCCACCAGCAGAATAGATGATTACCCTGAAGCTTTTTCAGGTGGGCAGCAACAACGAATCCAGATTGCCAAAGCACTTTCAAGCTCTCCACGACTCCTGCTTTTGGATGAACCGACAACAGGTCTCGATGTCTCTGTGCAGGCAAAAATTCTCGACCTTATTAAGGCCCTGCAGTATGAGATGGGTTTTTCCATGATAGTTGTTTCTCACGACCTTGGAGTTATTAATCATCTCACTGATCTGACCTTAGTAATGAAGAATGGTTGTCTTGTGGAATATGGTCTGACGGATCAAATCCTTGAAGACCCCCAGCATCCCTATACTCAATTGCTTGTTTCCAGCAAACTCTAAGTCTATCGATAAAAAAACATTATGATTTCTACAATAAACGGACACAGGCTTGAGGTTCGTAGCCTCGCCAAGCAATTCACCCTGCACAGCAGGGGAGGAATACTGGTTGAAGGTTTTCGGGATATAAATTTCACGTTAAGCAACGGCCAGCTGCTGGCCCTTTCCGGTCCATCCGGAGCGGGAAAATCCTCAATACTAAAAACTATCTACCGTACCTATCTCGCAAATCAAGGTGAGATTCTGTTTCGCCGTAGTGATGACAGCGTGATCGATATGGCATCATGCCCTGTGAGCAGGATACTCGACCTACGCCGTCGTGAGATCGGCTTTGTGACTCAGTTTCTCAAGATCTTGCCTAGGATTTCTGCCTTGGATGGAGTCGCTCATCCGCTTATCGAAATTGGAGTCGCAGAGGATGAGGCTCGCGAACGGGCAAGGATCATGCTACAGCGACTCGGGATCAGAGAGGAGTTGTTTGATCTTTCCCCACTCACATTCTCTGGTGGAGAACAGCAACGGGTAAATATTGCCAGAGGAATAATTGCCCCCAAAGATCTGATTTTACTTGATGAACCAACAGCTTCCCTTGATGAAAAAAGCAGTGATATTGTGCTTGAACTACTGAAAAATTTAAAAGAAAGAGGAATCGCGTTGGTTGCGATTTTTCACGATCAGCGAAAGATAGATCGCGTTGCGGATAAATCGATCGATGTAAGGAGAAAAGAAATATGATGCAGATATTACGATCAAAAAGAGTCTATATCGACGGGAAAATCACCCCTGCTGATCTGGTTCTGGAGCATGATTATATTAAGAAAATCTTTCCTCACGGTACATGCGCAGAAGCTGCTGATCTGGGGGATAAGCTCATTAGCCCAGGCTTTATTGATCTTCACTCTGATAGTGTCGAGCAGGAAATCGAGCCACGACCAGGTGCCGAGTTCCCGGTAAGGAGTGCCCTGGTAGAGTTAGATAAAAAACTCTCCATGGCGGGAATCACCACCATGTTTCATGCCATTGCCTTCAATGATGAATCACTGGTTGGGCGACGTGGGACAGAGGTGGCAGCAAATCTTATCGAACAGGTGTGGGATTGTAATAACAGTCTGCTGGGTATTGATAACCTCGTCCATGCCAGATATGAGATAACTTCTTTCTGCTCACTCACTGCAATCAAGCAATTGGTGGATGCCGGGAAGGTGCAACTCCTCTCCCTGATGGACCACAGCCTTGGACAGGGGCAGTTCCGCTCTCTTGAGATGTGGAAAAGATACCATGTTCCGGTTTTTAAACTCTCGGATGAAAGAGTAAAGGAGATTGTTGGCCTGCAAAAAGAAAAAAAGAGTCGCAGCCAGCAGCACCTTGAAGAGCTTATTCAATTTGCCAATGAAAGAAGCATCCTGCTCGCCTCCCATGACGATGACTGCTGTGAAAAGATTGACATCCTCAGTGATATGGGGATTTCGATTGCCGAATTCCCCCTCAACATGGAGACAGCGGCCCACGCACGCAGTAAGGGGATGGCAACAGGAATGGGAGCGCCTAATGTAGTGCGCGGCAAGAGTCAGAGCGGTAACATTTCGGCCAGGGAGCTACTCGAAAAAGGGCACTGTGACTTTCTCTGTTCAGATTATCACCCAACCTCTATGCTTCAGGCGGTCTATGCAATGCACCGTGAGATGGGCAGGTCTCTTGCTGACTCTCTTGCCTGCATCACCTCTGTTCCTGCGAAAATTTCAAGGATGGACGATCGTGGAGAGATAGTAGCTGGCAAGCTGGCTGACCTGGTGGTTATCGAAGATCAGGATGTCGCGAAAGTGGTCATGACGCTAAAATCCGGTATCCCTGTGTACAACAGTAACAGTTGTTTCTGTATGCCCAAAGCTGCTTGAGGTGTAATTATAAAGCAGCTCACGACATTTCCGGATATCTGGCAGGCAGGGAAAGAGACCAAATGGTGGGATTGGGACCATTCAACTTTTAAAGAGAGGATGGATGATTTCTATGACATACGTAAATTCCTACAACTGTATGGATCAAAAGGATGAAATTAATTTTGCTTGTTGGCCCAAGTGGCTCAGGAAAGGACACCTTGCTGCGTGCAGTAAGACGGCAATTTAACGGTTCTTGTTTTGTGGAATTCGTGCGAAGATATATCACCAGGCCGCCAGATAGCAACGAGGATAACTACTACGTCGACCGCAGTTGTTTTAAGATTTTAAAACATAACGGTTTTTTTGTCTCAGATTGGCAGGCCCATGGAAATGAATATGGAATTCCCCGAAACGCAATTTCGGGGAACAATGGATATCAGCGACTACTCTGTTCCGTATCGAGGGATGCAATAGGTGATTTTGAGAATTTTCATGACAATGTTACTGTTTTGCAGGTGACCGCCAGCAAAGATGTTTTAAGGCACCGTTTGCAAGGGAGGGGCAGGGAAAATCCAGAGGATATTGAAAAACGTCTTTCCCGTGCCGAACACCCGGTACATGCGAAAGATCTTATCGTTTTTGACAATTCAACCAATCTTGAGCAGTCGCAAAAGAATTTCATCTGTTTGTTGGAAAAGCTCTAAATTAGCCTGTTTTTAAATTGTCACCATGCCTTGGTTCTGACCCGACAATCATAGTCTGTATGAGTCAAAAACATAAAGAGAGAAAAAAGTATATGCATAGGTTTGCTCTGTATTATGCCCCGCAATCCGGGACTTCCCTCGCCGAAGTTGCTGCAACGTGGTTGGGACGGGACAATGCCAACTTGAATGGAAATCAGCTCAAACCTTTAGAACTTGACAGCCAGAGGTTCTACGAATTAACCAGAGCACCATATCATTATGGTTTTCATGGCACTTTGAAACCGCCATTCAGGATCCGTGAAGGTATTGCTGAGAAACAGCTCATTAGTGAAATGAAATCTTTTTGCTCCCGGAAAAAACCATTTATCATAGACGTTTTAGAGATTGCGTGGATCGGAAAATTTCTCTGCCTTCGACCTGTAGGGCCTGTTTCTGAACTTGAGAGGCTTGCTGGAGATGCTGTACAGCAATTTGACAGGTTTCGAGCTCCAATGAACCATACTGAACGTGCAAAACGAATGGGTAAAGGCCTTACTCCTGTCCAGCAAAGTATGCTTTTGCAGTGGGGTTACCCCTATGTCTTTAAGGAATTTCGTTTTCATCTCACCTTATCATCAAACGTAGAACGTCCGGAAGAACGAAGTATGCTGGAAGGTGAGGCCAGACGACATTTTCACCCAGATCTTTTATGTGACATTACAGTTGATGGAGTTTCTCTTTTTCTTGAAAGTGAGGGAGAACCGATGGCGCAGGTGCAATTTTCCCCTTTTACTTGTTAATCTTTCCGTTTACGGGAGAGCTGTTGTTGGACAATACATTATTTCATCGACAACAAGACGTATGGCTGGATTCAAGCAAATTCAGATTATATAAAATTTTTCCTGATTATTGCACTTAGTCTATCTATCAGCCAAACGGTAATAACAATGATAATAATGATGGTTGTGACATCACCGTTTTCAAAGGCCCTGACCTTGTCAAATAGGTAGAATCCTACCCCCCCAGCCCCAACAAAGCCGAGTATGGAGGCGCTGCGCACGTCAGACTCAAATCTATAGAGCACCATGGAGATAAAATGAGGCATCGTCTGGGGGAGTACTGCATAGACAATAATTTTCGGGAAACTTGCGCCGGTTGCGGTCAATGCCTCCACCGGACCAGGATCAATAGCCTCATTTCCCTCTGATAAAAGTTTACACAAGACCCCTGCAGTATGGATGGCAAGTGCCAGAATCCCTGCCATCGGGCCAAGCCCCACCGCCGAGACAAAGAGCAGGGCCCATACAATTTCATTAATCGACCTGAACACATTGGCCATGAGTGTGGCACAACCATAAAGAACCCGACGAACTACCACTGCCAGTACGGTTCTTCCGGGGATAAGAATTTTCAAAATATTTCTCGATGCCAGGAAAGACAGGGGAAAACCTACAGCAATAGACAGAAACAGAGCCACAACCGCCATCTCTACGGTCTCAAACATGGCCTTAATATACAGACCAATATCGGAGACAATGAGCGATGGCGGGAAAAAGCTTGAGCCCTCGATATCCGGATTGCCAACAATATATGAATTCATATACCCCATGCCATCTATCAATGAACCAACACTCATTCCCGTGTCATACCAGCTGACAGAATAAGTGAAAACGAGCAGGCACAGAATCAATATGGTATGCCACTGAAAAGGAGATGCAGACTTTTTCAGTTGATCAGGTGTTATTTGTATTGTTACTGGTGTCATATTCACTTATCCGTGTATTTCTACTGATTGTGCTTTGCCGCACATTACCTATTATTTTGTCAACACACGACAAAGACTGAAAACCACTATTTTTGGGCAGCTTTCAATGCTTTTTTCATACGAATCAACTCCCTGATACCATCATAGAGACTATCATCAGCCAATTTATAACCGGAGATCTTCAATTTCTCCAAACCACCTTTATCGCTGTAAGAAAGGAATGCCTTCTGGATTGCCTTTTTCAACGAAGATGGTAAATCCTTGCGAACCGCCATCGGTGCACCGGGTATCAGGTCAGACTTCCAGATAATATTAAAATCATCTTTGGTCCAATGGCTACCAAGACCACGCTCAAAATCAAGGTCGTTGGTCGAAGCTCCGTCTACCTTGCCAGCCTTTACAGATAGAATCGATGCTTCATGACTACCAGAGTAGATTACCCTGCCAAAATAATTCTCGGGATTAATTTTAATTTTGTTGAAATAAATGGTCGGAACCAACGTACCGGAAGTTGAATGGGGATCAGTAAAGGCCCATGTTTTCCCTTTAAGATCAGCCATATTCTTTAGGCCGGAACCAGCCTTAGTGATAATATAGCCATGGTAGCCTGCGACTCCGTTTTGATCCATCTCAACCACCAGTGCCTCGGCATTTGCACGTTTAGCCGCTTCGCAATAGGATTTCGGACCCAGATAGGCAACATCTACATGCTTATGCTGCATTCCCGTGATAACACCTGCGTAGTCTCCGGCCATTTGCAATTTAACCTTGACACCGATCTCTTTTTCCAAATGCTGCACCAGATTACCAAAACTATCCGACATGTTACGGGACGATGCCACCGGAATAACACCAAAGGTGATTTCATCCGGCCAACCCTGTTGGGCAAAAGCCGAAGTAGTGACCATTAGGGCTAAGGTAAGCAATACTGTGAGTATTCTACATATTTTTTTCATTTTTTCTCCTGTTTTAAAAATTTTCCGCACTATGCGGCCTTTTTCATATTGTTGTTTTCTCTGGTCTTTACATTGTCTACTGTTGCAATATTTATTGATGCCATCCCCACAGGATCATTTTTATAAATGGCCTCCATATCATGGTCAAACAATTGATCGGGACTCCCATTAAAAGAAATAGTCTGCGAGGAAACACCAAGAATACGGTTGCAATAATCTCTCGCAAAGTCCAGATGATGCAGGTTAGCAATCACGGTAACCCCATATGTCTCATTAACTTTCAACAGAACATCCATTACCCGGGCAGCACTTTTGGGATCCAGGGCCGCCACCGGCTCATCGGCCAGCAGAATATCCGGTTCCTGAGCCAGAGCCCTGGCAATAGCAACCCTCTGACGCTGCCCACCGGAAAGTTCATCGCAACGTTTCATCGCCAGTTGCTCAATCCCCACCACCTGCATATATTCGTAGGCTTTGTCGTGTTCCTCGTTGGAGTAGAGTTTGATAAGTGAACGCCCCACGGGGATATTTTTCAACATACCACTCATCACGTTATGCAATACTGAAAGACGGTTCACTAGATTATAACTCTGAAAGATAAAACCAATCCTTGAACGCAGCTCTCTTAGTGCCTTTTTGTTCATGGCACACAAATCATAATCAAAGACCTGATAATTACCCTGAAGAACCCTGATATTACCAATAATTGACATGAGTAAAGTAGACTTACCCGCACCGGACAAGCCAATTATGGAGACAAATTCACCCTTTTCTATATGGAGGTTTATGTCCTTTAAAATTGGAGTATCGCTATACCCAAGATGAACTGATTTCAAGTCGATCATATCTGTTTTCTCCTGTAAAAAACGTAGAAGTTCAAACCATTCGGGCCACAAAAATTTGCCGTGGATACATTCTAATTATCAATAGCAAGGTGACTTGTGGAAGAGAATACAGGAGAATAATTAGGAAAAAATTAAGAGAGTGTTTAATATTGTTTACAAACCAAATAGACTACAGGATTTTTTTACAGGCGGGAATTGTGACCATGCACAGCATGGTCACAATCTTAAAACAGGAGTGCAGGATGTCTGCAGAAGACTTCCTTTAACTATCCTCTTTCCTGGCACCATTCATAGGCATTTCTAAACATCTGCATCCAGGGGGAAACGGCTAAAGTTTTCATATCTTCCGACAAATAATGTGCCTGCCAGGGCAGAAAGACTCGTTCCGGGTGGGGCATCAGAGCGAGATGTCTACCGTCTGCAGAACACAATCCGGCCAGACCGTCGATTGATCCATTTGGGTTAAAGGGGTACTTTTCAGTAGCTGCGCCATTATCATCGACGTAGACCAGAGGCGCCATATCACCTTCTTTTACTTTCTCATAAATGGTCTCATCCGGAAAATGCAGTTTCCCCTCACCATGGTCAACATGGATGCCGAAGACCAGCCCTTCCATGCCGCGCAACATCATGGCATTGCTTTTTTGTACCTTTACCGTCGCCCAGCGTGACTCAAAACGGCCGGAACTATTGCGGACAAATCGGGGTTGACGCTCAGGCGCAAGTCCCTGTTCCGGCACCCAGCCCAGAAGACCAAAGAGCTGACAACCATTGCAGATACCAAGGGTAAAGGTATCCGACCGTTTATAGAAATCATCAAACATCACTTTCAACCGCTCGTTGAAAAGGATCGTTGCAGCCCATCCTTTTGCGGATTCCGGTACATCTGCGTAGGAAAATCCACCAACAGCGGCAATACCTCTAAAACCATCCAGAGTAACACTACCCGACAGAAGATCGTTCATGCAGATATCCCACGGCTCAAAACCGGCGGCATAAAAGGCAGAACTCATCTCTCTATCCGAATTTGAACCTTCATCTCTTAAGATGGCAACCTTTGGTTTATTCTTGTTTTCGAGCAGCCCGGCAGGTGCTGCTTCAGCACTAAAAGGAATATAATAAGTGGGCCCGGAGCGATCATAGATACTATCTTTTTCTTCATCTGCGCACTGCGAATTCATCTGCAGACGTTCAAGCTGATAACTGGTCTCTTCCCACCAGCCGCGCAGGACAATCATCTGTTCATTAAGAACTTCTTTGCCGTTATAGCGTATACGGATTGTCTTTTCAGGAGTCGATATTCCAATATGATGAAAAGAAATTCCCGCCTCCGCCAGTACTGTTTCCACCCGTTTTACATCAGAGCATTCAACAACCAGCCCAAGCTCTTCAGAGAAGAGTGTTTCAAAAACAGAATGGCTTCCATCAAGCGTAATATCCAAGCCACAATTACCGCTAAAAGCCATCTCCAGCATTGTGGTTATCAAGCCACCATCACTGCGATCATGCCCCGCAGAAATAACATCCTCGCCTATCAACTGCTGAACGGCAAGAAAACATTTCTTAAGATCAGAACCCTTATCAACACTCGGACTCTCATCGCCAACCTGTCCCATGACCTGGGCAAGAGCACTGCCGCCCATTCTATTGCAGCCGCAACCAAGGTCAATAAAAAGCAATGGTGAACCGATTTGTTTAATATCAGGAGTAATTACTTTTGTGATATCCGGAACCGAAGCGTAGGCGGAGATAACCAGCTCGCGAGGAGATTTAACCGTCTCATCACCTACCATGGTGGCCATGGACAGACTATCCTTACCACCATCGACCGCCATACCGACTTCGATCATTATATCACGCATGGCCCTGGCTGCATCATAGATGGCCGCACCTTCTCCGGCCAGTTTAGGAGCCCACATCCAGTTGGCGGAACATTTAACCTGTTGCAGATCTTCAATTTTAGCCCATACCAGATTAGTCAAAGCCTCACCCACAGCCATAGTCGCACCAGCTGCCGGATCAACAAGCATTTTAATGGACTGTTCACCAAGTGCCGTAGCAATACCGGTTGTGCCAAAATGAGACTGGGCGACCACCGCCACATCACCTACGGTAAGCTGCAACGGCCCGCAACACTGCTGCTGAACTATCAACCCGGTTACCGCCCGGTCTACCTTGTTGGTCAAAAACCTTTTAGAGCCTACAGAAACCAGTCGCAACACATCGTGCAGAGCGTTTGCAACAGTCAGATCTTCCGGCAGCTTCAAGGCACTACCTGTCTGCTTGTTTCTGCTGTCTGTAAATGTTTTCTGGGGAATCTCTCCCAGGAGTACAGGAAGATCGATGTCCACCGGTGTTGTATTATTATCCGCATCATGCAATACAAAGCGCAGATCACCGGTCACCTTGCCCAGCACCTCGCAATTCACCTTTTCACGCAGGCAGATCTGTTGAAATTTTTCAATATTTTCGGCACTGATAAGAAAACCGTTTCGTTCCTGATATTCTGCAACATAGATTTCCAGTACAGACATGGTCGGATCACCCACCCGGATATTTCTTACCTCAACATACCCACCGGATTTTTCCACCAGTTCCTTTAAAACATTGGCAGGCCCTCCGGCACCCTGATCGTGGATCACATCAATCAGCGTTTTATCTCCCATTTCGTTGCAGGCACGGATAACACGGTTCATCTTCTGCTCCATTTCCGCATCGCCGCGCTGCACCGCATTGAAATCAAGACTTGATTCGTTTTCCCCCTGCAACATGCTCGAAGCAGCACCACCACCAAAACCAACACGATACGCAGGGCCGCCCACCTGAACGATAATCATCCCCTTTTCGGCATCAGCTTTTTCTGTGTGACGTGCGTCAATCTGGCCGACTCCTGCGGTAAACATAATGGGTTTCAAAAAGCCCCAGCGTTCACCATTTTCCAGCCGCATATCAAAAGATCTGGTAAACCCCTGGATAAGCGGCTCACCAAATTTATTACCGTAATCCGAGGCACCGTTACTCGCTTCAATTTCAATATTCAGGGCGGTTGCCAGATTGTCAGGACAGAGATAGTTATTTTCCCATTTCAAATCATATCCTGGAATATTGAGATTACCCACGCAATATCCAGCGGTTCCGGCAATAACAAATCCACCCTGGCCGGTTCCCTGTACGTCTCGAATCCTGCCACCTGTACCGGTTTCTGCTCCGGGAAACGGTGCTACGCCGGTGGGGAAATTATGTGTTTCAGCGGTTAAAAGGGGATGGTATGTGGCGGTCTCGGCCACAAATGGAGAAGGCCCACCCGGTTCTGCCGGGACAATGGTCGCAATCTCCGGCCCCTGCACAACGCTCGAGTTATCTTTAAAGGCAATGACAGATCCTTTGGGATTAGCGTCCAAGGTATCAGTAACGAGATCAAAGAGCGTACCTTCCATCTCCTCGCCGTCAATAATCTGCTTTCCTTTAAAAAAACCATGCCTGGAATGCTCCGAATTGGCATTATTAAGATCCATTATCTCAACAATGGTCGGGTTGCGTCCCTGTTGATTGACAAAGTAATCATAGTAAAGATTACGATCCCGCTCATCCATTGAGATTCCCGGCAGCTCCAGGAGCCCGTCCGCCCCTTTTGCAATAAGATCTACCTCGTACACCGGTTCGGGCACAACACCGGTTTCAAATGTGGAAAGGGATTCCGGGTAGTGGCACTCCGTCATACGATCATGATGATTATCGATAAATTCTTCAATATTCTCATCTTCAGGAACCAGATATCTGCGGGATCGCTCCACCCGGGAGACGATATCAAGCCCTGTTGCCCTGCAGATTGAAACCATATTGGAAGACCATGCGGTGGCAAAATTCAGCCGCGGGCCGACTTCAATCACACGCTCACCCTGCAGAACAGGATCTGTCTGTACAGAATCCAGTAAAAAACCGTCCGCCAGAATAAGACGCAGACAATGCAGTTCCTCTGCTGTGAGTTTTCGAGCTGTCTCGATATTAAAACAATACGCCTTACCTTCATCTATTCTGCGATAAAGCTGTGTGATTGTCACACCCATGATCAAATTCCTTAATATAATTATCGTTCTGTTTCTCTTCTGCTATCTTCTGCTCAAACACATATGTTCAACTTCTGGACCTATTTTTTTCCAGTCCACACAAGGTCGTGCAAAACCTTTAGGTTTTGTCAAAGGACAACCAAAGGCAGAATCATCAATATAGATATCACCGTATGCCTTGGGGCTTGTCGTCCAACTGTCCTGATCCGGATTTCTATTCACACCATAGAGTGCAATGCCGTTTGACTCCATATAACGCACCGCATCACTCAACATTTCACCATTTTCTTTACTGTCTGAGCGCATGGTATACAAAATAATCCTTGCCCCATGCCTCTGCAGTCTTTTCAACCAGGTGATCGCACCAGGTACCGGCTCGCCAACAGCGGGGTAACGATGGTCAACTACTGTTCCATCAAAATCAACACATATGTACATTTCTTTCTCCAAACCTCGATTGACGGGATATGCAATGTCTTAACAATCTCTACTTTTTCTTGCGATAAGAATAGGGTAAGATACACTAAGTGCTGAATCAATCCAGACAAGCGAGATAAATTCGTAGAATACAGTATTTCAAACAAGCGTCACATAAAAAAATGGCACAACCTTTTCAATTCAATCGTACGGAATTAGCAGGGTCGCTGGGTGACCTGGGTGCTCTTCTACCGTTGACCATAGGTATGATCATGGTAAACGGCATGTCCATCACCGGCACCTTCTATTCCATTGCTCTCTTTTATATAATAGGTGGTGCCTATTACCGTGTACCGATCCCCGTTCAACCAATGAAAGTCATTGCGGCCTACGCCATTGCCACCGGCATGACATCTTCCCAGATCTCTGCCGCGTCCGGGCTTGTCTGCATCTTCCTTCTTATTATCGGTCTAACGAGCGCCATAGATGCCATCAGCCGTTTTATCTCCAAGGCTGTTATCCGGGGCGTACAACTGTCAACCGGCATTCTGCTGATGAGCCAGGGGCTGAAGCTAATAATGGGCAATTCCACTTTGCAACTGGCAGGAAACATAGCCGAACCAAATCTGACACTTCAAACAATTGGCCCCGTTCCCATAGGCCTGATCCTCGGCATCCTCAGTACGGTAATCATCCTCTTCTTTCTTAAAAGCAAAAAATATCCCGCCGCCATTTTTGTTATACTGCTCGGTCTTCTAACTGGTCTAATCTGGGGAACACATGCGGATTTTGATCTGATAAGACCCGGTTTTTATCTCCCTGCCCTCCTGCCTTTTGGCACCCCGGAGGTAGCCGATCTCACCGTTGCTCTTTTTGTTGTGGTACTACCGCAGCTGCCTATGACCGTTGGCAACGCGGTTATTGCAAGTACCGATCTCTCAAAAGAATATTTTGGTGAAGATGCCAAAAAAGTAACCTATAAAGCATCAACACTGAGCATGGGCCTGGCCAATGGCCTCAGCTTTCTGCTTGGCGGCATCCCGCTCTGCCATGGTGCTGGAGGACTTGCCGCCCATTATAATTTTGGCGCCCGAACCGGTGGCTCCAATGTGATAATTGGTGGAATATTTCTATTGCTTGCCTTCTTTTTCGGGCCCCATATCCTGCCCATCATCAAACTGTTGCCCCTATCTGTTCTGGGTATTTTACTTGTTTTTGCCGGAATGTACCTTGGCCTGACCATACTCGATATGTTCGCCAGAAAAGATATGTTTGTTGTTTTACTGATACTTGCCATAACCCTGACTGCCAATCTGGCCTGGGCTGTTCTTGCAGGTATAATCCTGTCGAAAATCCTGCAATCGGATAAATTTTCTATCTGAGTGTTTAATCAACCAGTAACTGCTGCAAAGCCGTTTGCCTTTTACTGGTATCCTGTTGTCGTACCGCCATTGCCAAAGCTTTGCGGGTGCCGACAAAAACAGCGAGGCTGCGGGCTCTGGTAAGCCCGGTATAGATAAGATTACGGAAAAGCATCTTAAAATGCTGGGTGAGTACAGGTACTATCACCGCAGCGAACTCACTGCCCTGGGATTTATGAATGGTGATGGCATAGGCAAGATCTAGTTCGAGGATATCCTCTTTTTCATAGTGCACTTCCCGCATATCCGGGAAAAATGCAACGACACAACTGAGCCGGGATGTGTCAATGGACACTATTTTACCGATATCGCCGTTAAAGACATTCAAATCATAATTGTTTCTGCGGTGAATCACCCGATCATCTTCTCTGAATGTCCGCTCTCCAACAAGCAATTGTGCCTTGCCCGGCGCCTGTGGATTTATGGCCTGCTGGATTACCCTGTTCAAATTGGAGGTTCCCAGGCTGCCACGGGTCATCGGCGACAGTATCTGAATTTCACATTGCCGACCATGGTATTTGGGAATCCACTCCTTATAGAGGCGAACAACAGTATCAACGGCTGACAGACCATAATGAAGCGTTGACCAAGGATGAACCTTTGCCAGAACAGCCTTTAGTTCCTCTGCATATCCACTGGCCTGTACTATTTTCTGCAAATCGACATGTTGAAATTTATCTGGAATAGTAAAATCCTGTTCATAGGAAGATCTGATTATCTCTTCAGTACGAAATTCAAAGAGATTGTCACCTGTCGGCTGGTATGCCATGCTTTCTGAAGAAACATATTTTTTAACACGGGAAACAAATCCAAGTTGCTCCTTTGTCGCCTCATCTGAATCGATAAAAAGACAATCGACTTTCTCCTGCCACAGGGAAGGTTTTTTAAAGGGCGAATCAATATGGGGAGTCTCACCCTTGTTGATTTGGTGGGCATATCCGATAATTTTTGACTCCCGTGCCTGCCGATAGATCTGCGTCAGACGCACACAGGTGATTGCCCCCGAACCTATAATATCTTTTAATACATTTCCCGCCCCCACCGACGGCAACTGGTCAGCATCACCAATAAAAAGCAGCTGACAGCTCGCAGGAACAGCGCGCAGGAGCGATGCGGTCAGAGAAATATCGAGCATCGAACATTCATCAACAATAAGGAAATCAGCACGTAGGGGCTGCTCTTCATTTTTCTGAAAAGTACCATTTTGCCATTCAAGCAGCCGATGCAACGTCTTTGCTTCCCGGCCAATAACCTCGCCCATTCGTTGCGCCGCCCGCCCTGTAGGTGCTGCGAGCAATACCTTTTTTTGCAGATGTTCAAGCAGACGCACGATCACCTTGGTCGTGGTGGTTTTGCCGCAACCAGGGCCTCCGGTCAATACGGAAAAATGGAGGCTGATAACCGTCTGGATCGCTGCTGCCTGTTCTCTACTGAGTGTCAAATTCTGCTTGTGAAAATGGTTTTCAAGCCATTGTTCTATTCCTTTCGTATCTACTCGCAAAGGGTAGGCCATGGAACGTATCTTGCGAGCCACCAGATCTTCATCATAGTAAAGCGACTTTGAGTAGTAGCAAACCCTCTCCTCCCCGCCTGGAACCGGTAGAATACGAACCCGCAGATGATTTTCCGACTCCATTCTTTCAAGAATAACAGTAAACTGATCCTCTCGTCGAAAGCCAAGCAGTTGAGTTACTTCGTCAACAATCTGCACCGATGTCAGATAACAGTGCCCCTGCTCGCGACCTGCAGCAAGAATATGTTTTATCGCCGCAGTTATGCGCTGATCGCTGTCTTCTGCAAGACCAATACTGAGTGCCACCTTGTCTGCCGAGAAAAAGCCAATGCCATAGAAATCGTTGGCAAGACGATAGGGGGCTTCGTTGACCAGTTCAATTGCCTTCTCTCCATATTTTTTATAGATCCGCACGGCGAAAAGGGTCGAGATACCGTGCCCCTGCAGAAACATCATCACCTCGCGCACCATCCGATGTTCCCGCCATGATTTTTCAATCATCTGCAGTTTCTTTTTGGCAATACCGGGCACCTCGACAAGCCTGCCGATCTCATTTTCAAAGACATCGAGGGTGCTGCCCCGAAAGTGACGAACAATTCTGCGGGCTGTCTTTGGCCCAACACCATAAATAAGGCCGGAACCCAGATATTTTTCCAGAGCAGCGGCTGTGGCCGGTTTTTTTTCAATGGCTTTATCCGCTTTAAACTGGCGTCCAAACTGTGGATGCACAGTCCATGCCCCATGAAATTCCATGGTAGCCCCGGCAAACACCCGGGTCTGGTGCACTGTCACAGTGTCCTGCTGACCGGGACTGTTGAAAGAGGAAATCCTGAGAACAGACCAGCCATTCTCAGGATTATGATAGGTTACCCGCTGGACAATACCCTGCAATGTTTCAGTAATTCGTGTCATAAAAAACGAGGCGTAGACAACAACGAGCACATCCCGCGCACTCCATCAATATTCAGTGTATCCTCTAGCGGAAATAAGGCTGCCAATGTAGACGTCAGAGTCTTCTGACAGTTCTACAAATTCAATTCCCGTCCGGTATTTACCCGTTTTGGTTAGCACAATGTTTCTCACGACAGCCCTTTCCACAATCTTCTGCTTTCCCAGAAAGAATCCAATTTTCACTAACTGACCTTCAGCGAGACCTTTATTGAGGAGAATCGCCCCGCCACCATTTGAGATATCAAGCAGATACCCTTTTTCATCATATTTTTTCGAAACGACCTTTATGGGAATATTCTTAACACCAAAAAGTACATGCAATTCTTTGGCGGCCATTCTGTCTCTTACCCTTTTGCCCAACGCATTTTCCGGTTCATATTCCCAATCAACTTTCAATCCTTCCAAGGAAGGAATACTATCCCAGTTTGTTTTTTCTTTCGTCATAATGGTATCTTGCACCTCAAGCAGAATCACACCCAACGATCCGATTTCTTTCCTGTTCCTTGGCCAGATACAGCATCCTGTCAGCCTTGCAACGAGCACCTCTGGTGTATCATTGTCAAAACTAGCCAGCTGTAATACAACCCATAACTGGATAGCATAGCAATTTTCATTTTTACAAATCTTTAAAAAAAATACCGAACATTAAAGAATGTTGAACCGCAGAAGGGAAAAACCCTTGGCCCGTTGTTTTTTATTCCGATTGACATTCGAGATTCCTTGTTCGACATTCGACATTTTCTCTTTAAACTGTTTTTTCAGTGACAAAACAGTAACGGCATCACTATTTTTTTTTGATCATATTAAACAGACGTGTCGTACCGGCATCTACAACCGCTTTTACAGCCGCGGCTTTGTCAAGGGCTGCCATTCTTTCGATACAGGCTACGGCCACAAGGTATAACAGATCACTATTGCTTTCATTTTTTATATAATAAAGGATTTGCTTATCCGGCATTTTTTATCTCCTGCAATGGAATTATTTTGAAACTGTCTTATTCACTATTTTACAATACGGAAAAAGATTATACAATGCGTGGTCATACAATCACGGCTAACGAAGAAGGGGATGGGTCAGCCGTGATTCTTCTTTTGATAGACGCCATATGCGGGGTTTTCAACCTTTCCCTGCTGCTTCAGGCGATGCAGTATACCGTATAATTTTCTTGCGGGAAAACCCGTGCTCTCCTGCAACTCTTTGATACTAAAGCCATGTTGGCTCGTGCCAAGACAATGTGCAACCAGAGCGATGGCCGTTGACTGGCCCTTCAGGTCGTCCCTGGGCGATGCCTTTTGTTTTTGTCTCTTTTTCTTCCTCTTTTCGGTAGGTTTGGCTCGCTTAACAGGCTTGACAGGAACACGTTCATCCATATCAAGACCAAACAGATCAGAGAGCTTATCGTCTGCAATAACCCTGCTGCTTCCAGTTGTTGATTTTTCGATTATTGCTGAGGCCTTACTCTGTACTGCCTGGCTGACCAGGTCATCGATTGCCACCTGTCGTAAGGTGAAAAAAAGCGAAGGATCCTCGTCAAGACGAACACCCACACCATACAAAGTGGCAGCAATATGTTTACACATGGAGGCCCAGTCCGGACAACTACAGTCAAAGGTGATTTCCAAAGGAGTTGGGAAGAGTCCTTTACCCTGAACCATAAATATTTCCTGCAGATCTTCAGGAATTTTACCGGCCAGCAGATCGGGCAGAGAAGAAAGACGGGACTGACATTGTTTTTTGATGACCTGCCAGTTTTTTTGTTTCATCTTTTTAATGGAGATTATCACCTTGTAGGGTGCACCCATGGAGCCCTGGACAAGGGAGGTAACTTTTCCGGGAGTAATGTCAAGATCAAGCACCGCAAGATGCCGGACATAACTGCGGCCACGGCCAATGCGATTACTGTAATCGGCATAACTCTCAAGATTTTTATTCCACGCCTTGCCCCACCAGGTGGTAGCCAGCGCCTTTCCCTCAAGGATAACCGGACGAATACCAGGATTCTTCTTGCGCAGCTGTTTAATCTTTTTTTGGGCTTTAGCCCTTTTTTCAACAACGCTCACATATTTCGGATAATAGCCATAGCTCATACGTTATCCCCTCACCCCCTGTTATTACTGCAGCCTGAATAGATCAGACAACTCGTCATTTTTCATTTCCGTCAGCCATTTCTCGCCACTGGCAGCTAACACATCGGCTGATAGTTGCGCCTTTAATTCCAACATTTCATCAATTTTTTCTTCTATGGTACCCCTGGTAATAAATTTATGCACCATAACCTTTTTTTGCTGACCAATACGAAAAACACGGTCAGTGGCCTGATTTTCCACGGCAGGGTTCCACCAGCGATCAAAATGAACAACATGATTGGCACGGGTCAGATTCAACCCAACGCCACCGGCTTTAAGCGACAGCACCATAAAAGGAACATACTCATCTGACTGAAACTGTTCGATGATTTTTTTTCGTTTACTCACGGCGACGCTGCCGTGCAGAATGAGGCCGGGCCGATCAAAAATTGACTCCTGAAAACGTGCCAATGGTTCCGTCATTTCCTTGAACTGGGTGAAGATCAGCATCTGTTCCCGTTTTTCATGGATGGTTGTACTTATTTCACGCAGTCGTGCAAATTTGCCGCTTTCCTTTTCATTATAGCCATCCACTCCGGCATATTGATCCGGATGATTGCAAATTTGCTTGAATTTAGTCAATGCAGCCAGAATCATGCCTTTACGTTGAATACCATCGGCAGATTCCAGCATTGTGGCCATATTGTCGACAAGTTCGCGGTAGATAACCGTCTGTTTCCGGCTCAATTCTGCCCAGCTCTTTACTTCCACCTTGTCGGGCAGGTCGCTGATAACAGAGCGGTCAGTTTTGAGGCGTCGCAAAATAAAAGGTCCTGTCATCCTGCGAAGGCGACCATATCCGTCGGGACGATCGGCCAATCCCTTGCTGAAAGCGGCAAATTCCTTATTCGTACCCAGCAGGCCCGGATTAACAAAATCAAATAATGACCAGAGATCACTCAGACGATTTTCCACAGGTGTACCTGTCATGGCAATACGGTTGCTGGCAGGAATCTTTTTTACCGCTCTGGTCTGCTTGGTGCCGGGGTTTTTGATCGCCTGGGCTTCATCAAGAATAACATAGTTCCAGTTATATTCAGTCAGCCAGCCATAACGCTGAGCCAGGGCATAGGTGGTAATAACCAGATCCAGCTGATCCAACTCTTTTTTTGCAGGTTCTTTCACCCTGTGAGGCTTATGCATGGAAGGATGGGCAAAAAACACTCTGAGTTCGGGAAAGAATTTTTGTATCTCCTGTTGCCAGTTGGCAAGCAGAGAGGCCGGGAGGATGAGCAAAGATGCCGCAAGAGGCGTTGTACCCCTGGAACCGGTCGTCAGAGTATTTAAAAATGCAAGGATCTGAACCGTCTTGCCAAGCCCCATATCATCAGCCAGACAGGCACCAAACCCCAGCCCATTCAGTTCAGAAAGCCAACGCAGTCCATCCTGCTGATAAGGACGCAACTGTGCCTTAAAACGGTCATCGGTGTTTACCTGTGGTAACTGCTCAGGGTACGCCATCTTGTCAAACACCGATTGCAGCCACTCACCGTTTTCGATCTCCAGGATCTCTTGATCAACAGTCCTGAGCAGCGCTGTACCGGATTGCAGTTGCAGGCGTATGGCTTCAGCCATGGTTAATCCTTCCTGCTCAGCCAGTTTCTGCGCCTCTTCATAGGCGGATAAAGTTTCCTGCAGTTTCTCCCGATCAACGGTAACCCATTTGTTTTTAATAAAGGCCAGACCTTCAACTTCGTCAAGGAGGCGCCTTACCTCATCCACCCCGAGTTCTTCTTCCCCCAGCATCAATCGTGGCGAGAAATCCAGCAGGGCGGCCATACCGACCATGGTCGGTTGTTGTGCACCGAGACTGACTTTCAAAGTTACACTTTTGCTCTTAACCTTCCACCAATCTGGAATACGGCAGAGGATACCGGCATCTTCATAGAGTGGTACCTCCTGCAGGAAGGTGTGTGCGTCACGGCTGGTCCAGGCCAGGGGGGAAAACAAGTCGTTACTTTCCAGCAGTTCAGCAATAAGTGCACTGTCTTTTGCAGCTTTATAGACGGTGGCCAGCAGTTCCAGCAGTTTTTTGTTGTCGTCCTGATATTCCTGCAGAGCATATTTGAGTGGCAGATGTTTTGATTGCCCCTGGCTACCCATCCGGGTTGAATAGGTAGCCAGAAAGGCAAAGGGCGCATCATCATCTTTGTTTTCAACAAGATGAAAATAAATCCGACCCAGCAGATGAACGTTGGGAGAATAGTGATGGATAAACTCAGCAACCGAGCCGGGAAACTGTTTTATGGTGGTTGCAAAAGAACTGTTCAGACCAGCCCAGAAACGTAGAAAAAGTTTAACATCAATGTGCCCCCCGCCGACCATGGCCGGCAATGTTTCCAGCAATTTGACAAGCTCGGGTTTAGGAGGAGAAATTTCAACCTGGTGACGAAGTTCTTCCAGATCCGGGGTAAGCCGCAGACGATGAACAAAAAGAGCACTGAAACGACGCCAAAAATCAAGGGAGGATGGAAGTGCTATTTCCGGATCGGAAAAACCGAGAAAAAGCAGCCAGTTCCCCCGATCTTTTTTGTAGGTGGCAAAGATTTCCTGTTGCAGCAGTGTACTGCTCTTTGTCTGCTTATGACTTTTGGTGTCACGCTCAAGTTGCAGTGAACCGTCCGGCAGCAGGACTGCCTGCAGTGCGTGGTTGAGATGCGTGTTTGTCATTTTGAGTACATTTGTCGACTGTTAAAAAAGTTGCTGTAATTTTGACATATTGTCTCCGTGGCATATGTCTCCCGGTTTAAATTGAGTTTCGATGGTAATCAGGTTTACCCATTTCCCTCTGTTGCTTGCCAATACTTCTTTTCCTTTTGGTGTCAGTCGGTATTTCTGTTTACTGCTACGAGGTTTATCGGGAATTGTTCGTTCTATTAATTCTGCTTCCAATAAGGGCTCCAGGTAGGCTTTAAGAAAATGGACTCTATCCTTCAATCCGACTGCTTGTTGTAATTTGTTTGCCCCTTGAATCTTGTCAGCTTCATGCAAGACTGCAAGAACTTGTGGGGTGACTTGTGGGGATTCAGAACTGGTTGCTGGGTTTTGACTAAATTCCGGCACTTTTACAATCATACGAAAAACATCCCCTTCAATCAGTTGTGGATCTGCATCACCATATTGTTTCCCATACAGCATCATTTTTCGCATACCAGAGCCCAGCTCATCAGCTCGATCAATTTCGCGGAAAAATCCACGGATATATTTTGTTTTCACTGTACGTTGCCTGTTTACGTTGGTAGAGACTGGCAACCTGGACAGTATGATCTGTGATATCAAAATCACCGTCTTCGTTACGGTCGTAAATGCGGCCATTGCAGCGATGAACCTGTGAGCTTTCCGGGACATAAATCTTCAATATTTTTTTTGTGCCTGCATCTATTTCTTCTACAGACAGATAAGCTGCCGGGGTCAGTTTCTGTGGGTTATTGATAGCGGTAACAAAATCCTTTTTGACTTGTGCCACTGTCTCAGTATCGATGCCTGTAACTTTTCCTGAATCGTTCACTCCCAGCAGGAGAGTTCCGCCATGCCGATTAAGAAAAGCGCAGACCGTCTCATAGACGTCACGATTAATCTTATTGCGGCAGGTCTTAAATTCCAGGGATATTCCCTCACCTTGAGAGATGAGCCCTGCTATTTTTTGCTCGTTTACCTTCATTTTATTGATCCTGAATGGTTCTTATCTTCCTAATCCAACACTATATCAAGGCCTGAGTTCTTATGAATATTGATTTGTCCCAGGGGACTTCGTTATATTTGATATCCTGTTCCAGCTGATCAGCAAGGTAATCCAGGTAGGATTCCTCGTGATCAAAATGACCGCCACTCATTGTCTTTCCCCTTAGACTTGTGCTTGCGCACCTGGTTGTGTATAAGTCATCTATACCACAACGCAAGAAAGCCCGCTAACCATTGCTGGTTACGGGCTTAATGGATGTTGCTGGATAAAATTGGTGGAGGGAATAAAGCCTTAACAAAATTCACCCTCCAAGTTCAAAACACCAAACCCCTTTACCATACCGAACTCCGAGAGAAATTTAATTCTCCAGATTTTCCCCAAGCAGAGAACAGACGTGGGTTCGATTCCCGATTGAATATCCGATGGTGTGTTTTACAACTCAGTCTGATTGGCTCTATTCTTCATCCTCATCTTTCTGTTCCAGCTGCTTCAACAGCCGATCAAAATCGCTTTCAAACAGTCGATCCTGAACAATGCGGTACTTTTCAAATTCACTTTCTGCATGGACCTTGGCAATTTCTGCCATCACTTTTCCTGCGTCTTGCAGAATTTTCCGGTCGGTAGCTTCAATGAATTTGTTCAAACGAGTTTCCCAATCCTGCATGGTCATCGGGATTTTACGCAGCGCCATATCTTCTGCGACATCCAAATAGGCTGAAACCAACCGCTGCAATTGAGCCATTTCATTTTCGGTCAAATAATTCTTGGCAACACTGACATCAAATTTCTGAATTTTACCTTTCGGAGCATCTTTCCATGTAGTCAGACCCATATTTTGTTGTTTATGGTCTGCACGGTCGACGATCACCTCGGCAGCTGTCTGACCATGGATAGCCCAATGCAGCTTATTCTGAACTGTTGCAAAGAATCGTTTGGTTGCCTGTGCTATTACATCATAGTCAATGGACGTGGCGTAGATATCGGTGATTTTCTGGTAGAATTTACGCTCCGAGAGGCGTATCTCTCGAATACGTTCCAGCTGCTCTTCAAAATATTGCTCAGTCAGGATGGAGCCACCGCTTTTTATACGTTCATCATCCATCACATAGGCTTTGATAGTATATTCCTTGATAATGGTGATTGCCCATTTACGGAACTGAACGGCCCGCTCGGAGTTGACTTTGTAACCAATGGCGATAATGGCAGAGAGATTATAATGCTTGGTGTTATAGTTTTTACCGTCAGCGGCAGTTATTCGAAAATTTCGAATAACTGAATCTTCCTCGAGCTCACTGTCGGAAAATACCTTTTTCAGGTGATAGTTAACGGTGTGAGTTTCCACATCATAAAGCACGCCCATCATTTTTTGTGTAAGCCAAATGTTTTCATTCGCATAAACGGCCTCAACACCACCTTTGCCTGTGGCCGCGACAAATGTCAGATATTCGGCAGCCGACGAGCGGACAATGGATATCTCTTTTTTCCCAGATTTCTGCAGTCCTTTATTTTTATTCTTCTTCATGGTCAATCCTCATATATCAAAATTCAATATCCTATAAGTTTTTCAACTAGCTCCAATACATCCGCCGGCCAGAAGCATTCCGGACGTGGATGGCGGACTCGCGGATGTCCGGCCTCCGGGCGGCAGTTTTGCAACCCGTCGAGCCATTGGGTGGAAATCGCCTCCCGACCGTACACAGCGCCCCACAAATAGCTGCGTTGGTGTCGGTGTCTCCTCCGCGCATGATGGTATCGACAACGCCTTCCTCGAGACTTGTGGCATGAAGCAGTTGATACAGGGCATTTTGAAAGGCAACCAATACCCATCCTTGCTGATGGACATAATCTGTTGGCGGTTCATCGGCTGCCCGGTCAATGGTATCCAGTAGTTTCGGTTCGACGGCCATGTCGACAGCCCACAGCCGGATGTGCTGGTATAGCTCCTTGCAGTCGCAGCCGAATTGAATGGCGTGGGCAATCCCCATGGCAAACAGTGCGTTCGCTTGCTGGCAAATCAGGTTGGGATGTGTGAGTGCCGCATCCTGCATGGCCCATTCAGCCGCCTGATTCAATTCAAATCCGGCTCCGAAAATTCCGAGCAGGCTGATCCGCATCATGGCTCCGTTAACCTGGCTGTCGGGATTGGAACTCAGCCAATATTGATATTCTTTCCGTCTTTCCAAAAGGCTGCGCTATGCGCATTGCTTCGCGTAATTTGTCAAATACCTCAACCTTTCTTTCCAGGCTGGCGGCCAAAGCATTAAGTCGCTCATCCTCTACAATCTCCCTGAATTTTTCGTAGAACTTAAAAAACAGGCTTGTGTTCCTTAGCTGTACTACTGAGATGCAAATCTATAATTTGTCCCAGTAAGTGATGGATATTTTGTAGACGACGGTAAAAATCGAGATGTTGCCTGTCAAAGGGAAATCCATATGCCTTTGATTGACTGAGGTATTCAAAAAACCAATTGATTCAATCAACTGTCCAACAAAGCTCTTGTACAGTTTCAGTACCTTGAAAAGTCTCCAAGCTGCCTGCCTGAAAAGCCGCTTGAAGAAGTCACACCCAGATGAATAATGGTTTGCTTGAAATTACCATGCTTTGAAAAGGCAATACGTTTAAATCGCCACAGACCATTAACGTCGAAACGAGGTGTCTCAGGCAAAGTATAGTATTTTCCATTTTGATTATAACTCGTATAGGCTTCCCAAGGTTTAAGCTTTGCCTGCGCTGTTCTTGACGAACAGCCTAAGTGTGACACAAGCTCATTCAGTCAGCATAAATATTTTATTTCTTTTTACCGTCGCTCTTACAAAATCAAGTATTTTGCTATCAATGATCGGCACAGCAACACCTCTTCGTAGTATATGATATGGCCGCCATATTATATACTACGAAGATTGTGAACAAAAAAAGGAAATCAAGTGGTTGAAAGAATCCAACCGTCATTTGCGGTTATAAAATAATAAGGATGCAATTGATGTTTACAGCCTGACATCGACGAGACACGAGCGGGACACCAAAAGGAGCCCCAAAAAACTCGTATCATGCCGAAATTAAGGATAAAACTGGTGGAGGCGGCGGGAGTCGAACCCGCGTCCGGAAAGGCTCCCCTCCCGTATCTACATGCTTAGTTTCCAACTTGAAGATTCGCGCCGGGCATGCCGTGGAAACGAAGCGGGCCTGGTGCTAGACTGTTAAATCTCGTTACCTAACCGACAGTCGGCAGGTAGATAACCAGCCCGTTGAGTCGACGCCCCGAGTCCAGCCTTACGGGCAAAGGCTGGTGGGACGGCAGTATGACAGTTATTAAGCTGCTACTGCGTAGTTATAATCGTCTGCGATTATATTTATGTTCTATTAGTTTTACGAGCTAATAGAAGCTCGGCATGCAACGATGAGCTTACACATCCCCGTCGAATCCGTTTCGCCCCCTTATCCTTGAAGTTTCAATTATTATTGTTGTTTATCTATCATGACGCATTTCACGCTGCATCTCACGCTTGCTCTGCTGCTCTTTGAGTGCGGCCCGCTTATCGTACTGTCTTTTACCACGCGCCAGCCCCAGTTCAACTTTTGCTTTGCCATTTTCTACAAAATATATCTTCAATGGTATTAGGGCAAGGCCTTTTTCATTAAGTTTACCAATGAGTTTTTTAATTTCCCGCTTATGCAGCAGTAATTTGCGCGGCCTGAGCGGATCGTTGGGATTATGTGTAGCAAAAGAATACATAGAGATATGAACGTTATGCATCATCGGTTCACCTCTGGAATCTATACGGACGTAGCCATCACGCAAATTCGCCTTACCGGCGCGAAGTGATTTCACTTCAGGCCCGGAAAGTACCATACCCGCCTCATAGGTGGCATCGATATGATAATTATGAAAGGCTTTTTTATTTTTGGCTACGATTTTAATTCCCATCGAGCATCCTTCCCTTTCCACTCAAAACTGTTTCAACAACCTAACCAGAAGTAACGAGTAAAGCTTCCTCATAAGTGGTTATTCCTTCTTTGACCTTTTTCCATGCGTCCTCGCGCAATGTAGTCATTCCTTCCCGAATTGCAACCTGCTGCATCTCAAGAGTCTGTTTCTCTTCGCCAATCATTGTCTTAATCTGGGGGGTGAGTGGAAAGATTTCAAAGATTCCGCATCTGCCTTTATACCCTGTATTCCGACACTCGCTGCATCCTTTTCCCCTTTTCAAGGCGATTTTCCCGGCCTTGACCACAGGAAAACCCATTTTGGCAAGATCGGCCCCAGCCATCTCAAAACTTTCGACACAATGCGGACAGATAGTTTTCACGAGTCTCTGGGCCATGCAACCGAGCAAAGTCGAGGCAATCATAAAAGGCTCCAGCCCCAGATCCTTCAAACGTGCAATAGACGATACAGCATCATTGGTATGCAGTGTGGAGAAAACAAGATGCCCGGTCATCGCAGCCTGAACAGCATGGGCCGCCGTTTCATGATCCCGAATTTCACCGATCATTATTATATCGGGATCCTGTCGCAGAATATTACGCAGGATTGTAGAAAAAGTCACATCAATAAGAGGTTGAACAGCGATCTGATTAAACTCTTCGTGCACCATCTCAACAGGATCTTCCACAGTAATAATATTTTTTTCAGAAGTGGCAATCTCTTTTAGAGTCGAATAGAGCGTTGTTGATTTACCACTGCCGGTGGGGCCTGTTACCAGAATTATACCATGCGGCGCAGTAATAAATGATTCATACACCTCCATATCCCTCGGGGAAAATCCCAGACTGCCCACCTGCTGGAAAATCATCTCAGAATCAAGAATACGCATTACAACCTTTTCACCGAAGGAAACCGGCACAGTGGAAACCCTGACCTCCACATCCCTCCCACTTTGTTCGCCTATTTTTATCCTGCCATCCTGAGGTCTTCTCTTCTCAGCAATATCAAGGCGGGATAAAAACTTAATCCGCGAGGTAATAGCTGAGTGCACAGCCTTTGGCAAATTGTATATAGTGTGCAACGCCCCATCGATACGAAAGCGCACTTTTGAGACATTGCGTTTGGGTTCAATGTGAATATCGCTTGCCCTCTGCTCAAGAGCATAAATAAAAATATGATTAACGGCGGATTTAATATGCTGATCTGAAGAGGTGATTTCCTCGGTTGAAGAGATTTTCACATAACGTTCGAGGTTACCAATATCGATGGAACCACTACCTGCGATAACACCAAACTGATCCTCAGCTGCACTAATTGACTTCTGGAAACCAAAAAATTCAGCAATAATCCTTTTAATGTCAGATTTCGTCGCAATATGAGGCCTGATTGTCACCTGGTTCGTCTGTTCTATATCACGCAGCGCCCCCTGACAATCCGGATGATAAATAGCCACATCCAATATATCGCCATCCATATTAAAGGGAAGAATGAGTTGCCTTATGGCAAAATTGCGTGGAATCGTTTTCGTGGCAACATCCATGTCAAGCTCAAGTGGATCAAGCTTTTTAAAGGCAATTTCCCTTTCTTTTGCAACGGCGTTCATTACTATTTCTTCATCAATCAACTGGCGTTTTTTCCCCTTATGCTTGAGTTTAAACGCCACTACAATATCCACCAGATCAGGATAGTCTTTATCCGTTTCTCCTACCTTTACAGCCAGTCGCAAAAGTTTCTGCCGCTGTTTACCCTTTTCCAGAACCACAAACTTTCGCTGTTGTGGTGTCATCACATCCTGTTTGACAAGGAGGTTCAGAAGAGCATCGCTATATAAGAATCGCATAAAAATACCTTAGATAAAAAACAATTATTAGTATACGGCAAGTAATACTGTAAAAGCACGAAATGTAACTGTTCAGAGTACTTTATATTTGTTTATTTGGGACTTCGAAGCGTACTTTCGTTACTCGAGAAGGCCAGAATGGACGAAGATGAAGTGCTCTGAACAGTTACGATAAAAAAACAATTGTTGCCCTATATATCTCCGGTTGGAGATATATTTGCAAGGATAATCAGCGAATTACAGCAAATCATAACAAAAGAGAACGCAAGACCCGAAGATTTTCGCGATCTTCAGACAAATTTTCACTTTTCGGTGTTTCAAGGGCCATGGGCAATCCTCTAAAACGGGTATCATTCAACAGATTCTGAAAACCATTCAAGCCAATGGCCCCTTTACCAATATGTTCATGGCGATCCACCCTGCTGCCAAGATCTTTTTTAGAATCATTGAGATGAAAAAAGAGGACATTGTTGATCCCCACCGTCTTTTCCAGGACAGTAATTGTGGCGCTATACCCCTCCTCAGTGCGAAGTTCATAACCGGCAGCGAAGATATGACATGTATCAACACAGACCCCCAGTAACTCAGGGTGTTTCGAATTCTGCAAGACAAAGGCCAGTTCCTCAAAGCTGCTGCCAAGACCAGTACCTTGCCCTGCAGTGGTTTCCAACAAAACTTTTACGCCAACCCCAGCTGTCTCTATAGCACGATCAAGTCCTTTGACAAACCGCTCAAGCCCGACCTCAACACCAGCACCGCCATGCGAACCGGGATGCAAAACCACATATGGAATTGCAAGTTTATCACATCGCTGCAATTCAAGCGCAAAGGCATCAACAGATTTTTCAAGCAGATCATCTTTAGCCGTAGCAAGATTCACGAGATAGGAACCGTGGGAAGCAACAATCATTTTCCCATTTCTTTCATGCGCTTCTTTAAACGCATCAACCTCCTCGGGCTTCAGAGGAGCAGGCCGCCACTGCCGCTGGTTGCGGGTAAAAATCTGCAAAGAGTCCCCACCCACCTTTTTAATACGATCAAAGGCCAGATGTAAACCACCAGCGACCGACTCATGTGCTCCCAACAAAGGCATAATGTACCTCAAAAAGTATTGTTTTATTCTTTATTTTCTTTCGTTTCCTGATGCCGAACAGACTCTTCATAGGTCTGATGCGTAAACGGTACAATACGTGACTGAAAAAAATGTTTTTGGGTTACATCTGCAAAAATTGCCTGCTCTTCCACCCGCACAGCCTCTTCCACCAGACCATTTGCCCAATAGGCTGTGGCGAGAGTATCGAGAATATACCCTTTCGGTTGCAATGTTACCGCAGCCCTGGCAAGAGTCAGTGCCCTGGACGGATCCCTCAGCTCCAGGTTTTTACTGGTTAACAACAACCAGGCATAATTATTCATTATTTCTGGATTTACAGGCTCAAGGCTATAGGCTTTTTCATATGCAGCCAAAGCTTTGTGCTCCATATTTCTGTGCAACATCAGATCGCCGATGAGTCGTTGCCAGAGCGCACGCTCAGGCTCCTGCTTAGCCTTCTGCAGTAAAAGAGGCTCTGCAAAATTTTCCTGATAACGTTGCACCAGTCGTTCCGTCGGAATCTGGTGAACCAGCGCGGCTGTAAGTAAAACTATCGCAATATAAGCCAGTAGACTGTACCGCACTTTTTTATCGTGGCGCCCGACGAGCACAGGATTCTTTTCCGCACGCTCCAGACAATCAATGCGCTCACCTATACCAAAATGATGCCAATTATGCTTATCTCGAATATTACCGCTGAGCAGTGCAATTTTCTCAAAAGCCGAAACCAGCGGGCGGCTCTCGCCAATCGCCACCATGCTGAAGAGATCAGCCTGTCTCTCAAAATTTCGGATAAAATACCCAAAGATAAAGCGAAAATAGACGAGCATAAACAGAAGCAGTAGTGCACCGGAAACAACCACCAGCAGATCCTCAACCGGAATCCCACTGAAAAGCACCAGTTTATTGACAACACTAAAAGAGAGAAAAAAATAGAGAGACGGTTCTGCCAACATGGAAACAAGCAGGCTAAACCCGCCAATAAGAAGAACATACAGCAACAGATGATATCGCTTTACATGCCCTATCTCATGGGCCATGACCGCTTCGAGTTCAGCCTCGGACATGGTTTCAATAAGTGCCGGAGTCAAAAGAATATATCTGAGCCCCGGAACAATGCCCATCACTCCGGCAGTCAACATCCTCCCCTCAAAAAGAGGCCAGAGGTAATACTCTGCGCTGAAATTATGTGCTGCACAAAAAGTATCCAGTCTGCTTTTCAGCTCTCCTTCCGGCAGTTTTTTACACCCCCACAACCTTCGAACCAGGGGCGGGAAAAAGAGAACAACAAAAATAAGGAAAATACCAAAAAAGAAAAGATCCCCCCACTCTGATCCCAAAACCCTCTGCATACCGGGAAGAGGAAGCAGGGCAACAATATCATACAAAAAAGAAAGCACAACCAAGGGTAAAACGATGGGCAGATTTGCTTTTATATTTGTAATAACAAACGCGACATCACTGTATTCTCTACCAAAAATCAATTCGTAGTTTTTCCTGCCGGCCCGCCATATTATCGCAAGAATGAAAAGAAATAACATGATACCCGCCACATTGACTAGTGCAGGCATGGTATTGCCAAAAGAGAGAAACGAAAAATAGTATTTTACATCACAAAGATAGAGAATAATGGCGTAGACGCCTAGAGCCGTGATGGATAACTGTTTTTCAACCCGAAAATATCCGGTGGACAAAAAGGTGTCGGGATGGCTATACAACTTACGGGTAATTCTGTGGAAAGCAAAAAGAATCGCAATGAACAGAATTGCCCCCTGCCAGGTTGGGATAAATGGTTCTTCAGGTACAGTATCAGCGCTGAAAAGAAAAATAGCCACTAGGAAAAGAAGAAGATTCGTGTACATCAAGGGAATTCACCATATTATATTCTCAGGCCCGCCGACTTTTACGACCAAAGCGAACCGGTAAGTTTTTCCATCCTGCAGGATAGTTAGTGTCCGTCCAGAAACGGCCTTTTTCTCCTGACTCTTCGTTGCTGTGAAAATTTTATCCTCGGAATATCACACATATGCCTGTGGTAAAATTTTCTTCACGCCTTGATTCAGAACAAAAATGCTCCTTTCTGTACAGACACTAGTTAGTGCCCGACCGAAAACCACCAATTTTCCCAATTTCTTCGTTGGGCTCAAATTTTAATCCTCATAATACTTAATGTATT
>CAMZKN010000187.1 GCA_947311315.1 uncultured Desulfobulbaceae bacterium | reverse complement strand
TCCGAAAATGCTCTTCTTTTTCTTTTCATTTGCATCCCTCTTTAATACCATTTTAGGAATACAAATTCCACTCAGACTTGTGGTCTCATTACTGGGGTTAACCGCATTACTTCTGCCTGAAGGGATGTGCGATCAGAGGCGCTGTTAGTATCATTTGCAGATTGTACTGCAAGTTCACGCATCCGTTGCAGGATATTAGTCGTTTCCTGTAATGCGCCTTCAGCGGTCTGGGCAAGTGAAATGCCATCGTTTGAATTACGTGCTGCCTGGTTGAGGCCACGTATTTGTGAGGTCATGCGGTCTGAAATAGCGAGACCGGCAGCATCGTCTTTGGCTGAGTTGATCCTCAGACCAGACGAAAGCCTTTGCATGGATTTTGCTAGGTCTCCCTGTGACTTACCTAAATTTCTTTGAGCGTTTAATGATGAAATGTTTGTATTGATTGTCAGTGCCATGGAATAATTCCTCCTTGAAGGGGTTGCTTCGGCGTCAATTTCAATCGTTACAAACGTAATATCTCTAGGGTGTTCCTCGCAGTTAAAATACTTGTCGTCAAGGAAAGAGGTTTTCTTTAGGAAAATTTTTAAAAGATCTATGATGAGATTTAAATAGATCATTTATAATTAAAGGCTTGAGATGGTAGTCGTCTAAGTGGTATTTGTTGTTGCTGTAGCCCTCCTGGTTAGCTGTTAAAGCATACGTGTCTAAAAATGGGATGCTGTTTTTCTGGCACAGCAGTTTTAGTGAACTGTTGAAAAGTGCAATGATATTTATAGATATAGCTCGATCTGCATGGGATAATGTGGAAAGAAGCGATTCAAGTGGTGCAGGTACTCCATAGAAATATATATAATGCTTGTACTGTAATGCATTTTGTAATACGAAGTTGAAATATCTTTCAACAGTTTTGGGAACAGTTGCACGGTAATCTTTTTGCTTTGTTTTGTGAAGATGAAAAAATCCCTCGTCACGTCTACAGTCTATTTCCCCAAAGCCAAAAATAATTTTTGAACTGGGAGGATATGCGGCCAACAGTTTTTTAAGGCTTTCTTTGTATTCATCCTTAATGTTTCGCCCAAGATGATATGCTTTACATCCGGTAATGATGGACGCAAGGACCCGATATTCTACATTGTTTAACTTCACGACAACGTTTGCAGGAGAGAGTGCGTGGCTGTCGCCTATAAAGAATAGTGGCGCAGTCGGGTTTCCTTGATAGTGGTGAGGGTGTGCAGATTTGTGGGTGAGGAGTGAGTGTAAAAGCGAATAATACGCAGTGATATTTTTGATATTGTGATACGTGTCATCAAGCTTATCGGGAGCTGGACAGGAAGAAAAGATAAATTCCAATTGTTCCTGTTGGTCTGTTAACCAAAAAACTGTTGCAAGGGTGATATGTAGATCGCATATCTCTTCCCGGTTGAATGTTTTCTCTTCCAGTGCTGAAAGTGCAACGTTACATACATCATCAGTACTGTGTAGAAACATCAGTGTTTTTACAAGATTGAGGTATACACAGCGTAAAGAGTCGTCCACATTGTTAGCTTTGATGTGCAGCTGTGCTGCATCATCTAATTTTCCCATTCCCCGATAGGTTAACGCCAGATTGTCGATTGCCTGGGCAAAATCAGGCCTGAGCATAATCGCCTTTTTAAAATATTTTGCGGCATTGCTATATTCTTTTCGTTGGTAATATATTGCACCAATATTGTTCTGCGGAGTGCTTTGGTTCGGAGCGATTGCAAGAGAAGCGTTAAATTCTGCAAAAGCCTGTTCCGGTTTACCTGCTCTTCTATATGCTTCACCAAGATTGTTTTGGATATGTATATGATTCTTGCATATTTTACGTGCTTTTTTTAAGATGCGAAAGGCATTGTTTATGTTATTGATTGTGAGATATAGTCCTCCAAGTATGTTGAGAGTCTCGCAATCTTTAGATTTTTTTTTGAGACGTTTAAGACACAGCTTCTCAGCCTTGGCATAATTGCCTGCATTGATGAGTGAAATGATTTGCTCTGATCTTTTGGTGGTCATGAAATTAATGAAAATACCATGTTGCAGTAATTTCTTACGTTAAAAAAAAGTGTGACCAACATGTTACGTTTGTATGGGTGGTCTGGGAAAAACAGAAAATCAAGTGCCAGGCAGTGCAGTCTTCGATGTATATTTACCATCTTCAAGAATGACCTGAATCGCCCGGTTTGATTTTGGGGAAAAAAGAATAGGTGCTGCAAGGTTTATGGTTATTTTTTGATCCTGTGGAACTGTAACAACAGAGAGTACAAAACACTCGTCGTCTTTGTCCATGTGTAACATTGTCTTTTCTGAATTATCAGGAGCCACGAGATAGTCGAGGAAAAAATTACTGGGATCGGTCAACACAAATGCAATTGCAGGGTCATCGACACTCTGAATCCAGAAAAGAGGACCATCTTTTTTATTGGGCATAACAATAAAGTCATGAAGTACCGGGAAGCCGATCAGTCCAGCAGGAAAGTGGAGGAGATTGGCGGGATCATATTCTACTTCACCGAATCGGGTGTTAATTTTTTTCATTTTGATTTCTTCTCTGTAGAAATGTTTACGCTGAGGGAATCAAGATCAGTTATATCCCATTGGGCAGCATTACGGTTTTCTTCCACTATGCGATCATATATCTCCTGTCGATATACTTTCTTGCTCCGGGGAGCATCGATGCCAACCCGGACAGCGCCACCTTTTGTTTCAATGATTTTTACAGTTATATCATCACCGATTATTATGCCTTCACCGGTTTTTCTGGTTAAGACCAGCATGTTGAACTCCGTAAAGTGTCTTAGAATTAATGTATTTTAAAAATGATAACAATCCAAGCACAATTTACCACAGGAACACAGAGAACACAGAATTAAATGACAGATGAATGTGATAATGTACAGAAAACTACCATTTCACAAAAGAGTATAAGTATCTTCAATAAAATATTTTAGCATGGTAAATAGGGAATTTATTTTGCAACACACTAAAAATAATCAAGAATTGTAATTTTGGAAACCCTACCACTGATATTAAGGGCCGCCTTAAAAGCGGTTTCTTTTTGTACAATATCATTAAAAACCTCAATCATGTCGGCGTCCTGGTACCTTGAAAGTATTTGTTTGAGATCAATTTTAGCATCTTCCTGATGAAGCTCTGCTGTATCTACGCGCCGGGCTTTTGCACCCAGGTTGCTTCTCAGACCACGGTTCTGATTTGCTGCAATTTCCAGATTGTCGATCTGGGCCTGTATAGAACCACCAGGGCCACTGATATTATCAACATTGCCTGCTCGTATTGCCTCTTCTGCTCTGGTGAGAACAGTAAAGATGTCAATGCGACCGGATGAGCCATTGAGCGTATCGGCAGTGAGGCCAACGCTTGCCAGGCCAGTTCCTGCAAGTGTTACGTCAGTTGGAGAATTTGGAGCGATATTGATTGTGCCATAGGCGGTTTGATTACCACCTGATATTCCACCAGTTGGGACGGTTCCGGTGACTACGCCATCTGTGATAGTTTCACTCAGGTCAATTTCTGAGCCATCTGTCGGTCCGGTAAGCACCAGAGAACCGCTGGAAATATCATAGTTGACACCGTTTGAAAGAGTACCGCTGGTTGGCGTAAGATTTGATGCCCCGGCGCTATTTGCAAGCGCGGAAGCCATGCCATTGAGGGTATAATCGTAACTACCGGATGGGCCATCAAGTGTGACTGCAATAGAGTTTCCACCAGAAGTAATATTGAGTGCGTAGGTATCTTCGGTGTCGACAAAATTGTTTAAGGAAAGTGGCCCAAGGTCAACTGTAGCAGCATTGGTTGTACCAACAAGACCTGTTCCTGCCTGGCTGAAGAGAGCTGCGACTTTGCCTGCGTAGTTATTTTCGCCGACAGGATCTGTGAGGTCGGTTGTTCCGCTTATGGTAATCGGTGGGTTGGTACCGGCGGTAAGGGTAATATCATTACCGGGAGTACCGATTCCTATCGGGCCAGAGGTGACAGATTCGCCCTGATAGGGATTCGTGGTGCCGGTTACAGCTATTTCATTGGTGATGCCCATAAACAGTTCATTGCCGGTAAGATTTACTTCCATAAATTCACCGGGGGTGATTTCCAGATTTGTGCTGTTATAATCACCATTATAGATGTAGGGCCAGGTTGTTGTATCATTTACATCATAGAGTGCGGGATCGTAGGTTGGGTTTTCTGTGAATGGCTTTGTGTCCTCTTTAAAACCGGCAAAGATATATTTTCCATCAATCACTGCATTGGCTGAACTGAGAAGTTCATTCTTCATTTCGGCAACTTCATCGGCCAGTGTATTCAAGTCAGGCTGGCTCATGGCTCCGTTGATGGAGTTAATGGCAATTTCCTTGACTCGTACCAGAACATTTTCAACTGTTGCCAGATGTCCATCGGTTGCGGCCATTTTATCTCCGGCCTGCCCCATGGTTTCGAGGTATCTGTTGTTTTGTTGAAGCTGTGACCGTGTCGTAAGAACTGGTCGTATGGCACCTGGATCATCTGAGGGTTTATTGAGTTTTAGGCCGGTGGCTCCCTGATTTCGAAGCACCAGCATATCATTGGTAATTCTATCAAGATTGGTCTGCATTAACCGGTAGGTTGAGTTGTCAGTGACTTTCATAAGAGGCCTGCTCTATGTGACTATCGTTTAATTCCCATAACCGTTGACATCATTTCGTCAACGGTTGAGAGAAACTTTGCTGAAGATTCAAAACCACGCTGAAATTGGATAAGACTGATCATCTCTTCTTCAAGGGAGACGCCCACGAGACCGTCACGGAAATTTTCCAGTTGATCCATGGCGTCCTGAGCACCTTTTAAAGATAGTTGATTCTGATTACTTTCAATGCCTACCTTTGCGGCAATTTTGCCAAAAAGGGAGTTGAAGTTGTCGCTGCCGCCAATAAGATAATTATCACCAATATTTGAAAGGATAAGTGCATTTCTATTATCACCTGGGGCTACCGTTCCTGGAGGTGGCCCGGGATTGGGAGCTGCACCAGCCGCGACCTTTCTCGGGTCGGTTACCACAACGCTTATTTGTCGCGCCGCATCACGATACTCAGTTGATGTTGGTGGTGGCGCAGGTGGGGAGGCAACGTAGTTTGGAGGTACACTGAAAAAAAGATTTCCGGTACTGGAATCAAGCCCTCCACCAGCCTGATGCTGAATATTGACTTGGGTACTGAGTTCGTAGGCAAGCTTATCAAGATCGTCATTGAGTGCTGGTATGAAATTATCACGGATACCAACAAGTCCTTCAAATTCTCCGCCCATATTCCTCAATCCAATATCTCTTACAACACCCCCTGCGTGCAGTTTTAATTGCAGGTCAGTACCGGAAACATCAGCGCTGATGGACATTGGCATATTGCCCTGAACCAGCGGTAAACCGCCTGGCAATTGTACAGAAAGCATGCCTTTAGAGTCTTCATAGGATTGTGCACCAAGAGTTTGAGCAAGTGATTTGGCGACCATATCACGTTGATCTCTTGCGCTGTTGGCAGTTTGACCATGAATTTCTATGGAGTAAATTCTATCGTTGAGATCGGCAATTTCGTTAATCTGAGAATTTATGGAATCAAGTTTAGAGAGAATGGTGTCGTTTATATTTTCTTTAATAGCATTAAGTTCGTTGACAGTATTATTAAAGCTGGTGGCAAGTACACCACCCTGAAGAATCACATTGTTGCGTTGTACCAGATCACTTGGGTCGGCTGAAAGTTCCTGCAGAGAGTCGAAAAATTTGTCAATGTCGGTGGAAAGATTGTCTTCGGTAATATTAAAGACTCTTTCCAGTTCTGAAAGGGGCCGGGTTAAAGAATCCTGTAGACCGAAATCAACAGCTTTCTGTTTGATCTGGTGGTCAATAAAAACATCATGCTCACGCTTTACATCCGTAATCTTGACACCCTGGCCGATAAAGAAATCACCAAAGTTCATTGCCGGATATGTTTCAAATTCAGCCTTCTGCCTGGAATACCCCTCGGTATTCAGGTTTGAGATATTGTTGCCGATAATCTCTATTGATTTTTGATTAACTTCAAGAGACGTTCTGGCTGAATTAAGAGCGTTAAGCAGACCTGCCATGTTAGACCCTCCCTGAGAGTAGGCGACCGTTTACCTGGGATGCAACTTCATATGCATTTGGTGAATAGGTCGATGTTACGGTCTTTTGACCGAAAAATTCCATTGTTTCTCTTATCCAGTTAAGAGTGGATTTAAAAAGGAAGGCATTCCTTCTGTTTTCCTTGCGTATCTCTGCAGCAATAGGTGTATCCTGTTCATCAATAACCTGAACATGAGCCAGTACCTTCACGATGTCCTCTTTGGCATTCATGGCTGCAACCATTCCTTCCATATCAAGGGCCTTGGCGTATTCTCTTTCCTTAAGAATGATATCCCGCAGGCTAATTAAATATTCATGTGTGGTTCTGGCGTCCATTTTATTTACCTTCTACCAGGAATTGTAAAAGTGAGGCTGATACTTTGTTCAGATCAGGTTCGTAAGAGCCTTCCTTTATTTGGGCTTTCAGTTCCTGAACACGCTCTGCTCTATCGGTGCCTGTGCTTTGGTTGGTAGACTGTGCTTTGTTAACGTCTTGTAAAACCGTAGAAAACTCTACGGTGTCCTTGCCAACCCCTGTTGCCTTGCCACTGTCCTGTGTCTTCTGAACCTTCTTCAGATTTCCTATCTGTCCAGGTCCTCCAACTCCCATAAATTCTACACTCATGACTTCACCTAGCTTATGTTTTGCAGACTGTTATTGTCTCCAGCCCAGTCATCCAATTTTGCCATAACCGCATCGTAGGTGTCATAGGAAATATCAGGAAGCCATCCGCCAAAAGCGTCATATGCGTCCTGAAAACCTTTTTCAACCCCCTCCCGAATGGCATCAATCCTTGTCGGATCGCTGCCTGCAATGCCAATTGCAAAATTAAAAATTCTATCTGATGTCTTTTCTACCCCGAAGTAGCCGTCATCTGCAACCAATTCCTGTGCATCGTTTTGAGTTAATGTATTTAAATCAATCTCAGAATCACTTGTGGATAGTGTCGTGTCGAGCCCTTGAGTTTTAAAGATATTGAGAACAAGTCCCCTCAAAAGATCAAATCCGTCACCTTCTGTCGTATTCAGAGTAAGCGAATTATTATATGTGGTGACGGATTCTGAGCTGTAGATAAGATTCACCGTGTCAGATTGAAACTGGAAACTTTCCTGTTTTGTGGTCTTGCCACTTTCAGTATTTGAAAGTGCGCTGTTTGCAATATTTTCTATCATTTTCAAGCCTCCCTGCTGAAATGATGCTGTGCTTCCCTGCACTGTTTGTTCAATTGAAATTCGATTCTTGCTTATAGTATCGGAGGGATGAGAGAGAAACTTTAGAAAAAAATAGAGAGGATAAAGCGCTTAGGCGGGGTTACTTTGTATTTTTGACGATTTCGGCCATCTGGTTATAAATAGCATCCGCAATACCAAGGTTGCTGGTCTGGGCTGTTGCTTTGGCTGTTTCCATATCCATCATCTCCTGAAACATTTCAGTGGCTGAATCTTTTTTAAAAAGGCCGCCTTCGGGTACGGCTTTACGCATTGCCTTATACATTTCGTTGACAAGCAGCGTTTCAAAATCCTGGCTGGATTGACGTAGGGAAGCCAATTGCCTTTCCTTTTTATCAGAGCGGTTAGGGGATACCGGATGGCTGAGTTGCGCCCTTGGGTCAAGAGTTAAGTCCATAAAATACACCAAGTATTAAGTTGATGACCTCATTAAACGGTCCTTTAAAGTTCCCTATGGCTAAGTTAAAAAACTCGATATGCGAGGCGTAGTGTTTTTATCAATCCCTCGACTATACCTGTAGTATGTTGAGGGATTGATAAAAACCTGCAACGAAGGAGATCGGGTTTTTTACGACGGCATTATAAAATTATCAGCTCACCATAAAGTGATCCTGATGCCTTAATAGCCTGGAAAATGGCTATTAAGTCGCGGGGCGTTGCACCGATTGCGTTAAGCGCATTTGCAATTTCTCCTATCGAAACGCCTTTGTCCATATCTATGAGAACAAGTTGTCCTTCTTCTTCTGTTACAGCAACCGTAGTCTCAGGTGTGACAACTGTTTGACCGTCTGCAAATGGATTTGGTTGCGAGACGTTGTAGTCGTCACGAATGATAAGGCTCAGGTTACCGTGGGAAACAGCTACAGTGGAGAGGCGAACATCTTTGCCCATCACTATTGTCCCTGTTCTTTCATTGACGATAACTCTGGCGGGTGAATCGACACGCACCGGCAGGACTTCAAGGGTCGCGATAAAATCAACGACGTTCTCCAGGTATGGTTGCGGAATAGTGACTTGAACTGTTCCTGATGAATCGGGAAAAGCGGTGTTGGGACCAAATTTTTTATTGATAACTTTTGCCATATTATTGGCGGTAGTAAAATCTGCATCACGTAGCTGAAACTCAAGTTTTCCTTCTGCTGCCAGATCGATGGGCACAGTATTCTCAACGATTGCACCTCCTGAGATACGGCCGACAGTGGGGTGATTTTTTTGAACCTGTGCGGTTTTACCTCCATAGGAAAACGCACCAATCGAAAGAGCACCTTGAGCAACAGCGTAAACGTTGCCGTCGGGGCCTGAAAGTGGTGTCATCAACAGAGTGCCACCGGCAAGGCTTTTCGAATCACCCATGGAAGAGACCTGGATATCGATAGTTGAACCGGTTTCTGCAAAAGGTGGAAGGGTGGCAACGACCATTACAGCGGCAACGTTTTTTATTTTGATATCTTTGATGGTATTTGGATCAATAGTTATACCATGCCTTGTCATCATGTTGTAAATGGCTTGGAGAGTGAAGACGGATTTCTTCATATCATCGCCTGTACCGTTTAAGCCGGTAACAAGTCCGTAACCCAGGAGCTGGTTGTTTCTCACACCATGGATTTGGGCAAGATCTTTGATTCGTGCAGCTGTAGCATCCGTTTGCAGGAGTTGCATGCAGAGGAGAAAGCTTATGAAATATGATATGATTCTGGTCATGTAAGCCACCGGTAACTGGTATAAAATTGTTGACACACTAATAGCCTGTCCCATAAGTTTTGACTGGTTTTCTGGTAATTAAAAGTTTTTTTGAATATCGAATATCGAACAAGGAATTATGAATCTTGAAGTGTGGATGCTTCAATAGAATTGCGCGTGCTGATGAGTGTTTATTCAGTTGTACAACCCTTCATAATTCGACATTCCCTGTTCGATATTCGATATTGCTTTGAACCTTAATTGAACGTACAAGTACTTGATATACTGTATCCTTACTAAGAAAAAAATGGGGCAAAAGACAACGAATCACAAATTACCTAATACCATGTCAGAACTTATGGGACACAGTACTAATAGCCTGTTTTTTCGGGCGTTAGACAGTAAAGCATCAGAATGGCCATACATAGTCAAGTGCACGCATTGCCCAGCCAGGACTTTGCTTGTCGCTGATTGCGCCTTTGCCTGTGTAACTGATGCGAGCGTTAAGTATTTTTGCAGAATTAACAGTGTTTGCAGCAGTGATATCAACAGGTCTGATTATTCCGGTCAGAAAAATGAGTTGAACTTCGTTGTTTACCATAACTTCTTTGCCGCCACGAATTTTCAGCTGTCCGTTGGGGTATCGCTGCACCACTTGAGTTGTAAGAGAGGCGGTAAAATCTTCTTTGCGTGTGGTGGTACCATTGCCCTCAAAGGCGTTTTTGAAATCGGCTTCCACAAGTTTATTCAGATCAATCGGATTATGACCGTTCCAGATATCATCGTTTTCAAGTCCGAAAAAGTGCGGGATTGATGCTGTCATATTAGTATTTCGCGCTGTCGAAGTCTTCGCTTCCTTAGAGGCGCTTGCTTTTTCTGAAATAATGACAGTGACAATATCACCTACGGTTATTGCTTTTCGATCTGAAAATAACGAATGTCGATTCCGTTCCCATAGCGAACCAGCCTCTTTGTTTATAGCATCAGGAGATTTGATTTCTTCAAGTGGCTCCTGAAGAGACATGAGTTGGTTATCCGGTTTTGCACAGGAAGAAAGTATGAGAACTGTAGCGATGAAAAGGAAAAGTGTTTTCATTTTAAAGGAGTACCTCCACTAGGCCAGGAGCCGCGACCCGACAATATACGATTTTTCTGGATCTTAAATTCTGCACCCGGATCATCTGATTGATTTGTCCGTCGCTGTAGGCGAGACCTGTTGCTGTAAGTATCATTGAGCCACTGGTTATAACAATTTTAACCCGCTCACCGGAACGAACTACCGGGGGTGCTTCGACCATAGAAAGAAGAATCGCTGTACCGGCCTTAACATGTTTTTTGAGTTTTTTCCCAATCAGCTCTGAGATATCACTGTTTGAGGAGCGTAAGGAGCTGATATCTGTTTTTGTGATTTGGAGATTTTTGCGGTGAAGGATACTTCCTCTTGGCATCGATTGTGAGGCAATAACAACATTGGCGATGGCTTTGACCGTTCCTCTGACAGACATATTCTTAACTACTTTATCATCGATTTTAAAAATCATGGAAAACCTGGAACTGCCAAGTATACCAGGATGCGACGGGATAACATCATAGGTTAGTTTACCGACGGGTAATGTAAAAGGAATGGGTAGAGATGATGGTATAAAACTGATATCCGCCCTGGGAAGATTTTCTTTATTGTCTTCGATATAGTTTTTGATAATGTGTAATATTTTGTCGGGGCCAATGGTGAGCCCTGCACGCCTAAGTGTAACAGTTGGAGATCCCTGCCAGATTATATTGTCTGGTAGCGATTGGGTAGAATCGAGATAGCGCTTTATTCCAAAAGAGCGGAGAAAGACAGTTTCACCTGGTGGTGGTGATTGTCCGACTATCTGTGTAGACAACGCTTTAACAAGTTCAGATGTTTCATCAAATGTGGCAATATCCCCAAGAGTTATGATAGATTTTTCTACGGTTGCCGATTTGGAAAAAGTGATCTCCAGAGCACCGCAGGTGTGGGGCATGGCAGCAACTAAAAAAAGGATCAGGAAGAGTTGTTTCATCGTCTCACTCTTAGATGAGGTTGTTTGTGGTCTGCATCATTTCGTCAGATGTCTGGATGGTTTTAGAGTTTATTTCATATGCTCTCTGTGTGGTAATCATACTGGCAAGTTCTTCAACGATATTGACATTGGATCCTTCCAGGTAGGTTTGCAGCAGTGTGCCATAACCGTCATCGCCGGGGGTACCGATCTGCGGTGTTCCGGATGCTGCTGTTTCTTCAAAGAGATTCTTACCTATGGCCGAAAGGCCGGCATTGTTGGTGAATATTGCCAGGTCAAGTGTGCCAAGTTCTGTGCCTGCAGTATCACCATCGATAATTGCGCTGACCAGACCTGTTTCACTGATGGTTATTTGCTGAGCCCCATCAGGTATGGTGATCGACGGAAGGATGGGATAGCCGTCGGAATTGGTCAGTCTGCCGTTACTGTCTCTTTTTAATGCGCCGGATCTGGTATAACTTGTATTGCCGTTAGGCATTTCTATCTGTAGAAAACCATTACCTTCTATGGCAATATCAAGCTCGTTTTCGGTGAGGATAAGATCCCCCTGGGTAAAGACTTTTGTTACAGCTGCAGGTTTGACACCCAGCCCGATAAGAATACCTGTTGGCGATTCTGTATCTGTTGAGGTTTGGCTGCCCGGCACTTTTAATGTCTGATAGAGAAGATCCTGAAAATCGGCCCTGCTTTTTTTGAACCCGGTGGTGGAGACATTTGCGAGATTATTGGCAATGACATCAATGTTGAGCTGTTGAGTGTGCATTCCCGTGGTGCCTGTCCAGAGTGATCGAAGCATAATGTTTTCCTTCTTTGGTGCTAACCTAGAGTACCAAGTTCTTGTTGTTGTTCAGTAATTGTCGAGTAACTCTTTAAAACTTTATGATATGTTTCAAAGATTCTTTGATTATTTATCATTAAGGCCATTTCTGAGGCCATGTTAACATTGGAAAGTTCAAGATGGCCTTGTATTACACGGGAATTCTCACTTTCAATATCCTGCTCTCCAGCTGGTAATGAGAAAGTTGTGTCAGGTTCACGTTTTAATTTTTCCTTATTCTCAATATCAACGATTGCAAGTTTTGCTACTTCTGATCGCAAACTCTGAGGCCCTAAAAGAAAAATGGTGCCATCGTCACCAACCGCAAATTTACTTGTGTCAAGATCAGGAATGTTGATTGGACTGTTGCCGTCATCAAGCACTGGTAGACCATTACTTGTCGTTAGGAGCCCTTCGCTGTTTATGGAAAAATCACCTCTTCTTGTATAAAGAACACCATCCGGTCCTTGAACCTTAAAAAATCCTTCACCCTGAATAGCTACATCGAGCGGGTTTTCTGTCTGCCTCATGGCCCCTGGCGCAAAATCACTGTAGTTTGCTTTAACTCGATCATAATTAATACCTTTAGCATCAGTAATCTGCTGTTGGCCTTTTAAGATTGATTCAAAACTTACTCGGGATTTTTTGTAGCCACTACTGCTGATATTCGCAAGATTGTTGCTGATATTGGCTATTGCCTGTTCTCTTGAAATCGCACCGGCAAGGGCGCTGTATTTTCCTGAAACCATAGTGTTCTCTTATTTAAAAGTGAATTTTTCTATCTAGTTTATATCGGATGTTATCTTGGAAAAGTTTATGATAAACAGGCAGATCGAAAAGATTATTTGTACATTGTTAATTGATTTAATGTTCAAATTCAAATATCGAATGTCGAACAAGGAATGTCGAATTATGAAATTTTCTTTTCCTTGGCAGTTGTCACGCTTGTTACAAAAAATGATATTAACCGGTAACTGATTGTCTTCAAAATCAATTAAATGATCTTCCAAGTCAAATTTTTCTCTTTTCCTTCATCAATCGATATTCAATTAAACTTGCTGAATCACTACAAAATATCCATTATTATGGTCATTTTATTGTATTGCATCCCACCTGTAGTTACAGATTATTTTGCTTGTGCCAGGGCTGAAAGAGCAACGAGTTGATCTGCCTCATGCGTCGATATGGCCAGAATAGATCCAATCTCTTCTGCAGACATTCCTTTTTGCAGTAACGAATGAATATAACTATATTTTTCAGGTGCACTGCTACTACCATATGACACTTGCAGGTTGGTTCTCGGTTTTTGCAGCTGCGCAGTGAGTTCTGCTTTGTTGAGATCTTTTTGAAATGCCTCTACTGTAGCGTGCTTGTCCTGCAGTGTAGCTAATTGTTTTTGGCTGAGGTTAAAAGAAGATGTTGTTTCGTTTAGCTGGCGAATCAATCGGCCATTGGCTTTTTTGAGTAACACAATTTTAATTGTGCTAAGCCCAAGGAGTAATGTAAGTATGATTGTGGGGGAAAGTGTCGTGTTGAACCAATCCATAAAACTTCCTCTTAGAAAATTCTGGAAGCAATTTTCGTTTTCAATTTGATAAGTGCCTGGCTGTGAAGTTGGGATACTCTACCTTCGGAAAGATCCAAAACCTCAGCAATTTCTTTTTGAGTCAATTCTTCGTAATAATAGAGTGAGATAACGAGTCGCTCTTTTTCAGATAAGAGGGCGAGTACTTCGGCAATTTTTTGTGTCAGTTGTTGGTTTTCAATACGTGCACCAGGCGAGATGCTGGAATAGTGGTTGGTTAAGGAGTCGAGAAAAGATCGTCCCTCATCGGAGTGATCAAGTGTCTCGTTGAGACTCACACAGCCAAGGTGGCTCACTTCACCCAGCATTGTCTGGTATGCTTCCAGGGAAAGATCCATTGCTTTTGCGACTTCCATATCCTCAGGATCTCTACCTAATTGAAGCTCGAGGTTTAAAATAGTTTTTTCGATTCTGCTCTGTTTGTCCCGAAGAGATCTTGAAAACCAGTCAAGTTTTCTCATTTCATCGAGAATGGCCCCACGTATTCGATATTCAGCAAAAGTTTTGAAAAGGATTTTTTTGGAAGGGTCAAATTTATTCGCAGCGTCAAGAAGGCCGAGCATACCGGCACTTTTCATATCATCTCTGTTCATAAATGCCGGAACCTGAGTGACCATTCTGCCGACTAAAATATCAACGAGATAAAGATGGTCGCGGATAAGTTGCGATATGTTGTCACCAGTGGAATTTTGGGTATAAATCATGATCTTTTCCTATCCGCCGATTTTCAGTAATTTTTTCCAAAAAAACTGCAGATTGCCTTTTGGTTCTGCCTGGGTGGGTTCAGAACAGATTCTTCCTGCAAGTTTAGTGAAGGCTTGACTGATTTTGGAGCCGGGATTCAGATCACATATTACCTGCTGTTTTCGTATAGAATCATGCATCTGCCGGTCTTCAGGGATAGAGCCAAGAAAATCAATGGAGATATCGAGGTATCTGTTGGCCACCATGGTGAGCTTGCGGTAAACATCAAGGGCATCCTCTTCCAACTGGATCTGGTTGACTACAAGGTTGAATTTTTTCTCATGGTACTGAGTCGACAGGAGCTTCATTAGTGCGTAAGCATCTGTAATCGCAGTTGGTTCTGTTGTCGTGACAACAATAATTTCCTGTGCGGCAGTATTGAAGTAAGTAACATTTTCAGAAATCCCAGCCTCAGTATCGATGAGCACATAGTCGAAATGATTGTGCATGGAATCGAGGCCGTCAAGGAGTCTCATTTTCTGATGAGCGTCGAGTTTGGTGAAGTTTTGTATGCCGGATCCTGCCGGAAGTATTTTAATACCGTTTGGACCTTCGACTATAATGTCCTGAAGCTCCTGTTCCCCGGAAAAAAAATGATTGAGGTTATAGGCAGGGGAGAGACCAAAAACAACATCTATATTTGCAAGACCAAGATCGGCATCGAGAATAAGAACACGTTTATCAAGAGCTGCAAGGGTAAATGCCAGATTGGCAACAACAGCGGTTTTTCCTACGCCACCTTTGCCGCTTGTCACAGCATAGACATGTGTTGACTGGTCGGTCTCCGGTCGTAGAGCAGCTGCTGACCGTTTTGCTGCGGTAATATCCCGCAATGTTTTGGCCTGGTCTGTCGACGTGTGAAGTGTATTACTCATGCAGTGTTCCTTCGTGTTGAGCCATAATCAATTCTGCTACAATTCTGGGTGAGATATCAAGTAAATCTTCAGGAACCCTCTGTCCATTCGTGATGTATGACAAAGGGTTACTGTTTTGTACCTGTATGTTAAGCAGCACACCCAGATTTGAACATTCGTCGACCTTGGAAAAGATGGTATGGTCAATGCCAAGTCTTTCGAACTGTTCTATGGAGCTGATAAGTTCATTTTCTCTGGTGGATGCGGAAAGCACCAGGTGTTTTTCTATGTTGTGGCCAGGGTGTAGAAAAGTTGCAAGTTCATCGATACAAAGGCTGTCTTTTGGGCTACGCCCTGCGGTATCTATGAGTATAAGTTCTTTGTCCTGGTGTCTGGTTAAAGATTTTTCGAGTTGATCCGGACTGATGACCACATCAACCGGTAAGTGCATTATTTCGCCATACACCTTTAATTGTTCCACGGCTGCGATTCTGTAGGTATCAATCGTTATTAGCGCAATGGAGTTGGAATAGTTGCTTAAATATGAGGCTGCGACCTTTGCAAGTGTTGTTGTCTTACCAACACCTGTTGGGCCAACAAAGGCAATTCTATGTTGTGTTTTTTGATTGTCAAATTGAGGTGGATCTACTTCAATGAGGTTCTGGATACTTTCAATAATTGCGCCGGTGACAAATGTTGAATCGCAAAGTTCCTGTTCTGTAAGACTGTCTCTTAAGAAACTGGCAATTGTTCTTGATGTCTCAATATTTATGCCGTGATCTATAAGCAGAGTCAGAAGATGGTCTCCCTGGATGGCTGCACTGTTGGCCCGGCTGGAAATATGCGTGTCAGGTACTCTTAGTGAAGGAGACTGTGTCGTTTGTGTTTCAACATTGTTCGAAGATATTTGTGAAATCTGGCCAGCAAGGTTTTTCACAAGATCTTTGAGTTCATTTACTTCACTTTGCAGGTTCTGTTTTGCCTCAACGGCTGCCTCAGGTACCATCTGCCTTGCTTGTGCAGGGGCAGGTGTGTTTGAACGGATCCCGGAATCTATGCTGTCACCCACAACACAGGAGAAATTTCCCTGAGCGGAAGTGGTTCTGTTGTCACTGTATAAAACGTGCTTGTTCTGCAGGGAAGCTGGGTTGCTGTCTTTTGGTGGGATACTGTTGTCGACGGCAGCAGTGATTTCGAGTACAGGCTTGCCGAGTAAACCAAGTTTGCCGTTTTTGATGGTTCTGGTTGAAAGGATAAGGGCGTTGGGGCCAAGTTCCTTTTTAACCATTTTCAGCCCGGACGCCATGTCTGTTGATTCGAATACTCTAACTTGCATCGAGGGTCACCGTACCAAGAGATTTGACTTTGAGATTCGGGGTGATTTCGTTATGAGAAACAACGCTGAGTGCAGGGTAATAGCGCTCTATAAGATTTCTTACATAGGGGCGGATCTGCGGAGAGGAGAGAAGGGTCGGGCGGCTGGCCGAGGCAAATTTAGTGATGGTATTGCCGATTGAATCGAGAATCCGCTGGGCAATTATCGGGTCAATAGCGAGATAACTACCACTCTCTTTATGCTGAATACCATTTTTTATAGCATCTTCTACAGGTTTGGAGAGTGTAATTACAGACACCACCCCATCCATAGCGAGTTCTGAGCTGATTGTTCGTGCCAGTGCATGTCTGACATATTCTGTGAGAATGTCTGTGTCCTGGGTGGAGGTTGCCCAATCGGCAAGGGTTTCCAGTATGGTGCGCAGGTCACGGATTGAAATGGATTCTTTAAGCAGGTTTTGCAGTACCCGCATGACGGTTCCTAAAGAAAGTATGGCCGGAACCAGATCTTCAACGAGTTTAGGATAAGTTTTGCCAAGGTTATCGAGGAGACCCTGTACTTCCTGGCGGCCTATTAATTCATGGGCGTGCTGTTTAATGATTTCACTTAAGTGGGTGGTCATAACAGTTGTGCAGTCAACCACGGTATACCCGGCAATCTGCGCTCTGTCTTTTTTGTCTTCGGTAATCCAGATAGCGGGAAGATTAAATGCAGGTTCGGTGGTGGCGATTCCCTGGATGGTTTCGGTCACCATGCCAGGATCCATCGCCATAAAATGACCTGGTAACATTTCGGCTTCGGCAATTTTTACGCCTTTGAGAGAAAAGGTGTACTGGTTGGGAGACAGCTGCAAATTATCTCTGATATGAACGGGCGGTACTATAAACCCATTATTTAATGCAAACTGTTTTCGTATGGATTGGATGCGGTTCAACAGTTCTCCATCCTGGGCCGAGTCAACAAAAGGTATAAGTCCATAGCCAACTTCGAGTTGCAGCATATCGACGTTGAGCATTTCCTCATAATTTTCCTCTTGTGGCTCGGGAGCGGTTTCAGGTTGTTCCTCTATTTCTTCAACCGCAGCTTTTTGTTTTTGGTCGAGCTGGAATGCGAGAACTGCAAGGGAAATGGACAGGATAAGAAAGGGGAGAAATGGCAGTCCGGGAATCAATGCAAAAACAAGTATAATACAGGAGACGACCCAGAGCGCCACGGAATTGTGAGAAAATTGTTTTTTCAGGTCACTGCCGAGATCTTTATCTCCTGTAGTGCGGGTAACGAGAAGACCTGCTGCGGTAGAGATAATCAGGGCTGGAATCTGACCGACCAGGCCATCACCAACGGTGAGAATGGTGTAATTTGCGGCAGCCTCAGCCATGGGCATGCCTTTTTGTACAACGCCGATCACAAAACCGGCACCTATGTTAATCAGGGTGATGATGATACCGGCTATGGCATCACCTTTTACAAATTTTGAAGCACCATCCATGGCGCCATGAAAACCTGATTCTTTTGATATTTCCTCACGCCGCTTTCTGGCCTCATCTTCATTTATAAGACCGGCGTTGAGATCAGCATCGATTGCCATCTGCTTACCCGGCATGGCATCAAGAGTAAATCTTGCAGCAACTTCTGCAACCCGACCGGCACCCTTGGTGATAACCATAAAGTTGATGAGAACCAGAATGGCAAAAATGACGATACCGACTACATAATTACCACCAACAACAAATTGACCAAATGATTGAATCACTGAACCAGCTGCGCCTGGACCTTCATCACCATGCAGAAGAATAAGCCTGGTTGACGCCACATTTAAAGAGAGCCTGAACAGTGTAGTTGTCAGGAGAATTGATGGAAAAATTGAAAAGTCAATTGCCTTTACCGTATAGAGGCTGATTATAAGGATAAGAAGAGCAATGGTGATATTGAGTGACAGAAAGAGATCAAGAATTATCGACGGCAGGGGAATGATCATGATCATGAGGATGGAAACCAGACCAAATGCCGCCATGAGATCACTGCGACCAAGAAGTTCTTTGAGGCGCAGGTTCGAGAATGTTTCCTGTATGTTGGTCAGTTCCATTAACTCATAGTACCTTTAGTCGGGGTGAGCGAATATACGTGTGCCAGAATTTCTGCTACAACTTTAAAAAGATCTTCCGGAATGTATTCTCCTATTTCAAGTTTATGCAATAATCGAGCCACTGGAGGGTTTTCAATGATGGGAATTTGATGTTCCCTGGCTATTTCCCGGATTTTCATGGCAATAATGTCTGATCCTTTGGCGAGAACAACGGGAGAGTCCATTTTGTCGGAATCATACTTGATGGCAACTGAAATATGGGTTGGATTGGTCACAATAACATCAGCATCGGGGACTTCAGCCATCATACGTTTCCTGGCCATTTCCTGTTGAATAGCTCTGATTTGTGCTTTGATATGGGGGGCCCCCTCGCTTTCTTTGAATTCTTCCTTGAGTTCCTGTTTGGTCATTTTCATTTTTTCTTCAAGCTCCCATCTAACAAAAAGAAAATCAAGAAAAGCGAGAAGGACCATCACCGCACAGACTTTTGCAAGAATAAGAGCAGAAACCTTTCCAAGATACCCTAATGTCTCACTAATACTCGTATCAACCAGGATCAGCGCTTCATTAAAATTATCGAGAACCGTTGAGTATGCAATGAGTGCAACTAGAATGACCTTTAACAGTGATTTTATAACTTCTATTAATGATTTCCTGGAAAAAAAGCGGCCAAAGCCTTTGATGGGATCAAGTTTTGAAAAATCAGGCGAGAGAGGCTTTGCTGAAAGTAACCAGCCGAATTGGAACAAACTTGAGAAAAATCCAATTATCAGCACAAGGAGAAACAATGGAAACAGGAGAATGCCAAGTTTTTGAATTATAAATGTGGCCAAGGAAAGAATAGAAGCCTGAGTAATTTCAAACTCGCCGCTTCCCTGCCAGAGTGTGAAGAGTAGAGCTGTGAAATTACTCCAGAATGTAGGGAGATAAAAAATCCAGAAGAGTAGGATTAGAGTGAGCAATGATGCGGTTTGTACCTCTTTGCTCTGAGCGACCTGGCCTTTTTTTCGAAAATCGTCACGTCTTTTGGCAGAAGGGGCTTCTGTTCGTTCACCTCCTGAATCACTTTCTTCTGCCATCTGTTTGTTTCCGTGTAAAAATAATTAAGGATCAGGTCAATACAATGTGTAACTCGTTGCAAATTATGTTCCGCTGAAAGAGCTTCAAAGAAGGCGATCAGGGGCCGAGAAGTTGCAGCATTATTATAATTCGTTCGCCTAATATGTCAAATTCCCGTCTAATAAGGGTCGAAACCATACCAAGTGTCAATGCCATGACAATAAATGCTGTGCCGATATTAATGGGGAATGAGAGGAGAAAGACGTTGAGTTGTGGAAAAACCCGGGCAAGAATCCCAAGAATCAGGCCGGAAAGGAGTAGAACAGCAAGAACGGGAGCGCTGAACTGAACGCCTATCTCAAACATATGGGAAGCAAGCTCCATGAGATAAGGTACAGCATCGCCGGAGAGGTTCAGTTGTCCTGGGGGCAGGAGGTCATAGGACATGACTGCGGTCTGGAAAAAGATGAAATGACCATTGATGGCCAGGAAGATTAGGATGGCAAAGACGTTTTGAAATTGAGAAATAAGCGCTACCTGGCGTTCACTTTGGGGATCGAAGACATTGGCTGCAGCAAAACCCATCTGATAGCCTATGACAGTTGCACCAAATTCGACGGCTGTGAAAATAAGACGGGAAACAAGGCCAAGAAGAAGGCCAAGAAGAAGTTCGGAGAGAATGAGTAAAAGAAAGGGAGCCGGTGAAAAATTGGTTTTGGGAACAGCATCCGCCATCATTGGAAAAAGAACCAGTGATGTCGCAAAAACAAGGCCGGTTTTAACCTTGCCAGGGGTCTGGGCACCGGAGAGTACTGGAATGGCACCTATGAACCCTGCTACTCTGCTGGTTACAACAAGAAAAGTTTGAAATTGTTCAACGGGTATAAGTTGAATATCCACGTCATCACCTGGTGTCGTGTTAACCACGAACTATCAAAATACAATTACGTTCTCATTCATGGTCATTCCCGAATTCTTTTATCGGGAATCTAAGCATTTGTGCTGGTAATATTGGTTTCCCGCCTGCACGGGAATGACGTTTAGCTAGCCGTCATTCTTGGACAAGCTCCTAGATCTGCCTATTACCCATAAAAAGGAGCTGTACATGTCAGTTCTCTTCGTCCAGCAACGCAAAACCCAGACACATATATTGAAAC